>DASZUD010000001.1:0-4923 GCA_035548155.1 Polyangia bacterium
CACGGGCGGCCCCGGGACGGCCTGCACCTCGGGCGACGCGGGAACGGGGGGACCGGGAACGGCCGGCACCACGGGCGCGGCGGGCAGCGCCGCGGGCAGCGTCGGATCGACGGGCGCCGCCGGCACCGGCACGGCAGGCACGAGCGGAACCGCCGGCACGACCGGCGCCGCGGGCAGCGGCGGATCGACGGGCGCCGCCGGCAGCGGCGGGACGACCGGCGCCGCCGGCACGACGGGCACCGCGGGCACGAGTGGCATCGGCGAGGACATCCCGCCCTGGCGCGAGCTCATGATCACGGTGACGCCAGGGCTGCACATGCACACGACCCCGGGCACCAACCAGAGCTCCGGAATGGACAACCGCGCCGCGAAGATGGCGGGCAAGCTGGTCGTCGACATGGGCGTCAACGGCGGCGGCTATCAGTCGTACCTCGGCAAGCGCGGCTTCCACGTGATTGGCATCACCTCGGTCAACTCGTGCGACGGCATCGACGACTGGTCACTGGGGCGCGACTTCGACGGTGACTGCCGCCTCAACACGCTCGACGGCATGCCTCACGGCAACCAGAACAAGGTGACGCCGGACAAGAGCATCATGACCCAGGTGTTCAACGCCCTCACGACGTTCGAGAAGAGCTACCCGGGCGAGGGCTGGGGCTACTTCCTCACCAAGGACCTCAAGGGCGTGCGCTGGTCGGACGTTGCGTTCACCGGCTTCTCGCACGGCGCGCAGAGCGCCGTCTGCTTCGCCACCGAGCTGCGCCTCTACCGCGCCGTCCCGCAGTCGGGCCCGCGCGACAACACGTGCGGCCTCGGCCCGGCGAAGGGACCGTTCGATCCGGCGCACCTGCCGTACGATCCGAACTGCCCCGTCGCGCACATCGCCTCGTGGCTCGACAAGCCGTTCGTGACGCCGATCGATCGCATCTACGGGTTCACGGGCGGCAACGACGGCCAGTTCGGCGACATCATGTTCACGATGCAGTACATGCACTTCGTCGGCGACTTCGTGAACCTCGACACGGCGACGGCGCCCTATGGTGGCTCGCACCGCTTCTACTCGCTGAAGGCCGGCCACTCGGGCTTCCCGAACGGGTTCCCGATCGACGCGATCAACATCGCGTTCGGCGTGCTGCCCGAGAACGCGAACCCGAACTTCTGATGCGCGCGCCGACGCGCTCGCGGCGCGGATGACGCCGGCCCCCTTCCCTCGCGCGGCGAAGAGCCTACATTGGCGCCGATGCTCCTCCTGCAGCTCACACCGGATGAAGCGCGCGACCTGAAGCTGGCGCTCGAGGTCCGCGTGCAAGCTCTGGGGATCGAGCTCGGGGGCACGGATACGCGCGAATACCGCGCGATCCTCGGCGCGCGGCTGGCGCGGCTCGAGGCGATCCTCGCGCGCATCGACGAGGACCCTCGCCTCGGCTCGCGCGTCGGGCCATGAATGGGGGCTCGCCGATGCTCGTGGCGATCGGCGTCTTCAAGCTGGTCAAGGTCGCGTTGCTCGTCACGCTGGGGGTGCTCGGCCTGGTCGGAGGAGGTCAGGCCTACGAGCACCTCATCAGGGACGTCGCGCACTGGCTGGGCGCGTTCTCGGGGCACCACGCTGTCCAGCGCGCGCTCTCCCGGCTGTTCTCGCTGCCCGAGCACACGCTGCACCGCTTCGCGATCGCGTCGCTCGCGTACGCGGCGGTCTTCGCGACGGAGGGCACGGGCCTCGTGCTTCGAAGACCCTGGGCGGAGTGGCTCACGATCGGCGCGACCGGATCGTTCATTCCCGTCGAGGCGTACGAGCTCGTGCACCGGCCCAGCGCGGCGAAGGTCGCGGCCCTGACGATCAACGTCGCGATCGTCGCCTACCTCGTGTGGCTTCGCTTGGAAGCCCACCGGAGGCGCACGTTGGGTCCTGCCGGCCCGCGCGCCGGCTGAGCGGCACATTGGGGCAGCGCTGTGGCGAAAGCCGCCTCCGGGCTGCACCGCGGCGCCGCTGTCTCGGCCTATACTCGCGCCCTTACTCGCGAGGAGCCCATGCAGCGACGCAGTGGACACGTGAGCGCATCCCGAACGGCCGAGCGCGGTGCCGCGATCTTCGCGGCGCTGCTCGTGGGCCTCGCCGGTTGCGGCGGCGGCGCGGCGTCTTCCGGCGCGGCGGGCGCGGGCGGCACGACGAGCGGTGCCGCGGGAACCAGCGGCGCCTCGGGCACGACCGGCGCCGCCGGCACGGCGGGCGGCGCGGGAACGACGGGCGGCGCGGGCACCGGCGGCTTGGCTGGTGAGGCCGGGGTGACGGGCACCGCGAGCACGGGCGGCGCCGGCAGCGCCGGCAGCGTCGGCAGCGCCGGCAGCGTCGGATCGACGGGAGCGGCCGGTACGGGCGGTGTCGCCGACGGTGGCGCGGGCAGCGTCGGATCGACGGGAGCGGCCGGCACGGGCGTGCCCACCGACGCGGGCTCGGCCACCGACGCCGCTCGCAGCAACAAGATCCTGATCTACGGCGTCACGACAGGTTTTCGGCACGGCTCGATCACGGCGGCGGCCAACGCGATCGCGAAGGCCGCGGGGACGTTCGGCCTCACGTCCGATCTCGTCGGCTGCACCGACGCGACGAACAAGGCCGACGCGACGAAGCTCACGGCGCCGGCGCTCGCGCAGTACGGCGCCGTGATCCTCCTCGCGAACTCTGGCGAGCCGTTCGGGTACCCGGCCACCGCCGAGATCCAGAACCTCATCGATTACGTCCAGCACGGCGGCGCGCTCGTGGCGATCGAAGACGCCGATCACTGCTACGACGGCGGCTTCAACGGCCACCCGGCCTCGCTGCCGTACGTGAACCTCATCGGCAACGACTTCGCGGGCCACCCCGGCGGCGTCGCGCCCGCCACGTGCGTCAAGACGGGCACGAACCCGGCCGTCGCGCAGCTGCCGGCGACGTTCGGCACCACGGACGAGATCTACGCCACGACGATGTTCCGCGTGGACAACCAGACCGTGCTGACGTGCCAGTCCAGCGGCGACACGAAGACGCGGCCGGTGTCGTACGTGCGCGAGGAGGGCGCCGGGCGCGTGTTCTTCACGGCGCTGGGGCACGACGACGCGCGCTGGACGGCGCCCATGGACGCGAAGGCGACGAACTCGCGCCTCGTCGAGGATCACGTTATCCCGGCGATGTTGTGGGCGATGCGGCGTTGAGGGCACGGCACGTGCCGCCCCGATGGGCGGCGCCGACAGGCGACGGAGCGGGCCCGCATCCCGGGTATGCTCGGGGGGCATGGATCCGCGGCAGGCCACCGGTGAGCTCTTCTCGGCGCCGCTCGACGCGTTCGTCGAGACGCGCGCGCGGCTCGCGGCGGCGCTGATCGCGGCGGGCCACCGCGCCGAAGGTCAGGCGCTCAAGAAGCTTCGCAAGCCTTCGCCGTCGGCGTGGGCGACGAACCAGGTCGTGCGGCGCGCGCGCGCCCAGCTGGACGCCTTCCTGGCCGCGAGCGAGCACGTGCGCGAGAGCCAGGGCGCGCTCGTTGCGGGCCGCGGCGACCGCGGCGTGTATCAGGCCGACCTCGAGGAGCTGCGCGGCGCGACCGCCGCGCTGGCCGATGCCGCGCGCCGCGTCCTCGAAGAGACGGGCCGCGGCGACGATCGCGCGCTCGTCGATCGCATCGTCGCGAACGCGCGAACGGCCGCGCTGACCGAGGGCGCACGCGCGCAGCTCCTCGGGGGCGAGCTCGAGGCCGACCTCGACGGCGGCGCTGACGCGTTCGGGGGGCTGCTCGCCGCCGGAGCGGCGGCCCACGCGGGTCCTCCTGTCCGAGCGCAGGCGCCCAAGCCCGCGCCGCCCGCGGGACCGACGGCGCGCGAGCGCGAGCAAGAGGCGCAGCGCCGCGAAGAGGCGCGCCGCCGCGAGCTCGACGAGGCGACGCGCGACGAGGCGGAGGCGCGCGCTGCGGCGGCGACGGCGGAGACCGCGGCGAAGCGCGCGCGCGAGCGCCTCGACGAAGCGCGGCGACGCGTCGAGGAGGCCGAGCGCACCGTCCGAGAGGCCTCGCTCGCGCTGCGCGAGGCCGAGACCGCGCAGCGCGGCGCGCAGCGCGAGGCCGACGAGGCGGCGGCGCGGGCGGGCCGGGCGACGCGGCGGCGCGAGGCGCTCGAAAAAAAGTGAGCGGCCCGGTGTAATGCCCGCGGCCGTGGCCCGTCTTCACTGAAGGAACGCGAATCGTTCCGAAAGGAGACGAGCCATGACGAAGATCGACGAGACGAACTGCCCGTGCGAGCCCTGCGATTGCCCGGGATGCCCCTGCGGCAAGTGACCCCGACCCCGCCGGCGCGGGCGATTCGCGCCGGCGGGGTGTCATTCTAGAAAAACCACGATGTCTACCATCACGAACGAGCCCCCCGGGCTGTCCCCGGCCGCCGTCGACGTGCTGGTCGCGAACCACGCTCGCTTCCTCGCGTTCCTCGAGCGGCGCGTCGGCAGCCGCGCCGCCGCCGAGGACATCCTGCAGGACGCGTTCGTGCGCGGCCTCTCGCGCGGCGCCGGCGCTCGCTTGCGCGCCGACGAGTCGGCGCTCGCGTGGTTCTATCGCTTGCTGCGCAACGCGATCGTCGATCGGGCGCGCCAGGCCTCGACCGAAGCGAGGACGCGCGCCGCCGTGGCCGCCGAAGAGGCGGGCGCCGAAACCTCCGATCGCGAGCTCGAGGAGGTGGTCTGCGTCTGCGTGAGCAGCTTGGTCGAGACGCTGGCGGAGCCACATCAGCGCGCGCTTCGCCGCGTCGATCTCGGGGGCTCCTCCGTGCGCGACTACGCGACCGAAGAAGGCATCACGCCAGGCAACGCCGCCGTGCGCTTGCACCGTGCGCGGCAGGCGCTGCGTCGCCGCGTCGAGGAGAGCTGCGGCGCGTGCGCGACGCACGCGTGCTACCACTGCGAGT
>DASZUD010000002.1:0-6691 GCA_035548155.1 Polyangia bacterium
GCCGCCACGAGCTTGCGGGCGCTCGAGGGCGCGACCACTCGGTCGGTCGGCGCGTGCGGGAGCGGCGCGGGCACGGCCTCGGACCGAGACGTCACGCGGCGCGGGGCCGCGGGCACGACCACCGGCGCGGGCGTGACGCCCGATACGCGCGCCGGCGAAACGGCCGTCCGCAGCGCGCCGGCCAGCTCCATGACCGAGCCGAACCGCGCCTCCCGCTCGCGGCTCATGGCGCGCGTCACCGCCGCCGCGACCGCGGGCGGCGCCACGGTGATCATCGCGTGCGCGATCGCGCCCAGCGCGTACACGTCGCCGCGCGCATCGATCGGTCCTTGCCGGCCCGGCCGCCGCTCGGGCGCGAGGAACGGCGTCGCGCGCGCCTCGCCGCCGCCCAACTTGGCCCGAATGCCGCCGACGCCGAAGTCGAGCACCTTCGCGAGCGCGTGCGAGTCGGCGCCCGCGTCCAGCACGAACACGGTCTCGGGCGTCAGCTCGCCGTGAAAGAGCCCACGCCGGTGCGCGTCGTCGAGCGCCAACGCGATCGCCTCGACGAGGATCGCCACGTCCGTGAGCGCGATCGGCCCGCCCGCGATGAGGCGCGCCAGGGTCTGTCCGCGGAGCAGCTCCGTGACCAAGTAAAGCGAGCCGTCCGGCGTCGCGTCGAGATCGAAGACGCGGATGATCCCCGGATGCACCGGCTCGCCCGTCGAAGCCGCCATGGCGTCGCGCCGAAGCTCGTCGAGCTGCGCCGCGCTCGGAGGCGTTCCGCCGCTCAGCAGCTTGACGGCCCGGCCCGCCCCGCTGGCCATCTCCCGCGCCTCGTACACTTCCCCGTCGCTGCTCTCGTCGAGCTTTCCGACGATCTGATACTTGCCCCGAAGGATGGTGCCCGGCGCGAGGCGCATGTGCCGCTCCGAAATTCCTACCTCAAATCGCGAGATCGCGCACCACCCGCGGCGTCACGGCGTGCCCGGCGGGCCGCACGTGCCGGGGGCGCCCGAGCACTGCAGGCCGGGATCGCATTGCGTGCTGAACACGCCGTAGCAGGGACTGCCCGGCTTGCCGTCGGTGCACTGCCCCGGCATGAGGGCGCCAGGGCCGGCGCTCGCGCACAGGTGCGACGCGCACTCGGTGTCCAGGACGCAGGGCGCTCCGGTGGTGGCGGCCGAGCACTTGGACGCGAAGCAATAGCCGGATTGGCAGTCGGTTCCGTCCACGCACGTCGCGCCCAACTCGCCCGTGTCGCACCTTCCCCAGGGCCTCGACTGGGTGACGCACAGACCCTTGCCGCAGTCGGCGTCCGCCGCGCAAGGCGCCCCTTTGCCGCCCGACGTGCACTGGCCGAATTCTTTCGGGTCGAACGTCGCGCACCCATACCCGGGGAGGCAGTCGGCGCTCGCGAGGCAGGGCGCGCTCTGGGAAGCGTCCGTGCACACGCCTTGGAATTCGCCGGGCCGCAGGACGCAGGCGCTCTTGCCGATGCCGCTCGCCGGCGCGTCGCACTGGTCGTTGCGATTGCAGCTGGAGCCGACCTGCTTGTCTTCGCACTGGCGCTGGCCGCCCAACATCGCGACGCACACCGAGGACGCGCAGTCGCCGTCGCGGTAGCAGTCGGACCCTTTCTGCTCGGACACGCAGTGGCCGCCCAGCCCGTCGAGCGAGCGCAGGCAGCGCGAGGCGCCGGGCATCGGGCAATCCGCGTCGGTGTGACAGGTGCCGGACAGCACGCAGGAGAAGAGAGCATCGCTCGCGAAGTACGGCGCCGCGCAGACGTCGGGGCACGAGACGCCCGTGAGGCAAGCTCCGGCGATCGCGCAGCTTGCAGCGGCGCCGATCGTTTGCTGAACGCCGCCGCAATCGCAGGTCAAGTCCGGACACGCGTCGTAGAAGCCGCAGCTCTTGGTCGCGACGCCCAGCGCGGTGCACGGATCCTTCAGGGGAGGATCGGGAATCGCTACGCCGTTGGCCGCCAGGAGGCCTGTGGCGCCAGCGAGGTGGCCTTCGTTCACCGCGCCGTCACCTGCAGCGCCGTCAGGCCGAGGGGCATCGGCCGCGCCCGAGTCCACGGGGGCCAGCGCCGCGCCGCCGCCGCACCCCAGCGCGGCCGCGCCCATGAACACACCGAAAATGAGAGAGAGGCCCCGGTCCCCATAGCGCAGCACGCGGCCATGGTAACTCAGCAGAGGCCGCTTCATCCGCGCCCGGACCGTCATTGTCGTCGGGGGCAACGAGGCCCATGTTGAGACAATGGCGTCCATCGGCGGACAGCTCTCGAAGAGCCCAGGGATCGCGCCCGTGACGGATCTCCGCGTTTCGACCTTCGTCATCCCGACGGACGCACCGGAGTCCGACGGGACGCTCGAGTGGGACGCGACGACGCTGGTGGTCGTCGAGCTCGACGCGGGCGGCTGCGTGGGCCTCGGCTACACGTACGCCGATCGCGCCACGGCGGTCCTGGTGCACGAGGTCCTCCGCCCGATCGTCGTCGGCGCCGACGTCTTCGAGGCGCCCGCCGTGGTGGCCGCGATGGCGCGGTCCGTCCGCAACCACGGCTTCCCTGGCGTGTCGGCGATGGCGATCTCCGCCGTCGACGCCGCGCTGTGGGACGCGAAGGCGCGGCTCCTGGGGCTGCCGCTCGCGAAGCTCCTCGGGGCCGAGCGCGCCGCCGCGCCGATCTACGGCAGCGGCGGGTTCACGTCCTATTCGATCGAGCGTTTGTGCGGGCAGCTCGCCGGGTGGGTGGCAGAGGGGATCCCCAGCGTGAAGATGAAGATCGGGCGCGATCCCGGCGCGGACGTCGAGCGCGTGCGGGCCGTGCGGAGCGCCATAGGCCCCGAGCCCGAGCTCTTCGTCGACGCGAACGGCGCGTACGAGCGAAAGCAGGCCGTCGAGCTGGCGCGGCGCTTCGCCGACTTCGGTGTCACCTGGCTGGAAGAGCCGGTCAGCTCGGACGATCTCATGGGCCTCCGGCTGGCGCGCGATCACGCGCCGGCGCCCATCCGGATCGCGGCGGGCGAGTACGGCTATCGCAACCAGTACTTCTTACGGATGCTCGCCGCGGGGGCCGTCGACGTGTTGCAGGCGGACGCGTCCCGCTGCGGCGGCCCCACGGGTTTCCTGCGGGTGGCGGCGCTCTGCGACGCCTGGCAGATCCCGCTGTCGGCGCACTGTGCTCCGTCGCTGCACCTGCACCTCGCCCTCGCGGCGCCGCGCTTCCTCAACCTCGAGTACTTCCACGACCACGTGCGCATCGAGCAGATGCTCTTCGACGGCGCGTGCCGCCCCGTCGCGGGCGAGCTGCACGCCGACCTGACGAGGCCGGGGCTGGGCCTCGCGCTCAAGCGCGCGGACGCCGCGCGGTTCGCGGGCTGACGGCGGCCCGTTCAGCGCGCCGCGCTCGCGGGCGGACGCCCCGAAACCGATCCGGGGCCCAGGATCGCGAGGAAGCAGACGACGACGCCGACGAAGATGTTGTTCCAAACGGTCCCCATCGTCGCGTGCGGAAACGCGAACCCCGACACGATCAGCCAAAGGCCGAGGAAGACGTTGACGACCCGCGCTCGCGGCGTGCCGAGCGAGGCCAGCGCGACGATCGCGATGACGATGCCCGTGATCAACGAGACGACGAAGTGCGGCCGGTTGTGGTGCCAGATGAAGGTCGAGATCAATTCCCAGATCCCGAGCGCGGCACTCATGTAGCTCGCCTCTTTGTGCTCCATCCGCGAAACCATGGGTCGGGGGGACCGGCTCGCCATCGGTCGCGCCCCTCACCGGAGCACCCGTTCCGGTACGCGTAGCTCATGCCCACTGCACGAGCTCGAGGGTGATCCCCTCGGGGCCTTCGAACAGCCGCAGGCGCCGGCCGAGGTAGTCCATCTCGTCGCCGAGCATGGTCACGCCGTGGGCGATCAGGTGCGCGCTGGCCGCCCTGAGGTCGTCGACGCGGAAGGCGAGGTGGTTGTACCCGCGTCGCCGCAGGTTCGTGGGGTGCTCGCCCGGATCGGCCGGCGGCCTCGGAGCGAACTCGAGCAGCTGGATCTCGAAGCGCGGCGTGCAGCCCTCGAGGGCGAGCGTGATGTGCTGCGCCTTCATCCCGGGCATGCCCATGTAGTGCGCGACGGGGCCGTCGTCGATCGTCGCGACACGTTCCTGACGGAAGCCGAGCAACGCGAAGAACTCGATTGCCCGCGCGGCGTCCGCCACCGCGAAGGTCACGTGATCCGGATTGCGAAGCATCATCCTCGTCCTCCCCGGCGATCATGGTGCCTCCGCGGGCGCCGGTCAGGGGCGCGCGTCGCGAACCTCCCTACCTCGGCGGCTATGCGGGGAGGAAATCCTCACCCGGGCTCAAGCTGGGTCAGGGGGCCGACGATGTCAGCCGTGACACATGTCGCCAACGATCCTGCCGCCGTCGCGCGCCGTCGCGCGCCTCGATGGCCTGACGGGCCTCAGGTTCTTCGCGGCGATTTATGTCGTCGCGTTCCACTACGCGACGCCCGCGCTGGTCGGCGCCCCGCGCGCCGTGCTCAACATCGCGCTCAGCGGGTACGTGGCCGTCGACTTCTTCTTCATCCTCTCGGGCTTCATCCTCGCCTACAACTATTTGAAGCCCGACGGCGTCCTCAAGGGTACGAAGCGCCAGTTCTGGCTGGCGCGGTTCGCGCGGATCTATCCGGCGTACGCGCTGTCGTTCCTGATCTGCATGCCGTTCGCGCTGCGCGAGCTCCTGCGCGCGGAGCCGGTCGGGACCGCGCTTTATCACTTTTGCCGGAGCCTGGGCGTCGCCGGCGTGATGCAGCAGTCGTGGCTGCCGTGGATGGCCATGTGGGGCAACGCGCCCGCCTGGTCGCTCTCGGTCGAGGCCTTCTTCTACCTGGTCTTTCCGTTGCTCGCGCCGCTGGTGGGTCGCCTCTCGTTGCGCGCCTGCGTTCCGGCGCTGCTGGCGATGTGGCTGGTCGGCCTCGCCGTGCCGACGGCCTACGTGGTCAAGGACCACGTCAGCCCCGAGCACACGACGGCGCCCGGTGAGCCGGCCTGGGCGCCCGGGACTCCCGTCGAGCGGCCCTGGCTCGCGACGAGCGCGCGCTCGCACGGCCTCGTGGCGGACGACTTCCGCAGCATGACGACCCCGCTGGCGCGTCTGCCCGAGTTCCTCGTGGGCGTTCTGCTGGGCCGGCTGCTGCTGGGGGCCTCGGCGGCGCAACGGCGTCGCGCCGGCCGTTGCGTCGTGCCCGCGTTGCTGTCGATCGTCGGGCTGCTCGCCATGAGCGACCACATACCGAAGCCGATCCTGCGCAACGGGCTGCTGGCGCCGCTGTTCTGCGTCGTGATCTTCGGAATGTCGGGCGGCGGATCGTGGCTCGAGCGCGTGCTCTCGAAGAAGGCCTTCGTGCCCCTCGGCGAGGCGAGCTACGGCGCCTACATCTTGCAGACCCCCCTGGCGAACCTCCTGGCGTTCGAGGGCGGCTCGCTCCTCGGCTTCTTCGCCTACGCGGTGCTGCTCGTCGCCGTCTCGTTGCTCTCGTTCTTCAAGATCGAGACGCCCGCCCGCAAGTTCCTGATGTCTCGCCTCGGCGCGCCGCGCGACCTGGCGCCCGTGCCGTTCGCGCCGTCCCGCGCGGCGTGAGGGCCTACCAGCCCAGCTCTTTCCGGAGCTCGGCGATGAGCGCGACGGCCATCTTCTGATGGGTCATGACGTTGGGGTGGCCCGCGCACCCGGTGGGCCCGCTCTGGATCGCGAGGTCGAAGGACTTGATGCGCGGATCGCCGAGCGTCGCGATCGCCGTGGAGATGCCGTCCTTCACCTTGTTCAGCTCGCTGGTGCCGAGCATGGGGCCGCACGTGAGCAGAATCAGCGCGTCCTCGTAGTTGGCTCGGATGTGGCGGAGGAAGGCGACGTAGCCGTCCGAGAACTCCTTCGGCGTGGGATCGACGGCCGTACTGAAGTCGTTCGTGCCGAGGTTGATCACGACGACGTGCGGCTGCCACGCGGTGAAGTCCCAGGTGCTGTCGGCGCGCATCGCGAGGGTTCGGTCGTAGTAGGTGGGGAAGGGCATCGTGCACGGGCCGTCCCCGACGTTGCACACGAGACCTTTGCCTTCCCACGCCGTCGTGACGAGCTCGGCGCCGACGGCGCGCGCGGCCACCGATTCCCACGTGACATAGTGGTTCTCGGTGTCGATGGTGTACGGACAGGGAGAGGCGCCCTCGTCGCCGAAGCCGGTCGAGATCGAGTCGCCGATGACCTCGATGCGCCGCGCAGGCGCAGGCGGCGGAGGTAGCAGCGTTCCCGCGCCGAGCTCGAGCCCGAGGAACTGCGACTCGCCCCACTCGGCCTCCGTGCGACGGTAGATCTCGACGACGTGGCGGCCGCTCGGCAGGCCCGACGCGATCGGCGTCGTCGCCGTGCTCGTCGGGACCAGCTTGGGTCGCACGACGCCGTCGAGCACCACCGTGTACTGCTGGCCGCCGCCGAGCTTCACGCCGATCGACGTGCCGTCGAACGCGGCGACGAGGCCGCTGCCGGACCACGCGAAGCGCGGGCCCTTCGGGTCCGTGCGATCGATGCGTCCCACGAAGCGCACGGCGGGCGCGCCCGCTTCGACGGCGTCAGCCGCGCCGTCGCTCCGGTCCGCCGGCGCGTCGGACGTCCCTTCGGCTGGCGCGTCAGGCGGCGCTGCGGTGCCCGCGGCGC
>DASZUD010000003.1:0-27397 GCA_035548155.1 Polyangia bacterium
GCGCCCGGGCCGAGCGCCTTGCCGGGCAGGCGAACGCTGGCGCGGCCCGCCTCGCGCGCGGCGCGCTCGCGCTCGTCCGCGCGTTCGAGCGCGTGGCTGATCACGGCGGCCAGCGCCGTTGCGAGCACGACCTCTTCGCCCGTGAACTCGCGATCCGGGCCGCGCTGGAGCACCAGCACGGCGGCGGCGGCGCCCGCGCGCACGACGGGGACCGCCAGCATCGCGGGGAAGCGCTCCTCGCCGAGGCCGGGGATGTACTTGTAGTGCTCGTCGCGATCGGCGACGGCCACCGACACGGGCAAGAGCTTCTCGGCGACGAAACCGGTGATGCCCTCGCCCTGGCGCAGGTGGACGCGGCCCACGGAGTCGGCGGGGAAGCCAACGTTGCCCCGCATCGTGAACACCTGGCCGTCGCCCTCGGTGTCGCGCACGTACACGCTCACGACGTCGGCGGCGGCGATCATCGAGACGTCGGCGCACATGGCCCCGAGCACCTCGGCGAGCGGCTTCGGCTGCCCCGCGGCCTCGATCAAGCGAAAGATGCCGTCGAGGCTGCGATCGGCGCGCTCGTGCACCTGGACCGAACGGTTGCGGTTCGAGGCGGTGTTCAGCATCACCTCTGATGGTGCGTCCGTTTCTGTTTCGATGGGGTTTCTCACGCGTTAAATGCGCGGAACACCGCGTATGCGAGGGCTACTGCTGCGTCGGTCGTTCGGCGGCGGGCGCCGCCGCAACAGCTGTCGTGCCCGACATCGCGAGGCGCGCCTCGTTGCACACGAGCGCCACCTCGTCGACGACGTGGGTGAGCAGGCCGTGGATCGACGACGCCTCGAGGTCATCCTTGCGCTCGCCCAGCCACTTGTCGAGCGCCTCGAGCCGCGCGAGCGGCGCGCCGCCCACGACCGCAAGCTCGGCGGGCCAGATGCGCCGCACGAGCTGCAGCGCCGAGCGCACGCAGTAGCGCAGCGAGCGCGGGAAGCGCTCCTCGAACAGCAAGAAGTCGACGGCGTCCGTGCCCGTGACGCGCCCCTTGTGTACGCGCATGAACGCCTCGAAGCCCGAGCACGTGCGCAGCAGCGACAGCCACAGCGCCGTCTGCACGATCTGATGCTTGGACGGCTCGCGCGGCGTCGACGGACCACCCGGCGGCGTCACCTCCTCGCCCTCGTCGAGGAGGTAGTGGTGCATGTCCAGGATGCGCGCGGTCTGGCCGATGCGCTCGAGCAAGACGCCGAGCCACAGGATGTCCATCGGCGTGTCGTGCAGCATCGTGCTGCGCACGAGGCCCAGCGACAGCTGCGTCTGTCGGCGAATCTGGCGGTAGATCTCGTCGCGATCCGTCGCGAACGTCCGCTGCGCGTCCTCGCTGACGAACCAGAGATAGAGTTCGTTCGTCGCCTGCCAGATATCGAGCGACAGCACCTCGCGGATCGAGCGGGCGCTCTCGCGCGCGCCCCAGATCGAGTTGCGGATCGAGACGCTGTTCTCGCTGGCCCACGTCATGTAGCGCTGGACGGCGTCGCCGTTGCCGGCGGCCTTGTCCCCGAAGCGCTCGATGAAGTCGGGAAACTGGCCCGATACGGTGACGACGGGCCGCCACACCTGGTGGGTGGGCATCTCGGCGTCGAACGCCAGCGAGCGCGTGACCTGCAGCAGGCGCGCCGTGCTCTCGGCCCTGTCGAGGTAGCGCCCCACCCAGAAACAATGATCCGCAACGCGGGAGATCACGTGGCCCCCATGACTTGCACCCAGGTGTCCTTCGAGCCGCCGCCCTGGCTGGAGTTGACGACGTACGAGCCCTCGCGCAAGGCGACGCGCGTGAGCCCCCCCGGCAGCACCCAGCGGCTGGGCGCCCCAACAGCCCGACTCGCGAGCACGAAAGGCCGCAGATCCACGCGCCGCGGCTCGAGGCGCCGCCGCTCGGGCACCCACGTCGGGCACGTCGAGAGCTCGACGCGGTGCTGGGCGATGTACTTGCGCGGCTCGGCCAGCACGAGCTCGCGGAACTTCTCCCGCTCGGCGGCCGTCGACTGCGGGCCCATGAGCATGCCGTAGCCGCCCGCTTCGTCGACGGCCTTCACGACGAGCTGGTGCAAGTTCTCGACGACGTACATGCGATCGTCGCGGCGCGAGCACACGTACGTGGGCACCTGCTCGAGGATGGGCTCTTCGGACAGGAAGAAGCGGATGAGGTCGGGCACGAACGGGTAGATGGCCTTGTCGTCGGCGACGCCGTTGCCGGGCGCGTTCGCCAGCGCGACGCGGCCCTTGGCCCACGCGCGCATGAGGCCGGGGACGCCGAGGAGGCTGTCGGGCCGGAAGAACTCGGGATCGATGAAGGCGTCGTCGGTGCGGCGGTAGATGACGTGCACGCGGCGCGGCCCCTGCGTCGTGCGCACGAACACGTCGTCGCCGTCGACGACGAGATCGCTCGCCTCGACGAGCTCGAGGCCCATCGAGCGCGCGAGGAAGCTGTGCTCGAAGTACGCCGAGTTGAACGGCCCCGGCGTGAGCACGACCACCGTCGCCTCCTCGGGATCCACGCCCTCGGGCGACACGGAGCGCAGCGATTCGGCCAGCTGCGACGGGTAATCGTCGACGCGCCTGACCCAGCCCGCCTCCATGGCGTGCTGGAACACGCGCTTCGTCACCTGGCGGTTCTCGAGCACGTACGACACGCCCGACGGCGTGCGCAGGTTGTCCTCGAGCACGCGCAGCACGCCCTGCGGATCGCGGATGAGATCGACGCCCGCGATGTGGATGCGCACGCCGCCGGCCGGCTTGATGCCGCGCAGGCGCGGCACGAAGCTCTTGGCCTTCTCGATCATCTCGCCGGGCACGACGCCCTCGCGCATCGTGCGCTGGTCGCCGTAAACGTCGTCGAGGAACATCTCCAGCGCCGTGAGCCGCTGCACGAGGCCGCGCTCGACGCGCGCCCACTCGACCGCCTCCATGACGCGCGGCACGAGGCACATGGGCATGACCTTCTCGGTGCCGCGCTGATCGGAGTACACCGAGAACGTGACGCCCTGCTGCACGAGCGAGAGCTCGGCGAGCGACTGGCAGCGCTGGAACGCCTCGGGCGTGAGCCCGTCGAGCAGCTCGGTCGCGACGCGGGCGTACGCGCGCGGGCTGCCCTGCTCGTCGACGAGCTCGTCGAATGCGCCGGTGAGGCCGGCGTATCCCTTCAAGAGAAGCGATCCCTCTGCCTCGGAAACCACGAAACGAATCTATCTTCTCACACCTTGGGTCGGCTACATTCGAAGCCGTGCGTTACGCAAGAAAGACTCCTCGGAAACGGGGACGTTACGCGCGCCGCTCTATCGTCTGGTCTGCCGGCTTCGCCGACTGTCGGGCCGACGTCTCCGTCATTTTTCCGTGATGCCCGGCAATACCCTGCGAGCTTCCGCCGATCCTGATGCGGCGCCCCTTCCGGCGCCTTCGGGGGCCGTGCCGCCCGATTCGCTGCGCGCCTACGCCGCGCGCGCGCTGCCGGTCGACGAGCTCAGCGACGGTCGCGGCGAGATCCGCCCCGCCTGGCGCGACTTCGCGGCGCGCTTCGACGCGCTGGGCCCCGGCGAGGTCGCGCACCGCTGGGAGCAGGCGCGCCATCTGATTCACGACAACGGCGTCAGCTTCAACGTCTACGGCGACGCGCGGGGCCTCGAGCGGCCGTGGCCCCTCGGGCCCATGCCGACGGTGATCGGCGCCCAGGACTTCGCGGGGCTCTCGAAGGGGCTGGCCCAGCGGGCGCGGCTCTTCGACGCGATCCTCGCCGATCTGTACGGGCCGCAGCGGCTGCTCGAGGAGAACCTGCTTCCGGCCGAGCTGGTGCTCGCGCACCCGGGCTTCCTGCGGCCGTGTCGCGGCGTGAAGCCGCCGGGGGGCCGCTTCCTGCACCTCTACGCCGCCGACCTCGTGCGCGGCCAAAGCGACGGAGCCGGCTGGAGCGTGCTGGCCGATCGCACGCAGGCGCCGTCGGGTGCGGGCTACGCGCTCGAGAACCGCATCATCGTCTCGCGCCTCTTGCCCGACGAGTTCCGCGAGTGTCACATCGAACGGCTCGCGCCTTATTTCCAGCAGGTGCGCCGCGCGATGGCCGCGCTCGCGCCGCAGGGGCAGGACAACCCGCGCGTCGTGCTGCTGTCGCCCGGGCCGTACAACGCGACGTACTTCGAGCAGGCGTTCTTGGCGCAGTATCTCGGCTACATGCTGGTCGAGGGCGCCGACCTCACGGTGCGCGACGGCTGCGTCTACCTGAAGACCCTGGGGGGCCTTCACCGCGTCGACGTGATCCTGCGGCGCCTCAACGACGACTTCTGCGATCCGCTCGAGCTGCGCGCCGATTCGGCGCTGGGCGTCCCCGGCCTCTTGCAGGCGGTGCGTGACGGAAACGTCGGCATCGCGAACGCGCTGGGCAGCGGCGTCGTGCAATCGGCGGCGCTCATGCCGTTCCTGCCCGGCGTGTGTCGCGCGCTGCTGGGCGAAGAGCTGGCGCTGCCCGCGGTCGAGACCTGGTGGTGCGGCGAGCCGCGCGTGCTGGCCCACGTGCTGGCGCACCTGCCCGACATGGTGATCAAGCCGGCCTACCCGGTGGGCCGCACCGAGCCCATCTTCTGCGACGAGCTGGACGCGGCCGCGCGGGAAGCGATGCGCGCGCGGCTGCAAGCCCACCCCGCGGCGTTCGTGGCGCAGCGCCGCGCGACGCTGTCGACGACGCCGCTGTGGGAGGCGGGCGCGCTGCACCCGCGGCGCCTCCTGCTGCGGACCTTCTCGGTGGCCGACGCCTCGGACGCGGGCGCCTACCGCGTGATGCCCGGCGGCCTGGGCGTCGTCGCCGCGCGCGATCAGCGGCACGACATCTCGATCCAGCGCGGCGCCGCCAGCCAGGACACATGGGTGGTGTCCGACGGGCCCGTGAGCACGCTCTCGCTGCTGCGCCCCGCGGGCGCGCGCGTCGAGCTCTCGCGCGGCGGCGGCGATCTTCCGAGCCGCGTCGCCGACAACCTCTACTGGCTCGGTCGCTACGCCGAGCGCGCCGACGCCATGGCCCGCCTCGCGCGCACGGCCGTGGCGCGTCTGCCCGACGGCACCGAGCCCGCCGACTCGCTCATCGCGGCGCTGCGCGCGCAGGCGCGCCTTCAGCCCCTGCCCGCCCAGGATCAGAGTGAGCCGCGCGATCGCCTGGACGACGTCGCGGCGCTGGTCTTCGACGCCGACACGCAGGGCACGCTGGCCGACACGCTGCGCTCCGTGCACCGCACGGGGCGCGCGATCCGCGATCGCCTCTCGAGCGACACGTGGCGCGTCATCACGTCGCTGGATCAGGAGATGCGGGAGGCCGAGTCCTGGCGCGACTCCGTCAACACGACGGGCGCGCTGTCTTCGCTGCTGGATCGACTGGTCGCGCTGCTGGCGGCGCTGTCGGGCCTCGTGATGGACAGCATGTCGCGCGGCCACGGTTGGCGCTTCCTGGACATGGGACGCCGCCTCGAGCGCGCGGTGAGCCTCACGCTGACGATCGACGCGACGATCACGACGGCCAAGCCGGCCGAGCCCCTGGTGCTCGAGTCCCTGCTGGAGGCGGCCGACAGCGCGATCACCTACCGCCGCCGCTACCTCGCGAGCCTGCACGCCGCGGCGGTGCTGGATCTCTTGCTGACCGATCCCACGAACCCACGCTCGGTCGTGTTCCAGCTGGGCGCGCTGCTGGAGCACGTCGTGAAGCTGCCGCACCTGCCGGGGCGCGCGCGCGACGGCATCGAGTCGGCGATCGCGCAGGGCGCGGACGCGCTGCTCTCGCGCCTGGAAGAGCTGAGCGTGCACCAGCTGGCCGAGGTCGACGGCGACGTGCGGCGGCCCGCGCTCGTCGCGTTGACGGCCGAGCTTGGGCGCGAGCTGCCGGCGCTGTCGGACGCGCTCACCGAGAGCTACCTCAACCACGCGCTGCAGGCGCGGCAGCTGGGCCGCCTCGTGGAAGGGCCCGCTCCGAAGGGCGAGCAGGCGTGATCCACCACGTGGTCCACGTCACCGAGTACCTCTACTCGGAGCGAGTGTCGACGTCGCATCACGATCTGCACCTCCTGCCGCGCGCGACGCCCACGCAGAAGTGCCTGCGCGAAGAGCTGGAGATCACGCCCGTGCCGGCGACGCGCCGGGACCGCACCGACGACTTCTGCAACCGCTGCACGTACGTCGAGGTTCACGAGCCCCACAACAACCTGCGCATCACCTCGCGCGCCGACGTCGAGGTCGTGCCGCTGCCGCCGCTGCCCGCGGAGAGCGCGCCCTGGGTGTCCGTGCGCGGCGCCGCGCGCGCGGGCGCCGACGCCGACGCGCGCGCGGCGCGGCAGTTCCTGTTCTCCTCGCCGCACGCGCCGACGGCCAGCTGGCCGCGCGCGCGCGAGTACGCCCTGCCCTCGTTCGCGCCCGGCCGCGGGATCGTCGAGGCGGCGCGCGACCTGATGACGCGCATCCACGAGGACTTCGTCTACGACAGCCGCGCGACGACGATCGCGACGCCCGTCGACGAGGTGCTGCAGCTCCGCCGCGGCGTCTGCCAGGACTTCGCGCACGTCCAGATCTCCTGCCTGCGCGCGCTGGGGCTGCCCGCGCGCTACGTGAGCGGCTACCTTGTGACGCGCCCGCCGCCCGGCAAGCCGCGCCTGGTGGGCGCCGACGCCTCGCACGCGTGGCTGGCGGTCTGGGTGCCGGGCCGCGACTGGCTGCCGCTCGACCCCACGAACGATCTCGTCCCCGGTGAGCAGCACATCACCGTGGCCTGGGGCCGCGACTACAGCGACGTCACGCCCGTCCGCGGCGTCATCATGGGCGGCGGCCGCCACGACCTGTGGGTCTCGGTGGACGTGTCGCCGGGCGAGCCCGACGCGCGGGAGGCGACCCAGACGGGGACCTGAGCGCGCGAGTTGCACAGATCGAACACACCCGAAACGTCGCCGCAACGCGCGAGTGATGAGATCGGGGATGATGACGGCCACCGCGCACTCGTCGCTCCCCCTGGGATCTTCGCCGCCTCACGAGCCCGAGAGTGTCCGCCCGCGTCCAGCGGGACGCCGCGCGAGCCTGCACTCCGACGACTTCCGGCAGACGGTCGTCGAGCACCTGATTCACACGTGCGCCAAGGACGTGCGCGACGCCTCCGCCTACGACCTCTATCAGGCGTTCGCGCACACGGTGCGGGACCGGCTGGTGCACCGCTGGCTCGCCACCCAGCGCACGCACGTCGAGCGCGACGCCAAGCGCGTCTGTTACCTCTCGTCCGAGTTCCTCACCGGGCGCAGCCTCGGCCTCTGCCTCATGAACATGGGCCTCTACGAGGCGGCCGAGGCGCTGGCGCACGACCGCGGCTTCGAGCTCACGCAGATCCTCGAGCAGGAGGGCGATCCGGGCCTGGGCAACGGCGGCCTCGGGCGCCTCGCGGCGTGCTTCATGGACTCGCTCGCGACGCTGGAGCTGCCCGCCTTCGGCTACGGCATCCGCTACGACTTCGGCATGTTCGAGCAGAAGATCGACGGCGGCCGTCAGATCGAGCAGCACGACAACTGGCTGCAGCTGGGCAATGCGTGGGAGCTGCCGCGCCACGAGGACGCGCAGACGGTGCGCTTCGGCGGCCGCGTCGAGTTCCACCGCGACATGGACGGCGCGCTGCGCGCGAGCTGGGTGGACGCCCGCGCCGTCGTGGGCCTGCCTTACGACTCGTTCATCGTGGGTCACCGCACGGACACGGTGAACACGCTGCGCCTGTGGGCCGCGCGCGCGACGCGCGACTTCGACCTGCAGTTCTTCAACGAGGGCGACTACCGCCGCGCCGTCGAGGAGAAGATCGACACCGAGAACATCTCGAAGGTCCTCTACCCCAACGACAACAGCGAAGAGGGCAAGCTGCTGCGCCTCAAGCAGCAGTACTTCTTCGTGGCCTGCTCGATCGCCGACATCGTCAAACGCTACAAGGCGCGGCACGAGACCTTCGCCGAGTTCCCCGACAAGGTGGCCATCCAGCTGAACGACACGCACCCGTCGATCGCGGTGGCCGAGCTGATGCGCGTGCTGGTCGACGAGGAGTGCCTCGACTGGGACCGGGCGTGGGCGATCACGCACCGGACGCTCGCCTACACGAACCACACGCTCTTGCCCGAGGCGCTGGAGCAGTGGCCCGTCTCGATGTTCGAGAAGCTGCTGCCGCGGCACCTGCAGATCATCTTCGAGATCAACCAGCGCTTCCTGCACGACGTGCAGCTCCGCTGGCCGGGAGATCTCGACAAGCTGCAGCAGCTCTCGATCATCAATGAGTCAGGCCGCCGCCAGGTGCGCATGGCCCACCTCGCGACGATCGGATCGCACAGCATCAACGGCGTCGCGGAGCTGCACACGACGCTGATCAAGGACCAGCTTCTCTCGGCCTTCCACGAGATGTGGCCCGAGCGCTTCAACAACAAGACGAACGGCGTGACGCCGCGGCGCTGGCTCTTGCACGCCAACCCGCGCCTCACGCAGCTCGTGTCGAGCCGCATTGGGTCTTCGTGGATCGACGAGCCCGAGCTCTCGCGCCTTCACCAGCTCGCGCCGTTCGCCGAGGACGACCGCTTCCTCGACGCCCTCTGGCGCGTCAAGCAGCAGAACAAGTCCGACGTCGTGTCGCTGGTCGAGTCGCGCACGGGCGTCACGCTGCCGTCCGAGGCGATGTTCATCGTTCAGGTGAAGCGGATCCACGAGTACAAGCGCCAGCTCCTCGCCTGCCTGCAGATCATCTCGCACTACTTGGCTTTGAAGCGCGGGCCCGAGGTGCCGCACACGCCGCGGGCCTACATCTTCGCGGGGAAGGCCGCGCCCGGGTACTTCATGGCCAAGCTCCACATCCGCCTGCTCAACGACGTCGCGGCCGTCATCAACGCCGACCCGGCGGTGCGCGGGCGCCTGGCCATGGCGTTCGTGCCGAACTACGGCGTGACGCTGGCCCAGACGATCATCCCGTCGGCCGACGTCTCGCTGCAGATCTCGACGGCCGGCAAGGAAGCGTCGGGCACGAGCAACATGAAGTTCGCCCTGAACGGCGCGCTGACGCTGGGGACGCTCGACGGCGCCAACGTCGAGATCCGTGAGGCCGTGGGCCACGACAACTTCTACCTCTTCGGGATGACCACGCCCGAGGTGGCGGCGCTGCGCAGCTCTGGCTACCGCCCCGGCGACTTCATCGCGAAGAGCCCACCGCTGCAGCAGGTGTTGGAGCTCCTCGAGTCGGGCTTCTTCAGCCTGGGCGATCGCGACCGCTACAAGCCCATCGCCGACAACCTCAAGTGGGACGACCCGTTCATGGTGTGCGCCGACTTCGACGCCTACTGCGCCGCCGAGGCGCGCGCCGCGGCCGACTACCTGTCGCCGCGCGAGTGGTCGCGCCGCGCCCTCTTCAACATCATGGGCGCGAGCCGCTTCTCGAGCGACGCGACCATCCGCCAATACGCCGCCGAGATCTGGGGCATCGTTCCCGTGAAGACCGACCTGTCGCTCGTGAGCGAGACCTTTTGACCTGACGGGGTCCGGCTCGCTGCCGCTCGCGCTTCGCGGCCCCACGCGGCCTGCCCTGCCCCGCTCGCTGCGCTCGGCCTCGACGGTCCTCTTCGCTTCGCGTCACGGAGCCACGCTGCGCTCGTGTTCCCCGAGTACAGATCGTCCCTATATTGACGGCATGCCCATCGTTGATTCGGTCTACGACCGCGGCCAGTTCTTCCTTCCTCTCTCGCTGAACGGCTCGCCGCCGCAGTACTTCATCTTCGACACGGGCGCGGGCGTCAGCGCCGTCGACTCCGGCGTCGCCGCCGAGCTGGGCCTGCCCAAGATCGCGCACACGGAGCTCGCGGGCACGGCGGGCGTGCTCACGGTCGACCAGGTGCGCATCGCGCGCGTGCAGCCAATCTGCCGCGGGCGCCGCATCCCCGAGCTGACCTGGTATGGCCTGGCGCCCACGATGCAGGATCTCTCGGCGTTTCAGGTCCCGCCGCCCGGAACGCGCGAAGCGGGGCTGCTCGGCAACGACTACCTGCAGAGCTTCGTCGTGCAGATACGCTTTTCGCCGCCGCTGCTCGAGATCACGCGCCCCACGGGCTTCCCGCCCGCCGGCGCCGATCCCGAGCGATTCATCCCCTTCTCGCTCGACGAGGCGACGATCGTGCGTGTCGAGGGCACGCTGGACGGCTGGATGACCGTGCCGCTGCGCTTCGACACGGGCAGCGCGACCATGACGATCGACGGCCCCTATCTGAACGTCACCACCAGCATGTGGCAGGCGCTCCGCGACAAGCACCCCGAGTACGCCGTGCATGACGAGCTGGTGGCGAACGGCATCGGTGGGCAGGTGAAGCTGGGGGTGGGGCGCATCGGCACGCTCGACGTGGGGCCCCTGCACTTCGACGACGTCGCCGTCGTCATCCAGCCGCCCGTGGGCTACTTCGCCAGTCCCAACGCCGTGGGCTTCATCGCCCTCAACCTCTTCGAGCCGGGAGGCTTCCTCACGTTCGACTATCCGAACGGAAGGCTCTATCTCTAGCGCATGGAAGGCGTGAACCGCACCGCGACGACCGCCGGCAAGGTCCAGATGGAGGCGGAGAAGTGCGTCTTCTCCTACGAGCGGCTGCGCCCGGGCGCTCTGCTCGTGACGATCACGGGCCACGACAATGGCCAGTTCGGCAGCGCGACGCTGGACGAGATCCCATGGAGCTGCTGCGCCACCGCCCGCTCGAGCTGTTCGTCGACGCGCGCGAGGCGCTGGGGCCAGCCGTGAGCGTCAGCGACGACTGGACGCACTTCTTCTCGCTGAACCGCAGGGACCTGCGGCGCGTGAGCGTGCTCGTCGGATCGAAGGTGGTTCACCTCACGATCGCGATCGCCCAGCACCTCTCGCGCACGGGCGATCTCATCCAGATCTACTCCGACCCCGAGACCTTCGGCGCGCGCGTCACCGCCGCGCGCACCTCCTAGCCGCGTCGTAGATCCAGCGTCAGCGGGAACCCGCGCGCGCTCCACGCCTCGGCCGGGTACGCGGCCGGCTGCGCGCCTGGCGTGTGGCCCATCGCGAAGAAGCGAGCGAGGCGCCGCCCCTCGGCCTCGAGGGCGTTGCGCGGGCGCTGATCGTGCGCGCGGCCGCCCGGGTGCGAGACGTGGTACGTGCAGCCGCCCACCGAGCGCCGGTTCCACAGGTCGACGACGTCGAACACCAGCGGCACGTGCACGCCGATGCGCGGGTGCAGCGCGCTCGGCGGCTGCCACGCGCGAAAACGCACGCCGGCGACGTACTCGCCGCTGGTCCCCGTCGGGTGCAGCGGAACCCGGTAGCCATTGCACGCGACGGCATAGCGATCGGAAGAGTACCCGCGCACGCGCAGCTGCAGGCGCTCGAGCGACGAGTCGACGTAGCGGACCTGACCCGAGCCGCCGCCCTCTTCTCCAAGGACGTGCCACGGCTCGATGGCGGCGCGCAGCTGCAGGTCGATGCCCGCGGTCGCCGCCTCGCCGAGGATCGGGAAGCGGAACTCGTAGTGCGGGATGAACCACGACGGCTCGAACGGGAAACCCGCGGCGCGCAGATCACCGATGACGTCGCCCATGTCCTGCCACAGGAAGTGGGGCAGCGCGAAGCGGTCCTGCAGCGCCGTGCCCCAGCGCGCGGGCCGCTCGGTGTACGGCCGCTGCCAGAACGCCGCGACCAGCCCGCGCAGCACCAGCTGCTGCGCCATGCTCATGCGCGCGTGCGGCGGCATCTCGAACGACCGCAGCTCGAGCAGGCCCAGTCGCCCGCTGGCGCTGTCGGGGTTGAACAGCTTGTCGATGCACAGCTCGGCGCGGTGCGTGTTGCCCGTCACGTCGACCAGCAGGTGGCGAAAGATGCGATCGACCAACCACGGCGGCGTGCGCTGGCCCTGCCCACGCTCGTCGATCTGCCGAAACGCGATCTCCAGCTCGTCGATCGAGTCTTCGCGCGCCTCGTCGATGCGCGGCGCCTGGCTGGTCGGGCCCACGAACAGGCCCGAGAACAAGTACGAGAGCGCCGGGTGGTTGACGAAGTAGCCGACGATGCTGCGCAGCAGATCGGGCCGCCGCAGGATCGGGCTGTCGGCCGGCGTCGGACCGCCGATGACGACGTGGTTGCCGCCGCCCGTGCCCGTATGGCGCCCGTCGACCATGAACTTCTCGGTGCCGAGGCGCGTCTGCCGCGCCTCTTCGTACAGGATCTCCGTGTTGGTGACCAGCTCGTCCCACGAGTGCGCGGGCTGGATGTTCACCTCGATGACGCCGGGGTCCGGCGTGACGGCGAACTGGCCGAGGCGCTGATCCCGGCGCGGCGGGTAACCTTCGATGCGGACGGGCACGCCGATCGCCGCCGCCGTGTCTTCTACGGCGGCGACGAGATCCACGAAGGTCTCCGTGCTGGGCAGCGGCGGCAGGAACACGTTGAGGACGCCGTTGCGAACCTCGGCGCACAGCGCCGTACGCACGATGCCCGCCGGATCGCCGGGCCCGAGCCTGCGCTCGCGCGGCGCTTCGTCTTCATCCCCCGGATCGCCCTCGCCCGGCCGCCGGGGCAGCTTCTGCCCAGGCACCTGCAGCTCGCGGCGCGGCGCGAAGTTGTCGGGCTCGTGATACTGGCGAAGGTTCTCGCGCGCCGTCCACGGCAAGCTGTCGAGCGGCAGGCGGTAGCCCATGGGCGAATCGCCCGGAATCAAGAAGAGGCGCTCGCTGCGCACGGGCCACGGACCGGAGCGCCAGCGCACGCTGGTCGGGTCGTCCCAATCCGACACCGGCTCGAGCGGCAGCAGGTGCCCCACGACGTGCGACAAACCCTGCTCGAGGACGCGTGCCAGGCGCGCCCGCTCGACCTCGTCGTCGAGGCGCGACTCGAGCATGTCGACGTTCACGGGCAGCCGCCGCTCGCGCCACAGGTAATAGAAGAGGTCCTCGTAGGCGGCCTGCAGGTGCTTCTCGCCCACCTCGAGGCGCCGCGCGAGCGCGTGCGCGAACGCGCGCGAGGCGTCGTTGTCGGTCGCGCTGATGGGGCGATCCTCGCGCGCGATCAGCTCGGACCGGCGCCACAGCGGCGCGCCGTCCTTTCGGTAGTAGCAGGTCATCGCCCAGCGCGGCAGCGGCTCGCCCGGGTACCACTTGCCCTGCCCGTGGTGAATGAGCCCGCCCTCGGCGAACTTGCCGCGCAGGCGGTGCACCAGCGTCTCCGACAGCTTGTGCTTCGTGGGCCCGAGCGCCTGCGTGTTCCACTCGTCGCCATCGGGGTCGTCGATGGACACGAACGTCGGCTCGCCGCCCATCGAGAGGCGCACGTCGTTCGCGACCAGCACCTCGTCGACCTGCCGCCCCACGCGCTGGATCGCGGCCCACGCCTCTTCGGTATAAGGCTTCGTGACGCGCGGCTCTTCGCGCACGCGCGCCACTTTCATGTCGAACGTGAACGAGTCCTTCACCTTGTCGCCCGGGAACAGCTCCTCGAACGAGTAGCCGCCCGTGATGGGCGCCGCGTTCCCCGGGTCGGCCGTGCAGGCGAGCGGGATGTGTCCCTCGGCGCAGGCGAGCCCGCTGGTCGCGTCGAAGCCGATCCAGCCGGCGCCCGGCAAATACGCCTCGGCCCAGGCGTGCAGGTCGGTGACGTCCTGCGAGACGCCCGAAGGTCCGTCGAGCGCCTTCACGTCGGCGACCAGCTGGATCGAGTAGCCGGACACGAAGCGCGCCGCGATGCCGAGGCGCCGCAGCACCTGAACGAGCAGCCACGCGAAGTCGCGGCACGAGCCGTGGCCGCGCTCGAGCGTCTCCTCGGGCGCGAACACGCCCGGCTCCATGCGGATGTCGTAGCGCAGCGTCTGTTGCACGCGGCGGTTCACGTCGATGAGCACGTCGAGCGTGCGCCGCTTCGGCAGCGCCAGGTCCGCCTTGATGCCGGCCATGAACGCGGCCAGCCGCTCGCCCGCGGGCGCGAGTTGCAGGTAGGGCGCGAGCTCGGCGCGCGCGTCGGCGTCGTACGTGAACGGGTACGCCATCGCCGACTCTTCGATGAAGAAGTCGAACGGGTTGATGGCCGTCATCGAGGCGACGAGGTCCACCTCGACCTCGAGGCTGCGCACCTGGTTCGGGAACACCAGCCGCGCCTGGTAGTTCCCGAACGGGTCCTGCTGCCAGTTCAGAAAGTGTTCGCCCGGCCGCACCTTGAACGAGTACGACAGGATCGGCGTGCGGCAGTGCGGCGCCGGCCGCAGGCGCACGACGTGCGGCCCCAGCGTGACGGGCCGATCGTAGGAGTAGACGGTTTTGTGGTGGAGCGAGACCGAGATCGCCAAGAGATCTCGACTCTAGCGAACCTTCATTGCGCGCGCGTTTCCAATCGCCCACGCCTCCGTAAACAGGAGGGTGGCGGCGCGGTCACTCCACGAACGTGATGGCCGTGTCGCACGCCGTCGATGACGGAGGCGTGCCGCCGTCGGGCACCGAGCACGGCGCGTTGGCGATGTCGAGCTTGCACTGATCGAACGTCGCGCCGACGTCGATCGCGAAGGCGCACCCGACCGCCGAGTACTCATCGGCCTGGCAGGCCTGGAGGTCGTCGGACGTCGGCGCGGCCTGGCTGCACTCGTAGAACCGGCTGCAGTCGGCCAGCGCGAGATCGGCGCACTTCTTCTGCGCGGCGCTCAGATCGATGTTCAGCGCGTCGTCGCAGGAGGCCGGGAGGACGACGCCCTCCGTCGCCGAGAAGAGGCCCGAGCAGGACAGGTTCGTCACGTCCTTGAGGCAGTCGCTGAAGCCGGCCGACGTCGCGCGCTCGCACCCGATGCCGATCTTGTTCTTCTTCTCGCAGTCGGCCTCGTCGAACGTCGACGGATCCGTCAGGACGCCGGGGCACGCCTTGAGGCGCGTGCAGATGGTCGCCGCGAAGCGGTTGCAGAGGTCGACGGGCGTCCCCGTGAAGGAACCTGTCGTGCCGGCCGTGGCCCCGCTCCCACCGCCGCCGGTGCCGGCGCTCCCGCTGCCGGCGCTCCCGGTGCCCGCGCTCCCGCCGCCGTCGGGGTTGGCCGAGCCGCCGCCGCCGCCGCACCCCGCGCCCGTGAACGCCAGCGCCAAGGCCAGCGCGCCGAAGGAACCGAGGCAGCCACGCGAGAGCATCAGTCGAGATCGGATCATGGTCGCCCCTTTCGTCGGACGCGAGGTCCGGAAGCCGAGCCGGAAGTCCCCTGTGTACAACGGAGCGGGATCTGCCACAAGCGCACGGCGCTCCGCCCCCATGCACAGCCCGTTGATAACCTTCGGGTCTGGCGCCGCTGTTACCCAGAGGAAACCCCGGAACTTCGCTGAAATTGGGGCGAGAGCGGGTTGAACGTACGGCGAGACCCGGCGTAAATTACAGGGGGCGCGTCATGCTGAAGCGCGACGAGTGGCTGGACCTGGGACGCGAGCTCGACTGGGAGCTGGGCTACGTCCGCGAGGAGGACGCCTTCCCCGTGGCGATGTCCGGCCAACCCTGGCTGCCGCGGCAGGCGTGGAGCCGCTGGGACGAGCCGTTCCGGACGACGTACGCCGAGTACGTCGCGACCCAGACGGAGAAGGAGGCAGCCGTCCAGGCGGTGCGCGAGCTGGTCGGCAAGCCCGAGGACTACGCGAACCTGCCCGCGGAGTGGCGCAGCGCCCTCAAGCTGCACGCCGCGACGCTGCCGCTGGCCGAGTTCGCCGCCGTCGTCGGCAACCTGCGCGCGGCGCGCTTCGGCCGCACC
This sequence comes from Polyangia bacterium, assembly GCA_035548155.1. Taxonomy (GTDB): domain Bacteria; phylum Myxococcota_A; class Polyangia; order Fen-1088; family Fen-1088; genus DASZFV01. The sequence goes on from DASZUD010000003.1 coordinate 15,777, forward strand.
AGCGCCTGGCGAGCGACGGCGACGCTGGGCGCGCTCGACGAGCTTCGCCACACCCAGCTTCCGCTGTCGCTCATGCATGATCTCGTGCCCGTCGACCGCCAGCTCGACTGGACGCACAGGTTCTATCACTCGAACAACTGGGTCGCGATCGCGGCGCGCCACCTGGTCGACGAGATGTTGCTCGGCACCGACGCGCTGGAGTTCGCGATCGCGACCAACTTCGTCTTCGAGACGGGCTTCACGAACCTGCAGTTCGTCGGCCTCGCGTCGCTGGCCCACAGCGTCGGTGACCGGATGTTCGAGAAGATGGCCCAGAGCATCCAGAGCGACGAGGCGCGCCACTCGCAGATGGGCAGCCCCGTGCTGTCGACGGTGCTGGCGCACGACCGCGCGTACGCGCAGTACCTCGCCGACAAGTGGTTCTGGCGCAGCTGGCAGCTCTTTGCCGTCGTGACCGGCTTCGCGATCGACTACCTCACGCCCGTCGAACGGCGGACGCTGTCGTTCCGCGAGTTCATGCAGGAGTGGATCGTCGATCAGTACCTGCGCATGCTCGAAGAGCTGGGCCTCGAGCGGCCCTGGTATTGGGCCGAGCTCGAGGCGTCTCTGGGGCGTTTCCACCATATGGTTTACGCGAGCGCGTACACGTATCGCGCCACCGTGTGGTTCGACCTGGTCGTGCCGGGGCCCGCCGAGCGGGCGTGGTTGCGCGAGAAGTACCCCGACACGTGGGAAGACATGGAGCCCGTTTGGGACCGCATCTCCGAGCGCTGGCGGAGCACCGACGTCGGCAACGACTTCGGCGTGCACGGCACGGCGATCATCGGGTTCTGCGATTTGTGCCAGTTGGTGCTCTGCCACGGCACGCCGGGCCGGAACGCCGCCCAGGTGGTCGAGCACGAGGGGCGCAAGCTCGTCTTCTGCTCCGACCCCTGCCGGTGGATCTTCCAGCGTGAGCCGCAGCGCTACGCGCGCCACCAAAGCGTCGTCGGTCGCGTGCTCGCAGGCGAGGCGCCAGCCAACCTGGTCGCGCTGCTGCGGCGCTACTTCGGGCTCGAGTACGAGAGCTGGGGCAAGGACGTGCGCGGCGGCGACTACGACTGGCTCGACCGGTCCGCCTCTCCCGCGAGGAAGGAGGCGCCGTGATCCCGCTTTACGGCTTCCTCGAGGGCGACACGCTGGGCCTGCTGGTCCTCGCGCGCGAGGATCAGACGCTGGCGTCGCTCGCGCGTGCGCTGCAAGACGCGGGCGCGCTGCGCGTCGCGCCCGCGGACGGGGCGCGCGTGTGGGTGCGCGGCGAGGCGCTCGAATCCTCGTCGACTGTGGCCGCCGCGGGGCTGCAGCCGCTCGACCGATTCGACGTCCGCTTCGGGTCCGAGCTCGGAGGGCGTGGCCCACGATGAGCTTCCGGCGCGCCGCGAGCCGCGACGACCTCTGGGTCGGAGAGATGAAGGGGGTGACCGTCGACGGCGTCGCCGTGCTCCTCGTGAGCCTCGAGGACGGCGTGCGCGCCTATGAGGACCGGTGCCTCCACAAAGGCATTGCGCTCTCGAAGGGCCGGCTCGCGGGCACGCGGCTCTCGTGCTCGGCCCACGCCTGGGAGTACGACGTCGCGTCGGGGCTGGGCGTGAACCCCGGCCGCGTCTGCTTGCGGTCGTTCCCCGTGCGCATCGTCGGTGACGACGTCGAGGTCGACGTCGGTGAGCGCACCGCCGCCGCTTCGTCATCGGACGACGGCGTGGGCCCCGTGATCCAGGCCGGACCGCTGGGCCGCGCCGTCGTCGAGGCCATTCGCGCGCTCAATCCTGGCGCGCGCGTCGTGGATCGCGGCGCCTACCTGCGCGTGCTCTGCCACGCCCGTTGCGTCGTCACGCGCGCCGCGATCGAGGAGCACACCGGCTTCTCGTTTCGGTTGCCCGGTGATCTCGAGCTCATCATGTCGTCGTTCAAGGGCCGCTTCGCCGTGTCGGAGGACGAGGCGCGGTGGGAGCTGTCGTCGCGCGCGGGCGACGCGAGGATCGGGTGATGGCCGCGCCGCTCAAGACGTATTCGCACCTCGCGGGCGCGCGGCGCCGGCCGAGTGAGTACGAGGTCGTGTCGACGCGCCTGCGCTACCACGATGGGCGAGGCTTCGCGATCGACACGCCCGTCACTGCGTGGAACGCGCGGCAGGCGGAGGCGGCGGCGTTCCGCGGGGTCGACTGGCAGCGCTTCGCCGATCCGCGCGAGACGACCTACGCGAAGTACACGCGCCTCCAGAACGCGAAAGAGTCGTTCTGCGACGGGCTCTACGCGTCGATTGAAGGCTCCGAATACGACGCCGCGCTGGGCCTCGAGGCGCGCGAGCTGCTGGCCGTGGCGCTGCCGCCGGTCCGCTTCGCGATCCACGGCCTGCAGATGGTCGCGGCGTACGTCGGGCAAGCGGCGCCCGAGGGACGCGTCACGATCGCCGCGGCGCTGCAAGCGGCCGACGAGGTGCGACGCATTCAGCGCATCGCCCGGCGCATGGGCCAGCTGAGGCGCGTCGATCCGGGATTTGGCGCCGACGCGCGCCAGCGGTGGGAGAGCGACGCGGCCTGGCAGCCTCTGCGCCGCGTCGTCGAGCAGCTCCTCGTGACGTGGGACTGGGCCGAGGCGTTCGTCGCGCTCAACCTGTGCGTCAAGCCGATCGTCGACGAGCTGTTCATGATCGAGCTGCCCTCCCTGGCGAAGGCGCGCGGTGACTACCTGCTGGGCCAGGTGTTCGGATCGCTGGACGAAGACTGCCGCTGGCACCGCCAATGGACGGAGGCGCTGCTCCGGGTCGCCCTCGAGAGCGGCGGCGAGGCGCGCGAGGCCACCGGCGCGTGGGTCCGCGATTGGACGCCGCGCGCCGCGCGCGCTCTCGATGCGCTCGCGCCGGCGCTGGCGGGTGTCGCCGGCGTCCCGATCGACGTCGTCGCGGTCCTGCGCCGCGCGACCGAGCTGCAGCGCGCCTTCGGGCTCGCCCCTTCGGGGGGCGCTCCGTGAGCCCCAGCGCGCCGGAATTGGCCGAGCTGGTGCTCGGCGCCACCGACGACGGCGTCGTCACCTTCGACGGCGACCTCGTGTGCACGTACTGGGGCCCGGGCATGGAGCGCATGTTCGGCGTCGCCGCCGCAGCCGCCGTGGGCCAGCCGCTGCCCGCGTGGCTCTCGGCCCCCGACGGCGACGGCGCGGCGCTCGCGCGCGTGCTCGCGGGCGAGACGGTTCGCCTCGAGCGCCGCCGCCCCGAGCAGGACGTCGACCAAACCTACGAGGTGCGCTTCGTGCCCTGGCGCGCGGACGACGGCGCCGTCCGCGGCGGCGTGGGCATCCTGCGCGACACGAGCCTCCACCAGCAGGCCGTGCGGCGCGTGCACGAGACCGAGTCGCGCTTCCGCATCATGGCCGACGCCGCGCCCGTCCTCTTGTGGATGTCGGGCCCCGACGCGCTCTGCACGTTCTTCAACCAGACGTGGCTGGACTTCACGGGCCGCACGCTCGAAGAGGAGTGGGGGGTCGGCTGGGCCGAGGGCGTGCACTTCGAAGACTTCCAGGGCTGCATCGACACGTACATGGCGGCCTTCGCCGAGCGCCGCCCGTTCGAGATGGAGTACCGCCTGCGCCGCGCCGACGGTCAGTACCGCTGGATTCTCGACCGCGGCGCGCCGCGCTGGGAGCACGACGGGCGCTTCGCGGGCTACATCGGCTCGTGCGCCGACATCACGGATCGCAAGGACGTCGAGCTGGAGCTGACGCGCGCCGTGAGCCTGCGCGACGAGTTCCTCTCGATCGCGTCGCACGAGCTGCGCACGCCCCTGGCGGCGCTGCGGCTGCAGATGGACATCCTGACGATGGCGCTGGGGCGTCACGCGCACGACTCGCCGCTGGGCGGGCGCATCGCGTCCAGCGCGGGCGCGGCGCAGACCCAGGTGGGCCGCCTCACGAAGCTGGTCGATCGGCTGCTCGACATCTCCAGCTTCGCAGACGGCCGCCTCAACCTCGAGCGCGAAGAGCTGGATCTCGTCCCCGTCGTGCGGAACGTCGTCGAGGGGATGCAGGAAGCCGCGCGCGCCGTCGGCTGCGAGCTCCGCTTCTCGGCGCCCGAGTCGATGCGCGGCGCCTGGGATCGCATGCGCGTCGAGCAGCTCGTGACGAACCTGGTCGCGAACGCCATGAAGTTCGGCGCCAAGTGCCCCATCGACATCGCCGTCGGCAGCGAGGCAGGATTCGCGGCGCGCATCACGGTCACCGATCGTGGAATCGGCATCGATCCCCGCAGCCATCGCCGCATCTTCGAGCGCTTCGAGCGCGCGGTCTCGGCGCGCAACTTCGGAGGCCTCGGTCTCGGGCTGTGGGTCGCGAAGCAGATCACCGACGCGCACGAGGGGACGATCTCCGTCGACAGCAAGCTCGGCGAGGGCGCCACGTTCACGGTCGTGCTGCCCTTCGGGGCGGCGGGCCTCGCACGGAGAAGCGCGTGAGCTCCGGGTGCCAGGGCATCCTCGTGATCGAGGACGACGTCGACATCTTGCGCGCCGTCGTGCAGGTCCTCGAGGACGAAGGTCACACCGTACGCGCCGCCGAGAACGGCCGCGCCGCGCTGGCGTTACTCCGCGCACCCGACGCGGGCCTGCCGTGCGTCATCCTGCTGGACCTGATGATGCCCGTGATGGACGGGTGGGCGTTTCGCGCAGAGCAGCTCCGCGATCCCGCGCTGGCGCACATCCCGGTGATTGTCCTTACAGCCGACGGAAACGCGGCCGAAAAAGCCGCGCTGATGAATGGTGCGGGAGCGCTGCGTAAACCGGTCGAGCTCTTGACGTTGCTCGCGGCGATCCAACCTTTCGTTCAGTAGGTCTTGTAGCAAGTCTTGCAGTAAGTCTTGGAGCCAGTCATGAGCCCGCGGCGAGACAGCGGAGAGCTCGCGGCGCTGCGTCGAGAGGCGCCTTCAGTGCCCGCGATTTCGGACGTATCGATAGACGGCGGGACCTTGGACGAGCTCGTCGCGGCAGCCGCCGCGGCGAGCCCCGACGCCGTCCTCGCGGCCGCGACCCGCGGCATCACGCGGCTGCTGGGAGAGCGCGGGACGTACCTCGCGATCGAAGGTGAAGCGAGCGACCTCGGCTGCCCGCCCGAGGTGCGCGAAGCCGCCGAGACGCGCGGGCTGGTCGAGGGCCGCGCGTCGTTCGCGGTTCCGCTCGTCGCAGGCGTGCGCTGCCTGGCCGTCGTGCTGGTCCACGCCGGGCCCGCGCGCCGTGACGACGCCGCTCGGCGCGAAGGCGCCATGCTGCTCGCGCGCCTCGCGGCGCTCCTGCTCGCGCCCCTCGTCGGCGGCGACTCGCTGGCCCGCCGCGCGACGACTCCGGCGAAGGCCGCGACCGCACGCGCTCGCCCGGCGTGCGCCGCGACGGAGAGCCGCGTCCTCGTCGTCGAGGACGACGCGAGCATGGCGGGGGCGCTCGCCGACGCGCTCTCCCAGTGCGGCTACCTCGTCGACTGCGCGCGGGACGGGAACGAAGGCCTGCATCAGGCGCAGCTCGCGCCTCCCGACGTCGTCCTCTTGGACGTCAACCTGCCCGGCATGAGCGGCTTCGACGCCGCCGCGTCCCTGCGCCGCGCGACCCCGACGCGCGGGGTGCCGATCGTGTTCTTCTCGGGCGCCGCGGACCTGCCCGCGCGCGTGCGCGACGTCGGCCTCGAACAGGTCGACTTCATGCCCAAGCCTTTCACGCTGGACGAGCTGCTGGCGCGCATCCAGCAGGCGCTTGGACACGAGCGCGCGCGCCGCAGCCTCGAGGTCGCGGCCGAGCACGACGAGCTCACCGGGCTCGGGAACCTGCGCCTCCTGCGTCGCGTCCTCGAGGCCGAGCGCGCCCGGTTCTCGCGCTACGGCCACCCGCTCTCGCTCGCGATGATCGACGTCGACAAGCTGAAGGCGGTCAACGACACGTACGGCCACCTCGCGGGGAACGAAGCGCTGCGCGGCGTCGCCAGCGTGCTGGCGCGCCAGGCCCGTGACACGGACCTCGTCGTTCGCTACGGCGGCGACGAGTTCGTCGCCCTGCTGCCGCACACGGCGCTGGCCGACGCGCGCAGCTTCGGCCAGCGCGTCCTGTCGGAGATCGAATCGCTGTCGCGCGGCGGTGCCGGGGTCACCGTGAGCATCGGGGTGGCGGCGCTCACGCGGACCGGCAGCGTCGAGTCGGCTGACGATCTCCTGCGCCGCGCCGATCGGGCCGCGTACCGCTCGAAGCAGGCCGGCGGAAATTGCGTCTCCTCGGCGGACGACGAGCCCGACGTTACTGCGAGGTAACCAAGATCGTCCGCGCAGCGACGGTCCCCGCGCTTTAAACTGCGGTGAAGTGGCCTCTGCGCGGGTGACCTATGCGATCCGATTCACGGCGCTCGCCGTCGTGTACGTCGTGCTCGCGAAGGTGGGCCTCAGCGTCGCCACCGTCGGAAAGACCGTCACCCTGTTGTGGCCGCCGACCGGCCTCGGCCTCGCGGCGCTGCTGCTCTGGTCGCGGAGCCTCTGGCCGGCCATCGCGGTCGGTGCCTTCATCGTCAACGCGACGACGCCGGGCGTGTCCTTGGCGACGTCCGCGGCGATCACCGCGGGCAACACGCTGGAGGCGCTGACGGGCGCGACGCTGCTGGTGCGCGTTCCGTTCCGCCTCCAGCTCGACAGCGCGCGAGACGTGATGCGCCTCGTTCTCTTCGGCTCGCTCGCCGCGCCCCTCGTGAGCGCGACGATCGGGGCCCTCGCCCTCCTCGTCTCGGGCCACATCCCGGCGGCCGAGCTCGCGCCCACCTGGCGCGTCTGGTGGGTCGGCGACGCGATGGGCGCGCTGGTCTTCGCCCCGGCGCTGCTCAGCTGGGGCTCGCGGCCGGCCGATTTCGAGCAGCGGTCTTCGTGGGAGGCGTTCACCCTCGCCTTCACCCTGCTGGCGACGAGCGCGTTTCGGTTCGTCGACGTGCACGCGACCCGCTACATCGTGTTCCCGCCGGTGATCTGGGCGGCCCTCCGCTTCGGCCCGCGCGGCGCCACCGCGGCGACGCTGGTCGTGTGGATCGCCACGGCCGTCTCGGCGATCTCCGGTCACGGCGACCTCGAGGCCGCGACCATGGGCGACAACCTGATGACGACGGCGGCGTTCATGGCCTCGGTCGCGCTGACGGCCCAGCTGCTCGGCGCGACCGCCGTCGAGCGCCAGCGCGCGATCCGAGCGCGCGAGCACTTCATCTCGATCGCCTCGCACGAGCTGCGCACGCCCCTGGCGCCGCTGCGCTTGCAGGTGCAGCGGCTCCTGCGCGGCCTCAACCGGACCCCGACCACGCTCACGAACAGCGACATCGTCGAGGCGCTCCTCGTCGTCGATCGGCAGGCGGCGCGCCTCACGGCTCTGCTGGAGAACGTGCTCGACATGACCCGCCTCCGACTCGGGCGCCTCCCGCTCCGCTTCGAAGACGTGGACGCCGCGGCGCTGGTCGAAGAGGTCACGACGAGCCTGCGCGAGGCGCTGGCCCAGGGCGGCTGCTCGCTGACGATCGAGCGCAAGGGCACCACCGTGGGCGAGTGGGATCGCGCGCGGCTCGGCCAGGTCGTCACCAACCTGCTGACGAACGCCATCAAGCACGGCGGGCCCAGCGCCATCGACATCTCCGTCTCGGGCGACGGCGATCTGGTGACGATCGTGGTCCGCGATCACGGCCCTGGCGTGCCTGTGCGCGAGCGCGAGCGGATCTTCGGCCGGTTCGAGCACGCGGACGGCGGCGCGCCGCACTCGGGGCTCGGACTCGGCCTCTACGTCGCACGCGAGATCGTCGAGGCGCATGGCGGACGGCTTTCGGTGAGCAGCCCCCCCGGCGGCGGGGCGGCGTTCGAAATCGACCTGCCGAAGCGCCCCCCGAGCACGGGCTCGCTGCCCATCGCGCGCTGAAGCGTCTCCAACTTGTAACGCGCGGACGCGCCGATTCCCGGGTTGCCACGCGCGGCGATCCTCCATCGGTGATTTGCCCGAAGATTTCGACCCTCGCCTGGGGCCTCCCGGTGGTACGCCGATTGAAGTCGCCCGGGGCTGATGAGCGCGGTGACCGTCGATGAAACGTGGTTCCAGGCCGCCCCACCCGAGCGCCTCGATGGAGACCTTCCCGTCTCGGCGCTGATGACGACCACCGCCGAGGCCGAGGCGCTGGACGCGCGCGCGCCGCGCCGGCCGGCCGTGAGCGCGCACGCGACCGTGCGCGAAGCGGCGCACCTCATGGCGGCGCGCCGCATCGCCCAGGTTCAGGTGCGGAGCGCCGGCGGCGAGATCGTCGGCGTGCTCTCGGCGAGCGACCTCTTCCGCTGGGCCGCGGGCACGCGACGTGACCGTCGCTAGCTCGTGCGCGGGCTCAGTTGCCGCTGCTCGCGCCGCCGCCGCCGGCCCTGCGCGTTTGCAGCCCGTACTTCGTGAGCTTCTTCCACAGGCTCTTGCGCGAGATGCCGAGCAGCTTCGCGGCGCGCTGCCGCTTCTCCCCCGTCCCCCGGATCGTGCGCAGGATCAGCTCCTTTTCGTACTGCTCCATCGCCTCGACCAGCGACTGCGTCGTGGCCGAGTCGCCGGCCTCCGCCGCCCGGCCCGAGATCTCGGGCGGCAGGTGCGCCAGATCGATCTCCGAGCCACGCGCCAGAATCGACGCGTGCTGGATCGCGTGGCGGAGCTCGCGGACGTTCCCCGGGAAGGCGTACTCGCGCAACGCCGCCCAGGCGGCCGGCGACAGCGCCGCGGTCTCGCTCGCCTGCGGCCGGAACTCGCGCAGGAACTGCTCGACCAGCAGCGGGAGATCGCCGCGACGTTCGCGCAGCGTCGGCAGGTGCAGGTCGAAGACCTTGATGCGGTAGTAGAGGTCCTCGCGGAACCTCCCTTCGGCCACCATGGCCTTGAGATCGCGGTTCGTCGCGGAGATCAGCCGTACGTCGACCTTGGAGCTGGCGTTCGAACCCACGGGGACGACCTCGCCCTCTTGCAGGACGCGCAGCAGCTTCACCTGCGTCTCGAGCGGCATCTCGCCGATCTCATCGAGGAAGATCGTGCCGCCGTCCGCCGCCTTGAAGCGGCCGTCGCGCTTCTTGACGGCGCCCGTGAACGCGCCGCGCTCGTGGCCGAAGAGCTCGGCCTCCATGAGCGATGGCGGCACGGCCGCGCAGTTCACGACGACGAGCGGCCGATCTTTCCGCGCGCTGCGCTCGTGCAACATGCGCGCGACGAGCTCCTTGCCCGTACCGCTCTCCCCCGTCAGCAGTACGGCCGCCTGCGTATCGGCGATCGTCTCGATCTTGTCGATGAGCTGCACGATCGCGGGGCACTGCCCGACGAGCCGCGCGCCCTGCGCGGAGTCCGACTCTTCGTTGGCGCGGATGCGCGCGTGCTCGTCGCGGACGCGCAGCCGATCGTCGATGCGGTCGACGGCGTCGACCAGGTGATTGATGTCGAAGGGCTTGGTCAGGTAATCGACCGCGCAGTCCTTCATGGCGCTGACGGCGTCGCCGATCGATCCGTAGGCCGTCATGAGCAGGACCTCGGTCGACGGGAAGTCCCGACGGATACGTCGCAGCAGCGTCAGCCCGTCCACCTTCGGCAGACGAACGTCGCTGACGACGAGGTGGAAGGACTGGGCCGCCAGGCGCGCGATCGCGGCCTCGCCATCGGAAGCGACATCCACCGCGTGCCCCTCTTCGCGAAGGACCTGTCCCAAGGAGACGCGAAGGTCAGGCTCGTCGTCCACCAGAAGGATATTCAACATCTCTCACGCTCTCCTTCCCCGAAAGTGCGGTGCACCCGGCACCTAAGGAACGGCCCGAAATGTAACACCGGTGGGAGAGCGCGGCGACGTCAGAAACACGCCTTAACGAAGCGCCGCAACGTTCGACCGCTGTGGTTACCACGCGGTTACGAAACGCGCGCGTTCGCGTCAGGTCTATTCAGCAAACGCGTAACCTTGATGACGAATGCCGAGACCAGCATTGCCGACACGGAGCGCGCGAGGAAGGCGGCATAAGTTCGACCGCCACCCACGATCGCATACATCAGCAGCCCGCCGAGCAGCGCGCCGAACACCCCGACGGCCAAGTTCGACGCGCCGCTGTTGTAGCGAGGGTCCTTCACGAGGTGCGTCGCGACCAACGCGTTGAAGACCCCGACCACGACCCACCACAAGACCATTGTGACGCCCATGCGCATGGCAAACCTCCTCGCCGCGCCGCGCGAGAGCGGGCGCGAACCATGCAATCTCAGGTTCAAAGGTGGTGCCAGGCGCTCGAATTGTCAGGTATGCGCCTGACGTACAGATCCGAGCATGTAGGTCCGGGCCCCGAAGGGCTACTGCGTCGCGAGACGCAGCATGCGAATGGCGGAACGGGCGTCAGCGAGCACTCGAACCCGAACCGCACGTAATCGCCGTAGTCGTTCGCGTCGGGGAAGTCCCACCTGAATGGTCCCGCGACGCCCGCGACGAGGGTCGAGATGCCGGGGGCGTAGTCGTCGTCATAGAACGCATAGCGCGCGTTGTAGTGACACCACGAGCCGCCCGCCGCCTTCGCTTCGGTGAGCGCGATCGTGGCCGTGCGCGGACCTGCCGTGCCGAACGGGTTCGCGAGCGCGCACTCGGCCGACATGTCACTCGTGTCCTTGTTCACGAAGCCGTCGTAGAAGTAACGCGCCTTCGCCCCGGACGTCTTCGGCTCCTTCGGCACGCACACCGTGGATGGATACGTGCGTGACTTCACGTTCGTGCTCGAGCTGACTTCCCCGGAGCGATAGCTCCGCAGCGACGACGAGGCGCCGTTCGGGTCGCGGCCGTAGGCGTTGACGTCGTAGATCGACGTCTGCGTGACGCGGATGTAGCGCGCCGTCGAGTCGGTGAAGTCGGCCGTGACGACGGGCCCGGTCTCCGTGCCAGTCATCGCCAAGTACCACGTCGCCTTGTCGGTCGAGTGCTCGACCTTGTAGGCGCGCGCGTCGTCGTTGTTGCTTCCGGTCGAATCCATGACGACGCGCTGGACGGACTGCTGCACGCCCATGTCGATCGTGAGCGACTGCGGCCCCGTGTTCATCTTCACGCCGATCGACCACCGGGTCCCCGCCTTCCCGCCGATGAGCTCGCTCGGTGCACGTACGGCCCTTGCCCGTGACGATGTCCTTGAGCCCGTCGCCGTCCATGTCCTCGAGGATCTCCGTGTGGATCTGCGAGAACGCGATGTCGCCATACATCCGCCTTGTCGGCGCGCTGGTGGACGACGAGGTGCTTCGTGAACTTGCCCGGCACGGTCTGCGTGGACCGCGCGCACGCCTCGATCGTGTCGACCTTTGTGCGCCGCCAGTAGGCGTTCGTTGGTGGGGTGCCGGAGACGAGACTTGAACTCGTAATCCCTTGCGGGAGGCGGATTTTGAGTGGCGAGACGCGGCTATCGCCCGTCACAGGCAGCGCACCCGTCGCAGCGGCGGTCACACGAATCGCATCGGTCGCACCACAATCCACACCGTAAGGGCCCAGATGAGGCCCGCGCGGCGACGAGCCGTTGTGGCTATTCCTCCCTTGTGATGTCACTGGCATGCGGGCACGCACTGACCCACCGA
>DASZUD010000004.1:0-24371 GCA_035548155.1 Polyangia bacterium
GCCCGCGGCGCCCGTGGTTCCTGCGGCGCCCGAGCTGCGCGGGCCCGAAGAGCCCGAGCACGCCGCGAGCGCGAGCGACAAAACTCCAGCCACCAGCGCGAGCTTCATGCCCCCATCTCAGCACGGAGCGGCCGCCGCGCCGCGCACGATCGGCGTCCCGAATGCACGTGCGCGGCGGAAATCCGGCGTCTCGTGCGTTACTTCTTCTTCTCGCAGTTGAACATCCAGTTGATGCCGAACGCGTCGGTCAGCATGCCGAACGTCGCGCCCCAGAACGTGTCCTGCGGCGCCATCGTCACCTTGCCGCCCGCCGACAGCGCCTCGAACTTCTTCCGCATGTCGGCGACGTCGTCGAAGTTCAGCGACACGTGCACGTTGTTGCCCGCGGGCGGCGGCATGTTGGGCATCGTGTCGCTCATCATGATGACGCCGCTGCCGATGCGCAGAGTCGCGTGGATGACGCGGTCCTTCGCCTCGGGCCCGGCGCCCATGTCGGGCGCGTCTCCGAAGCGCTGAACGTTTTCCACCTTCGCGCCCAGCGCGCTCTCGTACAGCTCGATCGCGCTCGCGGCCGTTCCGTTGAAGTTCAAGTAAGGGTTCAGCTGGGTGATGGGCATCGGATCTCCTCTTCGAAGTGAGCGGAATAATAGAGCGTCTCCGGCGAGCCGGAAGCCCTCACATCGCGCCTCACCTGTGGTCTTCGCCCGAGTGACAATTCGGGCAGACATCGTGGGGCCCGCGGAGAGGCGAGGCGCGCGCGAGACGACGAAGCCGTAGACGGGCAGCGCGGCCACCGCGCACGCGCCAAGCAAGATCAGAGCGTGGTTCCGGGTCAGCGCAAGTGCACCTCGCGCGCGGAACATCCCCCGGCCGCGCCTGCGTGGTCAGCGCCCCCACTTGATCGCGTCCGGGATCCGGCGCAGCATTTCCGCCATGCGTCGACTCGCTTGCGTTCTTGCTCTCGCCTTCTTCTTCCTCAACCCGGCGTTCGCGTGCGGGCCCGCCGAGCCGGAGTATCACTTCGGCGCCGCGGAGATGAGCTTCGCCGTCGAGGGCAACTGGACGTTCGCGATCGCCCCCCAGGGCGGGGCTGCCCTGCAGACCGTCACGGTGCACCTCGAGCAGGCATCGAGCGCGGACGGAGGCGCGACGGCCTCGCGGTCGACGCGGCGCTCGCTGATCCGTGCGGCGCACGCGTGCGGCGGACGCACGCTGGTGAAGAGCGCCGCCGCGTGCATCGACATCACGAGGATGCCGCTCGTCGTTTCCGTCGTCTCTGGCGATGCGACGTTCTCGCAGACCCCGCCCACGGGAGATTTCAGCGTGTACGGCTACGACTTCAGCCAGGGCATCCTGGGGCTGAAGGTGGGCTCGTATGAGCTGCAGATCGACGTATTCGCCGACCGGACCTTCGGCAACGGCCACGTGATGATGCCCACGGGCGAGCAGGCCTCGTTGACGCTGGTGACGCGCTCGTAGCCGCGGCTATTTGGTCGGGCACGCGCGGCGCACGCGCGCCGCGAGCGGCGAGCCCGCGTGCGTCGACAGGAACTGCGAGACGTCGCGCGCGTCGGCGACGCCCAGCTCGCACAGCACGATGAGCCGCTCGGCCGTCCGCTCGGGCTCGAGGACGCCGTGCGGGAAGCGCGTCGCGTGCTCGTCGAGGAGCGCGAGCGCAGTGGCGTTGTCGCCCGCGCGCAGCGCCCGATCGGCCTCCCGGAGCAGCGCCGTCTCGGCCGCGAGCGCCGCCGCCCCGTCGACGGGCGGCGGAGGCGAGGGAGCGACGGCCGCGCTGCGCGCCGGCACGGGCCGCGGCTTCGCGACCTTGCGGCGCGTGTGCGTCTCGACGACGGGTGGCTCGGGCGTTTCGACCGGCTCCACCACCGGTGGGGGCGCCTGGACGACGGCCGCGGCGTGCCGCGCCGGCTGATGCCGCGCGGGGCGCAGCGCGAAGTAGCTGCCGGCACCGATGGTGCCGATGAGCGCGATCCCCACCACCGCCTTCGCGACGAAGCCGACCCCCAGTGTGGGCAGCGTGGACGCCGCGCCCTGCCCGGCCGCCAGCGTGGCCGCCCCGCCCACGGCGATGCGCGCGAGCAAGGTGCCCTTCAGCCGGCGCCGGCGCGGCGCGGGCATGCGCTCGTCGCCCGAGCGCGCGCGCCGCAGCACCTCCTCGGTCTCGGGGCTGAGCTCGCCGTTCACGCGCGCCTCCCCTCGGCCTTGCGGTGACGCGCGGCCGCCGCCTCGAACGCCTGCCGCGCGGCCCGCAGCCGCGAGTACACGGTGCTGGGGTTCGTGCTGGTCGCCTCGCCAATCTCGCGCGCCGACAGCTGCTCGAGCTCGGCCAGGATGAACACCTCTCGCTTGTCGTCGTCCATCGCGTCCAGCCAGCTCTGCACCAGCGCCGCCGCCTCGGCGCGAGCGAGCGATTCATCGGGCTGCCGCCCGCGATCGTCGGCCAGCGTCTCGGGATCCGTCAGCGCGAAGAACCGGTGCGGGCTCTTCCGGCGCAGCGAACGCTTGTGATCGCGCACCACGCGCACCAGCACGCCGAACAGCCACGCCTTCTCGGATCCGGCGATCGCCAGCTCGGGCAGCCGCCGGTGCACGACCAGGAACACCTGCTGGAGCACGTCGTCGACGGCGTCGTCGCCCACGCCCAGACGGCGGGCGTTGCGCCACAGGAAGTCGACGTGCCGCTCGTAGAGCTCGTCGAACGTCACGCGCGCCCCCGCGACGGGAGCGTCCGACCCGGGCGCGGGCGAGCGTCGCAAGAGCATCATCCTCATGGCGAATGGCCGGCCGGTGGGCATTTCATCACCGAAATCGCAGCTCGATCCCCGCGCCGCCGCGCCACGAAACGGCCGCGGCCTGGTGGAGCAAGCCGGCATTCTCGACCGAAAACCGCGCCCGCACGAGGGGAATCGCCGCCCCGGCGTCGACGAATGCCGCGGTCCGGCGCGACAGGCGCCACTCGCCACGCAGCGCGGCGCCCAGGAACGGCGCCCAGTTGGTGGCGTCGCCCACGAAGATGCGGCCGGTTCCGCCGCCGTGAATGCGGTCGGCGCCGGCGCTGACGCACGGGCCCGCCGAGAGCGCCCCGCCCCACAGCGCGCACCCGCGCGCCGAGAACGACGCCAGCGAGAGGCGCGCTCCCGTGTCGGGGAACGCCGTCGAGGTGATCGCGCGCGAGTCGTAGAGCGCGCCGACGAGATCGGCGCGCGCGCGCGCGAACCGCCACCCGAGCGCGAGCGCGCCGCCCCAGGTCGCGCCGGGCAGCGTGCCCGTGTCACCTCCGAGCGCCACGCCCACGGCCGGCGTCGAGAGCGGCGGTGGCGGCGGCGGAGGGGGCGGCGCCACCGCCTCGCGCGTCGCGAGCTCGTTCGTGAGCGCGAGACCGATCACCAGCCCGACGGCGTCGGCGACCGCGGCGCAGCTCATGCCCTTCAGCGTGCGTGTGGCCGTCCAATCGGCGCCGCGCAGCGCGAGGTCCGCCTGCCATCGCTCGGCGTCGGTGACGCGAACCTCGACGTCGGCAGTCATGGGCACGATGGCGCCCGCAATGGGAGGCAGACCGCGGGCGATGCCGGCGCGCACGGCCTGGACGTCGGGGCACCCGGCGGGTGCGTGCCAATGGATCGCGATCGGCAGCGTGGACGCCGCCTCGGGCGGGCTCGCCTGAGCCCAGAGCAGCGTCACGAGCGCGGCGACGACCCCCATGCGCTAGTACGTGATCCCCGGGAACGCGGCGCGCGCGGCCTGCAGCTGGGCCTCCCAGTCGACGGTCCAGCCGAACGCGAACGTCGCGCGCTCCTGCAGATCCGTCCCCGCGGCGCCGCTCATGAAGTGCACGAACTCGCCCATGGTCATGTCGCGCGTGTACTCGCCTTGCTCCGAGGGGAAGTCGCGCGCCAGCAGCGCGAAGAACCTCTTCATGACGGCCGCGCCCCCGAAGTCGCGCCACAGCGGGAACGACCAGTCGCGAAACCAGTGCACGCCCGGCATGGGGAACGAGTCCGTGAAGTCGGCCGCGGTCCAGCGCGCCTGCCACTGGTCGGCCAGGTCCTTGCGGCCGAGCGCGAGGTAGAGGTCGTAGCGATAAAACTCGGCCCACTTGCCCTGCCGCCAGATCGCGTCCACCGGCGTGCCGTGGTGCCCGTCGACGACGCTCTCGACCAGCAGCGCGGCCAGGTGCGGCAGGAACGCCTGGAACACGCTCGGATCGTCGTACGCGGTGATGCCGCAATCGATCACGTTACGAAAGTCGTGCGAGCGCTCCGTGAAGTCCGCGGCGTGACAGCCGAGGTATCGATCCTTGTGAACGATGAAGAAGACGCGCCCCGGTCCAAGCGGGCCGTACGCGTCGATCGAGTGGTGCACGAGCAACGACAGGTACGGGAAGATCGTCCCCGCCTGCGCGCGATCGACGTCCTTGTCGTAATAGAGCGCGGTCACGTCGTCGTTGGCGGCCAGCGACAGGAGCTGGTCGTGCTCGAACCAGTGCTCCTGCCAGGTGGCCGGCATCGACGTGGGATCGGGCCGCACGCCCAGATACACGACCGGGTCCGAGCAGCCCCCGGCAACGACTCCCAGGGCGAGCGCGAGCGAGATCCACGAACCCCGGCCCATGAAAACCCATTACCAACGTCCGCCCGCGGCGTCCAGCGCGGAGGAATCGCACCGCGTTGTATGGTTGCGCGGAATGGAGCTCGCGCCCGCCCAGGCCGGCTGGTGGATCAAGGGCCCGCACCTGCAGACGATGTGGGCGCGGCTGGCGCGCTCGCGCCACCTGATCGGCTTCGAGCGCGAGATCCTCGCCACGCCCGACGGCGACGAGCTGGTGCTGGACCACATCGCGGGGCCGCGGGACGCGCCGCGCGTGCTGCTGCTGCACGGGACCGAAGGCAGCGCCTACTCGCTGCACACGCAGGGGCTGGCCGTGCTGGTGGCGCGGGCCGGCTGGCGCGGCACGGTGCTGAACTTCCGCTCGTGCGCGCGCGATCCGCACGACATCCGACGCCGGCTGCCCAACCGCCGCCCGCGCCTGTACCACGCGGCCGACACGGACGACCTGGACCTGGTCGTGCGCGCGCTGCGGGCGCGCGCGCCGGAGACGCCGCTGCTGGCGATCGGCTTCTCGCTGGGCGGCGCCGTGCTGCTGAAGTGGCTGGGCGCGCAGGGCGAATCCAGCGCGATCACGGCGGCGGCGACGATCTCCGTGCCGTACGTGCTGGCGGCGGCGGTCGATCACCTCGCGCGCCCGAGCGCGCGCTTCTACGTCTACAACTTCATGCGGCGCCTGCGCCCCAAGGTGCTGGACGTGCTGGCACGCTTCCCCGCCGAAACGTCGCACATCGACGCCGAGCGGGTGCGGCGCGCGCGCACGCTGCGCGAGCTGGACGAGCACGCCACGGCGCCGCTGCACGGCTTCCGGGGCGCCGACGACTACTACGCGCGCGCGAGCACGCTGCCCGAGCTGCCGGGGGTGCGGGTTCCCACGTTGTGCATCAGCGGCGAGGACGATCCCTTCTACCCGGCGGCCGCGCTGGCGCCCGCGCGCGAGGCGGCGTCGCCGCAGGTGCGGTTGATCGTCACGCCGTGGGGTGGGCACACGGGGTTCGTGACGGGGCCGTGGCCGTGGCGGCCGGTGTATTGGGCGGAAGAAGCGGCGATGGCGTGGCTGGCGCGGCACGCGCGTTAACGAACCCGACGAACGAACGACGCAGAATCGTTGCGAAACCGCGCCGAAGGCGGGCGCAGAATGGCGCGCGTCGATATGGCTCAGTCGTTGAGGGAGTCGACGTCGAACTGGGTAGACTGCTATCACGCCGCGCTTCGCCGCCGGCGGCCTCGGCTCGTGCGGCGTCTCGGCGAGCTGGCGGCAGAGCTGCGCGAGCCGATCGACACGGCGCTGGTCCTGGGCATCGTCTTCGCGGCGGCGGTGCTGCTGGCCTGCGCGTTCCCCGTCTGAGCCCATCTTGCGAGAACGCGTCTGCCGGAGGTCGGATGTCGGACATCGTGTCTCCAATTCGGCGCATGCGATTGTTGGCGACGATGCGCTTCGCATGTACCATGGCGCCACAATACCTGTGCGCAACGCGCGAAGGCTCGATTCTGTTCAGGCCGTGAGAACACACCGCCGCTGCTCGACGAAATCGACGCGCAGCGATTGAGATCAACTGACCTGCCGTGAAGACAGCATCAAGCCTCGCCAGCACCACGGTCCTGGTCGCGAGCTTGCTCGCCGGCCCGGCACCATGGGCCGCAGCAGCGCCCAAAGGTGCGCCCGGATCACGGTCGTCCCGAACGGGCGACGCGCCCTTCCATCGGCCGTACAAGCGCAAGACGAACAACTTCCTCTACAACCTGCTCTTCTGTGACGAGCCGGCGCTGTTCCGTCCCAAGCCGCTGCCCACGGCCGGATCCTTCGCGGTCCTCTTCTCACCAACGCCACGCCTAGCGGACGTCCAGCGCATTGCGAACGACGAGAACGAGGAGAGTCGCCTTCGCGTTCTGGCGTTCAACTACCTTCGATCGAAGAAGGTCGAGGTGCCGACGAAGCAGCTTCTGGGAGTCATCGTCGAAGTCCCCCTCGACGGAGGGCTCGACACCTTGGCCGTCTTTGCCGACGGCCGAATGCGGTACATCAATCACTCCGAGAAGCTGGCCGTCTTCGAGAGCACGCCAGCCGACATGGAGGATGCGCGCGAGAAGGTGATGGCGGCGGCCGCTGCCGCCGTTGCCAAGACAGGGCCGTGGGACAGACGACGCCTCCCACCGCCCGCACCCGGCAGGCTGCGGGTCACGTTCCTCGTGTCTGACGGCCTCTACTTCGGAGAGGGGCCCTCCGCGGCGATCGCGCGCGACGCCGTTGGTGGCCCCGTATTCCGGGCGGCCGCCGACCTGCTGACGAGAATCGTCAGCGCCACTGCCCAATGATCGATTCGCACGCCTTGCTCATAGGAGTCGGCATCGGCGTCCTCCTGACGCTGGTCTTGCTGGTGCTGATCGTGTGGGTGGCGATGCGGTGGATGAAGAAGCGCCTGAACACGGGGCTTCAGCCCGCCCGCGCACGGATGCTTCAGGGGTGGGACTATCGAATGCGCCTGCGGACGCTCGACAACGAGCTCGTCGACGCCGAGACCTTCCGCGATCGGACGCTGTTCCTGAACTTCTGGGCCACCTGGTGCGCCCCCTGCGTGGCCGAGCTGCCGAGCATCGAACGCCTGGTGCGACGATTGGAGGGCATGGACGTAGCGGTTGCCTGTGTCACCAGCGAGCCGCTCGAGAAGGTGAAGGCGTTCGTGGCGCGACGCTCACTGAAGGTGCCGATATACGTGCTACTCGACGAGGCGCCGCCGATCTTCGAGACGCGGTCGATTCCAGCGACCTTCATCGTGAGAAGCGGCGACATCATCTCTCAGCACATCGGCGCCGCGCGCTGGGACACCGAGGAGATCGTCGCTCTCCTCAGCGGCGCTCCACCTGCGCCGTCATCACGCCTGCGCGCCTACTGGGCGCGCAGGCTTCCCGCGATCGAGGCGCCGTGGACCCACTGGCGTTTGCTCGGCGTAAACGAAACGGAGACGTTCATCGCAGACGTCCCCGCCGAGGACGTGGCCGGGGCCGTCCGCGTCGTGGCCGAAAACTATCGCACCTTTCGCCGTGTGTCCGCGCAGCTGGTCCACTTCGCTCCTGACGGCTCCTGTGTTCAGTCGAAGCAGCGCACCGTCATCTCGTCACCCAATAACCCCACGCAGCAAGAATAGCCACCAGCGATTCGTCGTACCGTTGTACGGCGCCAACTGACTGATGTCCCCGCGCGGCGACCTTAGTTTCTTCGCCGCGGAGGACCCCATGCCGAACGGCAAGACCCACAACGGGAAGCATCAGAAGAAGCCCAACGTGCTCGTCATTTTCGGGGATGACATCGGACCCACGAACCTCAGCGCGTATTCGCAAGGCATGATGGGCTATCGCACGCCCAACATCGACCGCATCGCGCGCGAGGGCCTGCTGTTCACGGACTACTACGGCGAGCAGAGCTGCACCGCCGGGCGCGCCGCCTTCATCATGGGGCAGAGCCCGTTCCGCTCGGGGCTCAGCAAGGTGGGCATGCCCGGCGCGACGCTGGGCATGCGCGGCGAGGACCCGACGATCGCCGAGCTGCTGAAGCCCCTCGGCTACGCGACGGGCCAGTTCGGCAAGAACCACCTCGGCGATCGCGACGAGCAGCTGCCGACGATGCACGGCTTCGACGAGTTCTTCGGGAACCTCTACCACCTCAACGCCGAGGAAGAGCCCGAGCTGCCCGACTATCCGCAGGCCAAGGACTTCCCGAACTTCCGCAAGACGTTCGGACCGCGCGGCGTCCTGCACTGCTGGGGCAACCCCGACGGCTCGCAGAAGATCGAGGACACGGGCCCACTGACACGCAAGCGCATGCAAACCGTCGACGACGAGTTCGCCGCGGCGGCCACCGGTTGGATCAAGAAGCAGCACAAGGCCGGCGTGCCCTGGTTCTGCTGGTTCAACACGACGCACATGCACTTCCGCACGCACACGAAGCCGACCAGCGTCGGCCAGTCGGGGCGCTGGCAGTCGACCTACCACGACGCGATGATCGACCACGACAAGCACGTCGGAGAGCTGCTGGATCTCCTCGACAGCCTCGGCGTCGCCGAAGACACGATCGTCCTCTACACCACCGACAACGGCCCCCACGCGAACAGCTGGCCCGACGGCGCGACCACGCCCTTCCGCAGCGAGAAGAACACGAACTGGGAGGGCGCGTTCCGCGTGCCCGCGATGCTGCGATGGCCGGGGAAGGTGGCCGCGGGCTCGGTGTCGAACGAGATCGTGAGCCACCTGGACATGCTGCCGACGATCCTGTCGGCCGCCGGCGATCCGCACATCAAAGAGAAGCTGCTGGGCGGATACACCGCAGGGCGGAAGACCTTCAAGGTGTACCTCGACGGCTACGACCTGGTCCCCTACCTGACGGGACGGGACGCGAAGAGCCCACGCCAGGAGTTCTTCTACTTCTCCGACGACGGTGACCTGCTGGCGATGCGCTACGACAACTGGAAGCAGGTCTTCATGGAGCAGCGTTGCGAGGGCACGCTGCGCGTGTGGGCCGAGCCGTTCACCGTCCTGCGTGTGCCGAAGCTGTTCAACCTGCGCACCGATCCGTTCGAGCGCGCGGACGTGACGTCGAACACCTACTGGGACTGGCTGCTGGACCACGCGTTCCTGCTCGTGCCGACGCAGGCGATCGTGCAACGCTTCCTGGGGACGTTCCGTGAGTTCCCGCCGCGCCAGAAGGCGGCGAGCTTCACCGTCGATCAGGCGCTCGCGAAGCTGCAGCAGGGATTGAACGCCGACTGACGCGGCGGCAATGCCGCTGCGGAGGCGGCGGGGGCGCGGCGAAGAACGGCTCGACTGACCGTTCCCCGCTCGGTCGCGCCCGCCACCGGCACAATCAGCGGCTGAGCTGGATCGTCCCCGAAGCCGTCTTGCACGTCCAGCCGCCGCCGGCGTCCCACGTTCCTTCGATCGTGCCGCTCGCCTTGTTCGCGCTCTCGACGTTCGTGATCTTGATGGTGGCGTTGTTGGGCGAGTTCAAGCTGTTGGTCGTCGCCACGCCGCCCTTCCAGCTCCGGAACGGGAAGTCGCCCGTGAGGTTGACGTGATCGTCGCCTCCCGTGCCCTCCAGAGAGAAGCCGCCGCTGATCGTCGCCTTTGGGCTGGTGTTCGCGCCAGTCGCGCTGATGGTCACCGTGTAGGTCTGCTTGGCGCTCTGGGTGGCCGAGCTGAAGTTGCAATTCGACGTGTGAGACACGTCCGCGGTCCAGGTGCCTTCCCACTTGATGGCCGTCCCTCCACCTGAACCTGCGCCACCACCGTCGCCGGCCGCTCCCGTCGGTTGAACGCCCGTGCCCGCGGCGCCGGAACCTCCGACGCCGCCGCTCCCCGTCGACGACGTCAGGCAGTGCCCCGTCAGCGTCCCCCCGTCCGGCACCCCCGGCTTTTTGCACACGTCGTTGCAGTTCTGCAGGCAGGTGTCCTTCAGCGGACCGGCAAGGTCGCACGTCGGCGTGCATTGACTCAGGCAATCTTGATCGGGGACCTCGACGATGGTGCCTTGATCGGGGACACACACGTAGCCGGACGGGCAGTCTGCCTGCGCGGAACAAGCCGAGGGCGCTCCCGCTCCCGCGGTTCCCGTCGAACCTGCGCTTCCCGTTCCAGCGCCGCCCGAGCTACCTGCCCCAGCGCCAGCAGATCCCGTGGCGCCGCTCCCTCCGCCGCCGCAGCCTCCAATTTCCAAGGCGCAGAACACGCCCAAAGTAAGAAGCCCCCATCCGAGCGCGCGCGTTACCATTGTGCCTCCCGCAGTTGGTTACGGGCCGAAACGACGGTTCCGCGACCGAACTTGAGCGCGCGATCGTTGGACAGACCCTAGGGTTGCCTCCTGGACGAGTTGCATGAGCTCGCCGAGAAGGGCGAAAGGTCCGCAACATTGGGCCATTGACGACACCGCGCCACGCAACTCAAGCGCCGATCCGAGCCCGTCCCGCCTCTCGCCGTTGCAGCCGCGCGCCGATCACGAACAGCGCGCCCGACGCCAGGAACGCCACCATCGCCGCGATCAGCGCCGTCGCGAGCGGCGACGCGGCGCCTCCGCCCACGCGCATGACGTCCGAGAGCCCACCGATCACCAGCGACGCGGGCGAGTTGCCGCACAACGTGACGACCAGCAGGAAGTTCGCCTGCAGCGTCGTCGCGTAGGCGCGCGGGCCCAGCTCGTCGACGGCCGCAGCGATCGGGCCGTTGTAGACGGAGAACAGGAAAGCCGCGATCGCCGTCAGCGAGAGGAACATCCACTGCGACGACGACGGGACGAACAGCGCGAGCAGCGCCACGGGCACGCCCGCAATGAACGAGATCCCGACCACCATCGCGTGCCCCCCACGCACGCGTCGCGAGAGCGCGTCGCCCGCGTAGCCGCCGGCGAGCACGCCCCCCGCACCGCACACGATCGCGACGACGCCCAAGTACGCGCTGGCGATCGTCGAGGAGATCCCGCGCTCACGGACGAGCAGCGTCGGCATCCACGAGATGATCGCGCCCGCGCCGAAGTTCGCGAGCACGCCGCCCGCGAGGCACACGAGGTAAACGGGTGCGAGTAAGTAGCGCCGCGCCGGTAGCCGCGGCGTCTCGGGCAATTCGTCCGGCACCGCCAGGCGCGCCGACGCGACCGCGAGCAAGAACCCCGGCAGCCCGGCGATCAAGAGCGATCCACGCCAAGTGATGTGCGGCGCCAGCGCGCCGCCCGCCATCAGCGCGAAGGCGCCGCCGCCCGCGCCCCCGAGGGCCATGCCCACGTTGAAGATGCCCATGGCGCGACCGCGGCGCTCGGGCCGCGCGTCGGCGCATAGCAGCGCGTTGGCGCTGGGACCGAAGGCGCCCTCGCCCACGCCGACGAGCGCGCGCATGACCAGCAGCGCACCATAGTTCGGCGCGAGCGCCGAGCCGACCGTCGCCAGGCTCCATACGGAGACGCCCGCCGCGACGACCGCGCGCGCGCCGAACCGCCGGGTCGCCGGGCCGCTGATGATCGACGACAGCGCGAAGACCAGCAGGTTGCCGAAACCCAGCGCGCCCAGCTCCGTGTCCGAGAGCCCGAGATCCTTCCCGACCAGCGGGAAGAGGCCGTACATGATCTGCCGGTCGAAGTAATTGACGAAGTTGATCGCCGTCAGCAGCGGCAGCGGCGCCACGCCCGAGCGCCGGCGCGCCCGCGTGTCCGCCAGCGCCGGGATTACGCTCACGCCGAGATCCTCAGCTTCGGTCGTGGCGCGTGAATCAACGACAGGCTGATCCAAACGCCGGCGCTGAAGTACAGCGTCATCCACGGCATCTCTTCTTGCCAATCATCCCAGCGCCGCGTCACCACGCGCCGGCGGGCCGAGTCGGCGATGCCGTCCGTCACCGTGAGATACGACTTGCCCGTCTCCTCGTCCGCGCGCACGCGGCGCGCGTACATGGGCACGTCCACGGTGGCCATGAAGACGATGTAGAACGCGTTCAGGATGATGGCCGCGCCGATGAACGGCCGCCGCACCTCGCTGCGCTGCCACCACAGCGCCACCAGCGTCAGCGTCATCAACGTCGACGTGATCGCCCAGGTCGATTCCTCGATGACGCTGCCGCGAAAGTTCGTCGTCAGCGTCGTGTACCAGGAGCAGATCTCAGCGAACGCGATCAGCGGCAGCAGCAGGCGCGAGACGAAGAAGCCCACGCGCGAACCGACCGCGCGCGTCCAGCGCCCGAGGAACAGCGTCCACTGCGCCACCAGCGACAGCTCCGCCACCGTGGCCACCGCGCGGCTCAGGAACGCGCTGGACCACCACGAATCGACCAGGCAGATGCGTTGACCTTCGGCGCGCGGCAGGAACGACCGGAACGCGCACCCGAACACGAAGGCCGCCGACAGCGCCACCTGCCACAGGCGCTCCCGGCGGCGCGATGGCTCTTCGTCCATCTCCTCGCGCCGCGCGATCAGCAGCCACGCCAAGATGTTGGCGACGCTGATCGCGCTGACGGCGCTCCACCACAGCATGACTCCGAGGGACTGCTCGGCCGCGCTCGTCATCGCCCCTCAAAGAGCACGCTTTCGCCGAAACGCCGAAAACAATTTCGAGGTCCATCGTTTTGGCACTTTGACGCCATCGTTCTGACGCCCGATTGTTGCAGCGCCAATACCTTCGCTCCGTTACGGCGGTGTTACGTTGGGCGCGCAAAACGACCCCAAACAATCGGGAGGAACCACGATGACATTCTCCGAGGCGCTCGCCGAGCAGCGGTGGGACGATCACCGCTTCTATCACCACAGCCGCATCAACCAGACGCTGCACCTCGTCAGCGCGTGCAGCTTCGTGGTGACCTACTTCCTGCTCTTCACGCAACCGGTCTTCGCGGTGCTCTTCGGCTGGACGTTCTCCATGGTCAGCCGCCAGATCGGCCACTTCTTCTTCGAGCCGAAGGGTTACGACGACATGAACCAGGCCACGCACGAGTACAAGGAGCGCGTGAAAGTGGGCTTCAACCTGCGCCGAAAGGTGATCCTGCACACCCTGTGGGCGTTGATTCCCCTCGCGCTGTGGCTGTCGCCCTCGCTGTTCGGAATCTTCGCGCCGTGGACGGACCTCGGCGGTTACCTCGACCATCTCGCGAAGGCCTGGCTGGTCCTCGCGGGCGTGGGCCTCGTGGGCCGCACGGTTCAGCTGTTCTTCATCCGCGACGTGCAGACGGGTCTCGTGTGGTTCACGAAGATCCTCACCGACCCGTTCAACGACATCAAGCAGTATTGGCGTGCGCCGCTGGCTCTGATGAGGGGCGAGCTGATTCAGCCCGCCCACGGTCGCCCCGCTTGAGCAGACGCCGGAGATGCGTCAGCAGCATCTCCTTCAGGATGCGGCGCTTGATGACCTCGTTCGTCAGCGCCGCGTCCGCCCACCAGAAGCCGTCCTGCTCCATGGCGCGCGCCGCGGCCACGAACTTGTCGGCGACGGCGGCGAAGTCGGCGTCGGAGTAGTCGAGGCTGAAGATGAAGCGCCCGGTTCCCACCCACGAGAGCGCCAGCCCCTCGGCGCGCAGATAATATTGAAGCATCCAGTTGTAGCGAGACGGGCGCGTGTACGTCACCGTCCAGATCGAGGACAGGTTGGCGACGCGCACTGGCAGGTCCAGGCGCGCGAGCCGTTCGTTCAGCGATTCGGCGCGCGCGTTCCACACCCGCTCGAGGGTCGCGTACTGCTCGACGATCTCGGGTCGCTCGAGGCGCACGAGGAACTCGTGCATCGCGCCCATGACGTAGGGGTGCGAGTTGAAGGTGCCGCGCGCGAAGCAGATGTCCGTGGGGCGGTCGTCGTTGAAGCGCCGCATGAGCTCCTTGCGGCCGACCAGCGCGCCGATGGGCAGGCCGCCGCCCAGCGTCTTGCCGTAGGTCACGAGGTCGGCCTTGATGCCGAAGTATTCCTGGGCGCCGCCCTTCGCGAGCCGGAAGCCCACGAACACCTCGTCGAAGATCAGCACGATGCCGCGTTCGCTGCAGACCGCCCGCAGCTCGCGCAGCCACTTCGTGTACGCCTCGCGGTCGTAGCCCGCCGTGCGACCGCTGTCGACCAGCGCGCCGTCGCTGGGCGCGCCTTGGTTCGGGTGCAGCGCCTGCAACGGGTTGACCAGCACGCAGGCGATGTCCTTGCGCGTGCGCAGGACGCGCAGCGTGTCCGCGCTCATGTCCTTCAGCGTGTACGTCTCGTGCGCGGGCGAGGGGTTGCCCACGCCGGGCTGCACGTCGCCCCACCAGCCATGGTACGCGCCGCAGAAGCGCACCAGGTGCGAGCGCTTCGTGTGATATCGCGCCAGGCGAACCGCCTGCATGACGGCCTCGGTGCCCGACATGTGGAACGAGACCTCGTCGAGGCCGGAGATCTCGCGCAGGCGCCGGACGTTCTCGGCGACGATCGGGTGGTACGCGCCCAGCACGGGGCCCAGCGCCTCGACGCGCGCCGCGCCGTCGCGCATGCACTCTTTGTAGAAGTCGTAGCCGAAGACGTTGACGCCATACGAGCCCGTGAGGTCGTAGAAGACGTTGCCGTCGAGGTCGGTCACCGTGACGCCGGAAGACTCACGCACGAAGCTGCCGCCCTTGAGGTGCTCGCGCACGAAGCGCGCGTACTGGAACGGCACGCGGTACTTCGCCGTGAACTGCAGGTCCGAGATCGACTCGGCCGCCTCCGCCGAGACCCGCGCCGTCTCGGCGAAGCGCTCGCGGTAGATGGCGGAAAGGCGCATGAAGCCCTCGCGGCGCCGGCTGGCCACCTCGGCGGGCGCGTCGTCGCAGCGGAAGAGGTGCGCGTCGTCGTACTCGTAGAACGGCACGAGCGCCGCCACGCGCCGGGACATCTTCGCGTGTCCGCGCAGCGACGGGTGCTTCGCCATGGACAGCTCGAGCCGCGTCTTCGCTTTCGTCATCAGTTTGGCCAGGCCCGCCGCCGCCGCGGCGCCGACGACCAGACCTTCAGGCGGAATTCCCATCAACGCGTTCTCCCATTGGTGCCATGACCATGCGCAACGTTCTTCACCGTGTCTTCCTCCAAGAGGATCTCAACTTCCTGCTGACGAACCGCATACCGCGCGCGCTCGTCACGCGCTTCTTCGGCTGGTTCTCCAAGCTCGAAAACCCGCTGGTGCGGGACGTGTCGATCGGCGTGTGGCGCCTCTTCGCGGACGTCGATCTCAGCGAAGCCGAGGAGACGGAGTTCCGCAGCCTTCAGCATTGCTTCGTGCGGAAACTCAAGCACGGCGCCCGGCCGATCGACGCGGATCCCGCGGTCCTGACGAGCCCCTGCGACGCGATCGTAGGCGCGTGCGGCCAGGTCCAGGGCGATCAACTGATCCAGGCCAAAGGTCTCACCTACACGCTGTCCGATCTTCTGCGCGATCCGGAGCTGGCCCATCTCTACCGCGACGGAAGCTACGTCACGCTCCGCCTCACCTCCAGCATGTACCA
Organism: Polyangia bacterium; assembly: GCA_035548155.1. Classification (GTDB taxonomy): domain Bacteria; phylum Myxococcota_A; class Polyangia; order Fen-1088; family Fen-1088; genus DASZFV01. The sequence goes on from DASZUD010000004.1 coordinate 15,581, forward strand.
CCGCTTCCATGCGCCCCACGAATGCCGCGTCGAGCAGGTCACGTACGTCTCGGGAGATACCTTCAACACGAACCCCATCACCGTGGGCCGCGTCGACCGCCTGTTCTGCAAGAACGAGCGCGCCATCGTGCGCACTCGGCTGGACGGCAACGGCGCGCTTCTGACGCTGGTGCCGGTCGCGTCCATCCTCGTGGCCAGCATCCGCTTTCACTTTCTGGACGTGCTTTTTCATCTCAAGTACCCCGGCCCGCGCGTCATCTCGTGCGACGCGCCGTTCAAGAAAGGTGAGGAGATGGGGTGGTTCGAGCTCGGCTCGACGATCATCGTGTTCGCGCCGCGCGGATTCGAGCTTCAGCCTGGCATCGACACGGGCGCGACGATCCGAATGGGCGTCCCGCTGATGCGCCTGCCCTAGCCGTCACGCTCAAGAGGCCGCCGCCGCGCCGCGCAGCACCGACGGCGCCCCCGCGCGGCGCGTCCCGGCGTGCACGAGGTGGCTGCGGAACACCTCGTGCCCGGCCTCCAGCGTGCGGTGCACGATGCTGGCGCGCGCCCGCTCGCCCGAGCACAGGATCGCGCGCTGGCACGACGCTAGCAGATCATCGTCGATCGCGCCGTTGACGCCCTCCTGGATGAGGTCGACGGGACCGGGCGCGGGGACCGACGCGACGGGCAGGCCCGACGCGAACGCCTCGAGGATCACGTTGCCGAAGGTCTCGGTGCGCGAGGGGAACACGAAGCAGTCGGCGCTCGCGAAGTGCGCCGCCAGATCGTCGCCGAACTGGTAGCCGCGCCACACGACGTCGGGGTACTTGCGCTCGAGCGGCTCGCGCGAGGGGCCGTCGCCCACGACCACCTTCGTGCCCGGTAGCGGCAGCGCCAGGAAGTCCTCGAGGTTCTTCTCGACGGCCACGCGGCCGACGTAGAGCCAGATCGGCCCCGGCAGCTCGGCGTACACGGCGCTGCGGCGGTGGCGCGGATGGAACAGCGTCGCGTCCACGCCGCGCGGCCAGTGAATCAGCCGGCGGCCAACGCGGCGATCACGCAGCTCGTTCAGCAGCGTCTGCGAGCTGACCAGCGTGTGTTCGGCGCGATCGTGGAACCAGCGCACGACGCCGTAGCCCCACTCCAGCGGCACGGGCGCGCGCGCGCTGAGGTACTCGGCGTAGCGCGTGTGGAAGCTGGTCGTGAAGCGCAGGCGCTGGCGGCGCAGCCAGCCCACGGTCCAGAAGCCGAGCGGCCCCTCCGTCGCGACGTGGATCGCGTCGGGCTCGAAGGCGCGGATGCGCGGCACGGCCTTCCACGGATCGGCGGCGATCCGGATCTCGGGGTATGAGGGCAGCGGCACCGTGCGGTGCGCGTCCGGCGCGATCACCAGCACCTCGGTGCCCTTGGCCTCGAGGTTGCGGACCAGCTTCACCAACGTGTTGACGACGCCGTTGGTCTGCGGCTTCCAGGCGTCGGTGACCAGCGCGAGCTTGCGAATCCGCGGGAACGGCTCGCCGAGCGGCAGCGCGCGGGCGGCGGAGCCCAGCCCGTGATTCAACCCACCATCTAACCCGGATTCGATCTGCCTCGAGGAGACGAGTTTGAGGTTCATCACGACCCGAGCGTAGGGGCTCGTGATGGCGGGCCCGTTGCGGTCCCGTGACTCCTTCGTGGTGAATCACCGACAATTCAGCGTCGGTGGCGCGTTGATCGTGTGCCGCGCGCGTTACGGAATTGCGACGTCGGTCAGGTTGCTCTCGGGCGCCCAGTGGCCGGTGTTCTGGACGGCGAAGCGTCGCAGCTTGTGCAGGCCCGCGGGCGTGGACGCGCCCATGACCAGCAGGCGGTGGTCCTTCTTCCCGAAGGGGCTGGGCGCGACCAGCCGGAACGCCTCGTCGCCGCGCGCCATGCGCACCGACGCCGCGAGCGCGTTCAGCGGGGCGGCGCCCACGAGCACCAAGTCGAAGCGCGCCTTGTCGTCGTCCGTGACCTCGGCGTCGGACTTGACGGCGAAGCGCGCGGCGACGCCGGGACCCCAGTCGGCCAGCGACTCGGCCAGCATGCGCGCGGCCGTCACCGTGTCGCGATCGCCGTGCGTGCCGTAGACGTAAAGGTGCGGTCGCGAGCGCGGCAGGCTCTTGCCGAAGAGCGCGGGCACCGGGGCGTCGGCGGGGAACGCCTTCGGCTTGGGGCGCGGCGCCTTCGGCTCTCGCGCGATGCCCGCCAGCGTGGCCAGCAGCTGGCCGCCGGCGTAGGCGCGCGCCCACGCGTGGTGATCGCCGCCCTTGTACTCGGTGTACGTCACGGACTTGCCCAGCCAGCCCAGCGCCTTGAAGCGCTCGGCCATGCGGCGCGAGTCACCGACGGGCACCACCGGATCGGCGTCGCCGTGGAAGATGAACACCTTCATGCCGGCGGCGTTCTCGGCGAACGCGGGCGGCGAAAGCGCCTCCAGCTCCTTCTCGTCGTAGTCGCCGCGCTCCTCGGGCTTGATCCACGTGCGCACGTCGGTGACGCCGCACACGGGCGCCAGCGCCGCGAACAGCTCCGGGTGCCGCAGGCCGATCGTCCACGTGCCGCCGCCGCCCATCGAGAGGCCGGTCAGCGAGATCTTCGCGGCGTCGACGTTGTAGAAGCGGCGCACGTCGGCGATGACGCGCAACGCGTCCTCCTCGCCCAGGCCCGACCAGCCCATCATCTCGCCGCGGCCATACGGCGCCACGACGATCGCCGGCAGCTCGGGCTCGGGCGCGGGGAGCTCTTCGCGCGCGGCCTCCTCGTCGGTCTCGCCCGGGCGGTTGTCGAAGCCGAACACGCGGCGCAGCATGTGGCGGTGGTTCGATCCCGCGCCGTGCAGCGCGACGATGAGCGGCACCGGCGTGCGCCCGTCGTAGCTGCGCGGCACGTACAAGGCGTACGGCTGCAGCGAGCCGTCCCAATCGGCCCGGTACGCCTTCACCATCGATCCGCGCGCGTAGTCGTACGGATCCTCGCCGCCCGACAGCGTGTCGGCGTAGCCGCGCGCCGTCGCGTAGGTGCGGCGCACGAAGTCGGCGTCGCGCTCGGCGTTCGTCACGTGCGCGCGCACCGAGTCGGCGTCCTCGACGAGGCGCTCGATCGAGGGGAGGCTGATCGTGCGCGCGCGCTCGGACAGGTCGATCGTCTTCGCCTTCGCGATCGACGCGAGCGCCGCCGCGCGGGACGCGTCGAGATCCGCCACCTGCCCCTCGACGCGGTTCGCCGATTCAGCCAGCGGATCGCTGGGCGCCAGCTTCGACTTGCGCGCGCAAGAGGCCGTCGTGAGCGTCAGGGCCGCGCAGGCGGCCAGCCAGGCCCAAGGCAGAGGACGCGAACGCATGGGGGATCCTTATCGATGCGGGTGGAAGATCGAGCGCTTCTTTTGCGTGGGCCGCTTCTTCAGCGAGAGAGCGAGCGTCTTGTCCTTGGCGTTCGAGACGGCCACCATGCGGCTCGCCGGCTGGTAGCCGCTCTTCACGAAGGTCAGCTCGTAGGTGTTGCCCGTGCGAAAGTGCAGGTTGATGGGCGTGCGCCCCAGCACCTGGCCCTTCGTGCGCACGATCGCGCCCACGGGCGTCGTCCGCAGGTGCAGGACCGCGGTCGCGTGCGCGGGGGCGGCCTTGGCCTTCGCCGCGCCGCGGGCGACTGGCTTGCCGTTGGCCGCGGTCGTCGCGCTCGGGGCGCCTTCGCGCTTGCCGCTTTCGCGCGCCGCCTCGGCCTTCTCGCCCTCGGACTCGGCGCCGTCGGCGCCGATGACCGTGTGCTCGGCGTTGGGCACCGCGGTCTTCAGCAGCTCCTCTTCGTCGGTGTCGTCGTCCTCGGCGACGGCCGCTTTCGCCTCGGCCGTCGCGGCGTCCTTGGCCGGCGTCGCCTCGGCGACGGGCGCCGTCGCGTCGGGCGACGCCTTCGCGATGGGCGCCGGGCTCGCGTCCGCGGGCGCCGCAGGAGCTGCAACGACGGGCGCCACCTTCTCGGGCGCGGGCGCGGCCTTCGCCGGCGGCGTGGCCTCCTCGCGCGCCGGCGCGGGCGGCCCCTGCACGGGGCCTCGATCGCCGTCGGCGCCCAGGCCCAGCTTGCCCATGACGCCTTCGTGCTCGGCCCAGTCGAGCAGCAGCTTGCCGCCGATGACGCCGCCGAGCGCGAAGATCGCGCCCAGCCAGAAGCCGCCGAACCGCCTGCGCGGCGGCGCCGTCATCGACGTCGGCGCAGGAGACGGCGTGAGCGCGGGCGGCGGCGTGAGCCCGCGCGCCGCGCGCTCGACTTTCGTCTCGGGCCGCGACGCAGCTCCACCCGATCCGGCCAGCGGCGGCGGCGTGAACGCCGCTTCGGTGTGGCCCGTGACCTCGTCGAGCTCGAACGACGTGCCCGCCGAGAGATCGGTGCCGAGGTCGTCCTTGACGATGCCGCTCGTGTCGAGGCGCCGCTTTCCGATGCTGCTCTCGCCGTCGCGCCGCGCGAGCTGCTCCAGCCACAGCTTGAGCTCCGTCTGCCCCGCCGACTGGAACTCGGTGCGCAGCACGCGCTCGACGTCGGCCAGCATCTCGTCCGCCGTCTGGTAGCGCTCCGACGGGTTGAGGCGCATCGCGCGCAGGATGATGTCCGACACGGCGGGCGACACGCCCGGCTTCGCCTTGTCGATGGGCGTGAGGTCGGCCTTCTGCACGCGCAGCAGCTGCTCGAGATCGCTGGGCGCCTCGAACGGCAGCGCGTTCGTGACCATGCGGTAAAGCAGCGAGCCCACGGCGAAGATGTCGGAGCGCTTGTCGATCGCCGCCCCCGTCGCCTGCTCGGGCGACATGTAGGCGACCTTGCCCTTGATGACGCCCGCCGCAGTCTGCTCGCGCTTGCGCTGCGCCTTGGCGATGCCGAAGTCGGCCAGCTTGATCTCGCCCTGCTCGCTGATGAGGACGTTGTTCGGGCTGATGTCGCGGTGAACGATGCCGAGCGGCTTGCCCCCGCGCGCCTTGGCGTGCGCGTAGGCCAGCGCCCGGCACACCACCGTGACGACGTGAAGGGACAGCGCCGGCGGGAACACCATGCCGGCCTCGTGAGCGCGCTTGAGGATGCGCTCGAGGTCCCAGCCGTCGACCAGCTCCATCACCAAGAAGTAGCGGCTGCCCGCCACGCCCAGATCCAGCACCTGCACGATGTTGCTGTGCTGCAGGCTCATCGAGATGTGAGCCTCGTCGATGAACATGTTGCTGAACTGCGGGTCGGCCGAGAACTGCGTGAGGATGCGCTTCAAGACGACGTGCTTCTCGAAGCCCTCGGCCCCATGTTGGGTCGCGAGGAAAATCTCGGCCATGCCCCCGTCGGCGAGCTTGCCCAAGATGGTGTAGCGGCCGTGACGCGCCATCAGCGGCCGGTAGGGTAACATGGCCGGGCCCTACAAACCGCCCTGGCAGACGGCCCACACGCCGAGAATCTGGAGCTTTTCTTACACATGTCCACCGACCGTTTCGGGATCACGAACCGCTACTATGACGCCCTCGGCCGCCAGCACGTCACGACCCCGGAGACGCGGGCCGCGCTGCGGCGGGCCATGGGGGCGCCCGAGAGCGATCCCGAACCCGGCGCCGAGGTGGCCCCCACCCTGCCCCTTCCGGCAGCGCACGACGTCGTTCGCGTGCTGCAGCCGGGGGGCGAGCGGGCGCTGGGCGCGCCCGTCGAGATCGCGCTCGAGGGCGGCGGCGCGCGCGTGGCCGATCGGGAGCTCCCCGACGATCTACCGCTCGGCTACCACCGCATGCGGGCGCGCGACGGCCGAGAGACGCTGCTGATCGTCGCGCCCGAGGCGTGCCATCTGCCCGACGACCTGCGGGTTTGGGGCTGGGCCGCCCAGGTCTACGCGGCGCGCTCGCGACAGAGCTGGGGCATCGGAGATCTGGCCGATCTCGCGCGGCTCGGGCGCTGGACGCGGGAGCTCGGCGGCGGCTGCATCATGATCAACCCGCTGTCGGCGGCCACGCCCGTGCCGCTGATCGAGCCCTCGCCCTACTACCCGTCCAGCCGCCGTTACCGCAACCCGCTGTACCTGCGCCTCGAGGACGTGCCGGGGTTCGCGGCGCTGGGCGACCAGGGCACGCGCCTCGCGAACGCCGGGCGCGCGTTGAACGACGACCGCCGCATCGATCGCGACGCGGTCTTCCGCCTGAAGATGGAGGCGCTGGAGGCGCTGTACGCGCGCTTCAAGGGCGATCCGGGCTTCGATCGTTACCAAAGCGCGCAGGGCGCGGCGCTCACGGAGTTCGCGACGTACTGCGCGCTCGCCGAGCGGCACGGAAAGGATTGGCGGCGCTGGCCCGCCGAGCTGCGCCGGCACGACGGCGCGGGCGCGCGCGCCTTCCGCGAGGGGCACGCGCCGCGCGTGCGCTTCCACGCCTGGGTGCAGTGGCTCGTCGACGAGCAGCTCGCCGCGGCGGCGCGCGAGATCGCGCTCGTCAACGATCTGCCCATCGGCATCGACGTTGCGGGCGCGGACGCCTGGTGCTGGCAGGAGCTGCTGGCGCAGGACGCGTCCGTGGGCGCGCCGCCCGACGAGTTCGCCACCAACGGCCAGGATTGGGGCCTGACGCCGTTCATCCCGCACGCGCTGCGCAACGCCGAGTACCGCCCGTTCATCGAGACGATCCGCTCGATGCTCTCGCACACGGGCGGGCTGCGCATCGATCACGTCATGGGCTTGTTCCGCCTGTACTGGATCCCGCGCGGCCTCGGCGCGAAGCACGGCGCCTACGTGCGCAACCGCGCCGACGAGCTCTTGGCGATCTGCGCGCTGGAGAGCGTGCGCGCGCGCGCGTTCGTCGTCGGCGAGGATCTGGGCACCGTGGAGGAAGGCGTCCGCGAGGCGCTGGCGAAGCGGAAGATGCTGTCCTACCGCCTGCTGTACTTCGAGCCCACGGCCGCGCGCCACTTCCCCGAGCTGGCGCTCACCAGCGTCACGACGCACGACCTGGCGACGATCGCCGGCCTGTGGTCGGGCAGCGACGTCGCCGATCAGCGGCGCATCGGCATGGCGCCCAACGAAGAGGCCATGCGGGGGCTTCGCGACAAGATCGCGCGCCTCGACGGGATCGCCGCGGACGCGACGGCCGAGGTCGCCATCGAGCGCACGTACGCGGCGCTGTCCGAGGCGCCCTCGCGCGTGTTGCTGGCCACGCTCGACGACGCGCTGGCCGTCGCCGAACGACCCAACATGCCGGGCACGGTGAACGAGTGGCCGAACTGGTCGCTCGCGCTGCCGCAGCCGCTCGAGGAGCTCGAGACGGCGACGTTGCCGCGCAAGATCGCGGCGGCGCTCCAGCGCTAGGTGCTACTGTCGGCGCGCGACGCCGTTTTCGCCCACGGCCCACACGACGCCGGCCCCGTCCGCCCACACGCCGTTCAGCGTGCCGAGGCCGGTGGCGTCGACGGTCCAGGCCGTGCCGTCCCAGCGCAACACGGAGGTCGTGCCCACGGCCCACGCGTCGTCCGGCGCCGTCACCCACACCCCGTTCAGCATCTCGTCGACCGGCAGCGAGACGGCCGACCACGTCGTGCCGTCGAAGTGATCGGCGCCGTCCATCCCGAGCGCCCACACGTCGCCGGGACCGCTGCCGCCGAGGGCACGAATCGACTTGAGCGCGGGGTGCGCCGGCGTCGACCAATCGGCGCCGTCCCAGTGCAGCAACGTGTCGCCGTCGCCGCCCAGCCAGACGTCGCCCGCGCCGCTGCCCCACACGGCGTCGAGCGCGTCCTTGCCGGGCGTCTGGAACGACCACGCCCGCCCGTCGAACCGCCACGCCGTACCCGCGGGCCGCGTGTCGTCGGCGGCCCACACGTCGCCCGCGCCGCTGCCCCACACGCCGGCCAGGCGAACGCCGAACGGCGGATCGCACGGAGAGGCGCCCAGCCAAGCCGCGCCGTCCCAGCGCGCGGCGCCGACGTCGCCGACGGCCCACACGTCGCGGGGACCGCTGCCCCAGATGCCGGTCATCGCGCCGACCCACGCCAGGTCCGCGGCGTTCGCCCAGCGCGCCCCGTCGAAGTGCTGGATGCGGCCCCCGTCACCGACCGCCCAGATGTCGTTCGGCGTCGCCCCCCAGATCGCGTGCATCCCCGCGCCCGCGGGCGCGAGCCAGCTCCAGCACCAGCCGTTCATGCAGGGCCCCGCGCCGGCGTCAGCGGGCGCGTCGACGCGAGTGTCCGGCGACGGTGGTGCTGCGGCGCCCCGGTGCAGGACCGTGGTGTCGCCCGCGGTCCACACGTCGTCGGGGCCGCTCCCCCAGACGGCCGCGAGCTCTCCGGTCGTGACCGGCGACGGCGCGGACCACGCGTGCCCGTCCCAGTGCGTGACTTGAACGTCGCCGACGGCCCACACGTCACTCGGACCGCTGCCCCACACGGCCACCAGCGACGAGGCGCCCGTATGGCTTTCGGACCACGCGCTGCCGTCCCAATGCAGGACGGTGCCGCCGCTGCCGACGGCCCACACGTCGCGCGCGCCGCTGCCCCACAGGGCGGCGGGCGACATGCTCCCGGCGCACGTCGCGGCGAACCAGCCTGACGACCAGGCGTGGCCGTCCCAGCGCACGACGCTGCCGTTGCCGACGGCCCACACGTCGCCGGGGCCGCTGCCCCAGACGCCCGTCAGCTCGTTCTCGCTCGCGACGAATCGCGACCACGCGTGGCCGTCCCAGTGCAGCGTCGCGCCGCGCGCGTCGCCGCCCGCGTCCGCGACCAGCTCGGAGCCGACGAACCACACGTCATCGGGGCCACTGCCCCACACGGCGCGCAGGGTGTCTCC
>DASZUD010000005.1:0-33765 GCA_035548155.1 Polyangia bacterium
TGTCGGCGCCGCCTGCGGTGCTCGCGCGCAACGGAGCGGGAGACACGCCGTCGGCGGCAGCGTTTCGGACCGCGGCGGCGCGCCTCATGACGGGCCTCGGCGATCCCGTGGCGACGCCGCCCGCGCTGGAAGCCGTGCCCCTGGCCGAGCTGCGCGTCAAGGTGACGGCGGCCCTCGATCCGCGCACCACGGTCGTCGCGGGCCTGCCCGACCGCCTGCGGCTGCCGGGCAACGTCAGGCAGCCCACCGCAGATCCCGCAGAGCCGGTGATGGCCGCGCCGCACTTCCCTCAGCCGATGTACGCGCCGCTGGCCGCGGTGTCGCAGGACTGGCTGCTCCCGGGGCTGGCCGAGGTGCCGCCCAACACGGTGACGACCGCGCTGACGAATCAGCGCTTCATCGAGGCGTACATGGTGGGACTCAATCACGAGATGGCGCGCGAGCTGCAGTGGAACGAGTACCCCACCGACATGCGCGGGACGTACTTCCAGCAGTTCTGGGATCCCGCCGGCAGCGACGGCGCGCCCGCGAGCCTGCTCGACATCACGCCCCTCGCGAGCTGGGATCCGGCGTCGGCGCTCGGCGCTCACCCGGCGCGCACGCCGCCGCCGGGCGGGCAGCATCTGGTGCTGCTCATCCGCGGCGAGGTGTTCCGCCGCTACCCGAACACGCAGGTCTACGCGGTGAAGGCCAAGAGCGCGCCGGGCGGCGTGCACGCCCTCGGCGACGAGGAGCGCCTCCCCATCTTCAGCGGTCGCCTGCAACCCGACGTCGCGTTCTTCGGCTTCGCGCTGACGGCGACGGAGGCGCGCGGCGACGAGAGCGCGACGAGCGCCAACCAGGGCTGGTTCTTCGTGCTGCAAGAGCACCCGTCGGAGCCGCGCTTCGGGTTGGACGTGCCCGACGCATCTTTCGGCGGGCAACCGGCGACGTGGTCGGACCTGTCGTGGGGCAACCTGGCGACGGACGCCGCGGGGCTCGGTGCGCTTCGCTACATCGATCTCGCGGCGCGCCTGCCCGACACGTCGCTCGTCTCTCCGACGGGCGGCGCGCGATGGCACGTCGCGGAAGGAGCGCGCGCGTCGGACCTGGCGTTCATCCTGCTGCAGCAGCCGATGCGCGTGGCCGTGCACGGGTCCGACATGATTCCACCGCCCGCGGAGGACCATGCCTGACCCGCTGAACACGTTGAGCGCCGCGTTCCCGATCGCGCTGCTGCCGGTGCGGATCGAGACCCGCTTCGGCGCGCGCGACGGAAAGCCGGTGCTGCGCCTGCGAATCTATCCCGACGAGCTCGCGGCCGACGCGCACGAGCCGGAGCTGACCGCCGACGAGCTCGGCGCGGGCAAGGCCTACTGGCAGGCGGGCTGGAACCCCGCGGGCGAAGCCGACGCGTGGCGCGCGCTGCTGGCCAGAACCAGCGCCGCCCGCAGCGCGTGGATCGTGTTGCAGACCACGCCGACCAACCTGGCGCAGCGGCCCGCGGGCGGCCCGATCTTCGCGGCGGTTCCGTCGCGCGACTCCAGCTGGTCGCGTCCCGTCGAGGCGCGCGTCCTGCCGGATCGGTTCGCCGTCGTCTGCCGCCGCGACGGGCAGGTCGTGCGGCGCGGCCTCGGCCAGCCCATTCCGGATCCGTTGGCGGTCACCGTGTCGCCCAAGGTCGACCCCGACGATCAAACGTCCGTCACGGACATCTCGGGTGACGGGCTGCTGCTGGACAACGCTCTCCTGTGGACGGTGGACTTCGCGGCGGCGGAGGCTGTGGGCATGGGGATCACGATCGACCTCGGCCCCGAGGATCAGGCGCGCGGCTTCGATCGGGTGCTGGTCTACGGCCTGCGATCGTCGCTGAGCCCAGCCGAGGGCGCGGCGCGACTGGCGGCGCTCCTCGACGCGCAACACTACAGCCGCGGGCTGGCGTTCGTGCCGCAAGGGACGCCGACGAACAACGCGGCCGGCGCGGCGTCGGGGTTTCCGTTCCCCGACCCGAACGGCGCCGCCAGCTTCGCCATCGAGCGCGGCGCGCCGCTGGCCGCCGACGGCACGGACGGGCAGGCCTTCGCGCGCGCGCTCGGCGTCTCGGTCACCGTGGCCGACCACCTCGCGGGCGCGGGCGGGCAGGAACAGGCGCGCGCGCGCGCGATGAACCGCGCGCTCTGGCCCGCGACCTGGGGCTACTTCCTGGACCAGCTCCTCGACCCGCTGGTGACCGCGGGCGCCGTCGATCAGGCGAGAGACCACTTCGTCACCTGGGTGAGGGGCCGCGGGCCGCTGCCGGCCTTTCGCGTCGGCGCCGTTCCGTACGGCCTCGTGCCCGTGACCTCGCTCGCGCGCTGGCAGCCGCGACGCGACGCCCCCCCCGTGAGCCGCTTCCTTCCGTCGCTGCTGCGCCGCTTGCTGCCCTACTGGTCGAACGCGCTCGGCGCCGTGCCGCGGGTCACCGTGGGTGATCCGGATCAGGCGCTCATCGACGTGCTGTCGCAGGACGCGAGCGCGCGCGAGGTCTGGGTGCGCCCGCTCGTCGGCGGAGACGCCGCGGACAACCTGGCCAGCCTCCTGGCCGTGCCCTGGGACGCGCGCGCCGTCCGGCAGCGCGCGCTCGCGCAGAACCTCCAGGAGCTGTGGGGCGGCGGCGATCGGTTCCCGCGCGTGCTGTGCGCGATCTTCCAGCCCGACAGCGCGCGTTTCCGCTTCGCGCTCGTGGCGGACGTGCTGTCCGAAACCGGCGCGCTCGACTTCAATTACCTGCGTTGGGTCCGCTCGGCCGGCATCGCCGCGCTTCGCGCCGAGACGTTCCCCGACGGCGTCGCGCCTGCGACCGCCCTGCTCTACCGGCTCGCTCGTCACGGCACGCTGCTCGAGTACCGGCGAGCCGGGCTGGATGTGCTCGACGGCGCGGGCCAGTTGCAGGCGGGCGAGCGACGCGAACCGGAGCTCGTCGGCATCGTGCCGGGTACGGAAGCGCGACGGACGATCTGGGATCGCCTCGACGCGCCCGTGCCCGGCGTGACCGGCGCCGCGCCGCTCGGCGATCACCTGCAAGCGGCGCTCGGCAGCCCGGCGCCCGTCGCCGGCACCGAGAGCCTGCGCGCGCACCACGACGCGATCGCGGCGCTCGAGGCGGTGCCGACCGCGGAGCTCGATCGGTTGTTCACGGAGACCCTCGACTGCTGCAGTCATCGCATCGACGCCTGGATCACCGCGCTGGCCACCGAACGGCTTGAGCAGCTCCGCGCGGCGCAGCCGACCGGCGTGCACCTGGGCGCCTTCGGCTGGGTCGAGAACCTGCGGCCGGCGCCGGCGCGCCCCACGCGCGCGCTGGCGAACGGCCGCGTCGCCACGGTGCAGCCCGCCGACGGCGGCTTCATTCACGCGCCTTCGATGACGCACGCCTCGGCGGCGGCCGTGCTGCGCAACGGCTATCTCTCGCGCTCGGGCCCGGGGCAAGAGCGCTACGCGCTGGATCTGTCGTCCGCGCGCGTCCGTCAGGCCCGCTGGCTCCTGGGTGCGATGCGCGAAGGCCAACCCCTGCGCGCGCTGCTCGGCTACCAGTTCGAGCGCGGCCTTCACGAGCGCGGCATGGAGCGTTACATCGAGCCGCTCCGGCAGCTCTTCCCGCTGCCCGAGCGGGACGCACCACCTTCGTCCGGAGCGACCGAGGGCCTGTCGCCCCGCGACGTGGTCGACGGCCTGGCCCTGCACGCCGCCGCCGAGGCCAATCAGATCCCGTTCGGCAGCAACGCCGACCTCCCGTCCGCCGATCCCGATCTGGCGGCGGTCAAGGCCGAGCTCGCCAGCCTCGACGCGACCTTCGACGCCGTGTCGGATCTGCTGACGGCCGAGGCGGTGTACCAGCTGGTCCGCGGGACGACCATGGGCGCGAGCGCCAGCCTGGACGCGCAGGCCGACGGCGTGCGGCCTCCCGATCCGGAGGTCGTGCGCGTGCCACGCGGCGGCATCCCGCTCACCCATCGCGTCGGCGTCGTGCTCGGCGGGCAAGCGGCTGCCGCAGCCGGCTGGCAACCCATCGCGGCGACCGCGCGGAGCGCAGCCGAGCCCTGGCTCGACGCGTGGCTGGCGTCGCTGGTGGGTGATCCGGCGACGGTGCGCTGCCGCGTTCGCTTTCCCGGGGCCGCGGCGGGCGATCCCGATCAGGAGCTGACGGTGCGGCTGGATCAGTTGGCGCTGCGGCCCATCGACCTTCTCGGCTTCGTCGACGGGGTGTCGCTCGGCGCCGAGGCCGTGGCCCTCGATCCCCACAGCGCGAACCCGCTGGCCGACGGCTCCGATCTCGACCGCCGGATCGTCGTGGCCGCCGCCGGCTGGAGCACGCCCGCGACCAGGTACGAGGTGCTCTACGCGCCAGACGCATCTTGGGCGGCCGCCGGGATTCGCAGCTTCCCCGAGATCCTCGAGCTGCTGCGCGCCGCGCGCGATCTCCTTGGCAAGGCCCGCCCGATGCGTCCCGCGGATCTGCTTCCGCCCGAAGTTGATTCAGCGGGAGCCGGCGCCGACCCGCTGACGGCGGAGGCGGACACGCGCGCCGCTCAGGCGCTCGCCGCCCTCGAGCAGGTCCGCCTTGCCCTCGCGACGGCGCGCGCGGCCGTGCCCCAGCCGGGGCCGGGCGATCCCGAGCCCGATCTCGCGCCGCTGCGCGCGGCGATCGTCCAGGCCGCCGCATACGGCGCCGTCGGCTTTCCGCCTTTGCCGTCGCCCGCGGCGCCGGCAGAGCGCGCGCGTCTGACGACGCTCGCCGATTCGGCGCTGCGCGAGCTGCAGCGGCGCCAGCGCGCGGGCGACGGCGCGACCGACGCGCTGGGAAAGATCTCCTCCGTCTTCGGGCGCGCCTTCCTTTTCTTGCCGCGGTTCCGTCCGGGCGCGAGCGGCGATCTACAAGCCGCCCTGAACGCGGGACCGGCGCTCGGGGCGAGCGATCGAGACAAGCGTCGCTGGATGCAGCAGGCCGCGCGCGTGCGCGAGCCGCTGGGCGCTTGGCGGCGGCTCGAGCTCTCCGCGCGCTGCGTGGGCGTCGCGCCGACTCCCTTCGCGCTCGCTCAGCTGCCGCCCCAGCCCGGCGCGCGCTGGGTCGGGCTCCCCTTCGCGCCCGACCGAGCGCCCGACGCGCGCCGGACGTCGCTGGCGCTGTATCAGCTCGCGACGCCCGCGACGACCGAGCCGTGGGTCGGCCTGCTGCTCGACGAGTGGACGGAGACGATTCCCTCCGCGACCGAGACCACGGGCATCGCCTTTCACTACGACGATCCGGGCGCCGAGGCGGCGCAGGCCGTGCTGCTTGCCGTCTGCCCGACCGACGCCGCGACCTGGGACGACGACACGCTCGAGGCGGTGTTGACGGAGACCTTCGACCTGGCGCAGATCCGCGCCGTCCACGCCGACCTCCCCGGCGATCTCGCGTCCGGCGGGTTGCCGCAGCTCGCGCAGCTGCTCCCCGCGATCTACCTCGCGGCCAACCTCTCGCGCGACACGGTGGCGACCGACTTCACGGGCGCCCGGACCGCGCAGGCCAACGTGAAAGTGTCGGCGAGCTGAAGATGGCGTCCATCACCTACTGGCACCGGCTCGAGCCCCGTCCGCGCGCCCCTTCGCTGGCCGAGCCGCTCAGCGCGCGGGTGCGCGATCCCCTCTGGTTCCTCGCGCGGCAATGGCAGTTCGGCGAGTTCCAAGGCGAGGACGCCGGGTCGCCGGCCTTCGCGCGCGTCGCGGGCCACGACGTTCCGCTCACGGAATGGCGCGCCGGCGCGGGCGCAGCCGCCGCGCTGCCGCCGGGGACGCCCGTCGAGCCGCTGCTGGAGCGCGAGGCGTTCACGCCGGACCTCTCGCTGCGCGTCGAGCTGGCGCAGACGTTCGAGGCGCTGCTCGGGGAAGGGGGCGCGCTGCCGGCCCAGCAGATCGCGGACGTGCTCGCCGCCTTGCGAACGTCCATCCCCCTCGCGGCGCCCCCCGCCGACGATCCGGACGCCAACCGGCTGTTCCTCGTCGCCGCACGCCGCGCGTTCGACGGCGTCGCGCTTTACCAGGCGGCGCGCGCCACGCCGCCCGGGCTGCCCGCCGGCGTGGCGCTGCCGGCCGGCACCGACGACGCGGTGAGCGCGGCCCAGCAGGCGCTCGTCAGCTGGGTCGCGTCGACGCTGGGCGAGATCGGCGCCGACGACGCCGCGACCTGGCAACCCGAACGGCTCGAGTACGCCGCCTCCCTGCTGGCCCCCTCCACCGACGGCGACGCGCTCGAGCTCGTCGCCGGCAGCTCACCGGACGGCGCGTTCGAATGGCACGCCTTCTCGCTGGCGAGGGCCTCCGCGCCCGCCGCTCGGAGCCGCCCCGAATCCGAACCGAAGCCGTGGAGCATCATCCCCACGCACGTGCGGTTCCGCGGCATGCCCAACGCACGCTGGTGGGACTTCGAGAACGGCACGACGGATTTCGGCGACATCCGCCCCGACCGCCGCGATCTGGCGCGGCTCGTGGTGATGGACTTCATGCTCGTGCACAGCAACGACTGGTTCGTGATCCCGTACGACATGCCCGTCGGCTGCTTGGGCCGCATCGACTCGCTGGTCGTGCGCGACGTCTTCGGAGGGGACACGCTGGTGGAACGGGCCGACCGCAACCCGCTCCCCGCCGGCCAGCGGTGGTCGCTCTACAGCGTGACCGCGGACGGAGGCAGCAGCGGCTTTGCGGACTTCTTGCTCCTGCCGCCGACGGCGGCCGACCTCACGCAGACGAGCGCGCCGATCGAAGACGTGCGCTTCCTGCGCGACGAGCTGGCCAACCTCGCGTGGGGCGTCGAGGAGACGATCGAAGGCGACGCCGGAAGGCCACGCCCCGGGCACGAACGAAGCGTCGCGCGGGCGCCGCAACCATCACCACCGCCCGGCGTGCTGAGCTATCGCATCCAGAGCGACGTGCCCGGACACTGGATCCCGTTCCTGCCCGTGACCGTCGATGCGAATGCCGGCTCCATCGTCCTCGAGCGCGGTGGGATGCCCGCGCCGGGCGGCGGCCTGATCCGCCCCGCGGGCCGAATCCTCTCGCCATCCTCGAGAGCTGGCGGCCCCTACCGGATCTTCGAGGAGGAGGTGTCGCGCGCCGGCACCCGCGTCGTGCGCGTGATCTGCCGCGCGCGCTGGATCGACGGATCGACGCACCTCTGGATCGCGCGGCGCAAGAGCGCGGGGCTGGGCGCGGGCTCGAGCGCGCTCGTCTTCGACGACGCGCTCGGCGGGTAGCGCGTCACATCCGGCGGACGAGCAGCCGCCAAAGTAGGTGCCGTCCGCCATCGCCGGCCCCGAGACGGCCAGGTTGAGCGTGAAGATCGCGTCCAGGGGTGAGCCTCTCGGCTGGAGCGCGGCGCCGGCGCAATGCGGCAGCGATCACGAGCATCAACGCCGCGGGAGCTCCAGGCGCCGGGCCTTTGCCCAGGTCGCAATCGCACCCCGAGCTCCCCCGCGGGGGACGGCCGCCGTCAGGCGGGGAGTCGACGCGAGGACCGTCTTCGTGACGGGCGTCGTCCGCGGCAGCGGCCCCGTCCGACGACGCGCCGTCGACCACCGCCGCGTCGGGGCCGACGGGCCGAGGCGCGCCATCGCTCGCCGCGGCGTCCCGCGCATCGGCGCCGCCGTCCGGCCGAAGCGCGCCATCGCCCGCCGCGGCGTCCCGCGCATCGGCACCGCCGTCCGGCGTGACGCTGGGCGCGCCGAGGAGCGTCGGATCGCCGAAGAGCATCCACGTGCGCCGCGCGTCGGCGTCGCTGATGGCGCGCTTGGCCTGCATCGCCGCCTGGCCCAGCGATCCGCGCGCGACCTTCGAGACGAACGTTCGGTTGAGCGCCTCCTGGGGCTCGAAGGCCGTGAGCGTCGACGACGCCCACACCGCGACCGCGCCGCCGTTCTCGGCCTCGAGCAAGGCCTCGGCGAGGCTGGTCGTGTAGAGGTCGTGAAAGAACCCGTTGAGGCAGTTCATGCTCACGTAGATCGAAGGGTGCGCGTTCGCCAGCGCCGACGCGTCCGTGCTCGAGAACAAGCCGTCCCACACCTCGACCGAGCCGTGCCCGAAATAGTTCACGAGAAAGGGGCCGGCGTCGAGCGCGGCCAGCAGGCCCGCGGGCGTCGCCGAGGCGTCGCTCTCGCGGAACATCGTCACGGGGGCGAGGTCGGAGATCGCCGTCGCGCTGGCCGCGCTCGCGCCCTCGAAGTCGAGGCCGGCGTCGTCGACGTCGGACACGAACAGCGCGCCGCGGCCGAGGCCGTTCGCTCCGTCGTACGCCAGCGTCTTGCGCACGACGGCGGCGACCTGGGCGGCCGTGCGCGCGGGGATCCGCCCGACGGCGAGCTCCGGCAGATCGTCGCCGTCGAGATCGACGAACCAGTCGTCGGACGCCGTCTCCATCTCGGCGGTGTCGACCAGCTTCGTCGGCGTCAGATCGAAGTCCCCCCTGCCCAGAAAGTTGCGCGGATCGAAGGTCGCGTCGCCCACGAGCAGCACGTCGCGCGGCGCCACGCTCCAGTGCTCGAAAGCCCAGCGGACGAAGTCACGAACGGCGAACGCGCTCTTGTCGCCCGCGCCGAACTCGTCGTACACGTCCTGGAGATCCACGAGGGCCACGGACCACCCCTCCGCCGCGCGCCGCTCTGCGAGCGGCCGGATTGCCTCGACGAGGCTCGCGTGGGCGAGGATGAGGAGCTCGCCCGCTCCCGAGTCGGCCCAGCTCGAGGGGCGGCTGGGGGCGACGGCCGCCGGGGCGCTCACCGCCGAGTCAGCGAAGGCCCACAACGTGCGGTCGGCGTCGCCGTCGGGGACGTCGAAGCTCGCGGTGAACGGCGCCGCGGCGCCGCTCGCGCCGACGACCAGCTCGGCGGGAGCCTCCGGATCGGTCACGTCGACCACGCGGACTTGCGGCGAGGAGAAACCACCCACCGACGTGCGCGTCTTCGGGTGCGTCGTCAGCTTCAGGCGATCGGCGTCCGCGACGTAGGCGCGGTCGTACTCGACGGAGAGGCCCGCGACGAGCGACACGTCGGGAGCTTCGCCGATCGACGCCAGCGTGAACGAGGTGGTCCCCTCCGCCACCGTCGGCAGCGGCAGCTCGCACGTCGCGGCCTCCCGCCCCGACAGCGCGCACGTCCCGAGGGACGCGCCGGCCGCCGAGACGGACACGACATGATTTCCCGCCGTGGCCCCTTGAAGCGCGATTCGCAGCACGGCCGTCGTCGGTTCGGCCACGTGCGGGAGCTCGACGACCTGGACGACGGGCGCCGTCTGGATCGCCGGTCCGAAGAAGTTCGAGGCGTCGCCGTTCAGGAGAGGGGCGTAGTAGGTCGAGCGCTCGACGCTCGACGCCGTGAACCGAAAGTGCGGCGCGGCCGCGGTGCCTCGCGGATGAACGACGTAAGGCACGCGCGCGCCGGCCACCCCCTCGACCAGCCAGTACGTCCGCGTGTCCGTCCACAGCGTGTCGCGACCCACGCCGAAGAACTCGACGGTCTCGGAGTCGCCGAGGACGCGGTCGCCGTCGTCGTCGTGCACCTCGATCGGCTGCTCGACGCCGTCCGCGAAGAGCTGCAGTCCAGCCGGATCGGCCTTTCGCGGCAACCCCGCCGCGTGCAACGTCGCGCCCGAAACCCGGATCCATCCTTCGGCGCGGACGGCGATCTTCACCGCGGGCTTCGCGGCGAGCGCCAGCTGCGAGAGTTGCGCCGGCGACGGCGGCCCCGAAGCCGCGGCGGCGCCGGAGACGAGGAGCGCCCCGGTGACCAACGTCGTGGACAGGGCGAACGGACGAAGCACCCGCCCGGGGGTATCGGCGGATGTAGCCAAACACCTGAGGGCGTCGCTAAAGAGAGCCGGCGATCCCACCGAGACGGGGGCGACGAGCGTGTCGCGACCAAGGTCGATCCCCTCCCGGCGCAAGTCGCTCGCTTGGAAGTTTCTCGCGAGCGCTCTCGCCGTCACCATCGCGCCGGCTGTGGCGCGAGCAGCCGCCTGCACCGGCGGAACGACGGCGTGCGGCGCCACCACCAGCGTCACGTACAACGGCACGGCCCTCACCTTCGCGGGCGCCGCGACGAACGGCACCGTCCGCACGGAGATCTGGTACCTGACGGCGCCGCCCGCGGGATCTCACAACGTCGTCGTCACGGGGCCCGTCGCGACCGACATCACAGCGTCGTCGATCTCGTTCACGGGCGTGAACCAATCGACGCCGCTCGGCACGCTGGTGAGCGCCATCGGCACGGGCACGTCGGCGTCGGTGACGGCGAACACCGTGCTCGGCGAGCCCGTCGTGGACTTCCTGGGCGCCGTGGGCACGACGGCGCCTTCGGTGTCCGGATCGACGCAGACCCTGCGCAATACGAACAGCACCTCGACGGGCGTCAACCACGTCGTCTCCGGCAACAGCACCGCCTTCGGCCAAGCCGCGTCCATCACGATGTCCTGGTCGATCGCCAGCGCGGACTGGGCGATCGCCGCCGTGCCCATCAAGGCGTCGACCGCGCTCACGGGGCTCGACGTCGGCTCGTTCACGGCGACCTGGCGCGAAGGCGGCACGTTCGTCCAGTGGCGCAGCGGGTACCAGCCCGGAACCGTCGGGTTCTCGGTCTACCGCAGCGCGGGTGGCGGCCCGCGCACGCTGCTCAACAAGGACGTCATCCCCGGCAACGCGCTCGCGGGCTCGCTGTCGACGTTCTCGTGGACGGACTCCTCTCCGGGCTGGAACGGCGACGTGTCGTATTGGCTCGCAGAGGTCACGGGAAACGGGTCGCTCAAGTGGTACGGGCCGGCGAGCCCCGTTCCTCCCGACGAGGTCCCGTCGGTCGCGACGGCTTCGCGCGACGCCGGCACGGACGCGACGAGCGCGACCGGCGCCGGCGGCTTCGGCGGCGCGACGCCGTCTGTTCCCGTGGCTGGCGGCACGGGCTCACCTGGTGAGATCTCGAGCGGCGCGCCGCAAGGCGGCTGCACGGTGGCGTCGGGCCATCCGCTCGGCACCCTGCGCGTCATGCTGCTGGTCGGCCTCGCTTGCAGCTGGCGGCGGCGCGACCGGCGGGGCTGGCTCTGGCCGGCGGCGCTGCTGGCCGCGCTCCTCGCCTCCATCTTGGGAGCCGCGGGGACCGCGGGCGCGGCGGGCGGCGTCACCGTCGACGCGAAGGCGACGGCCACCGGCGCGAGCGGCCTCACCTTCGCGCACGTCATGGGCTCGGCTTCGAACGGGCTGCTCGTCGTCGGCGTCGTCGTGCCGATCTCGTGCGTCGACACGACGAACGACGCGGGCAACTGCGGCGCCTGCGGCACCACCTGCGGCCTCGACACGGCTTCGCTCTCGAGCGGCCTGCTGGGCCTGTGGCACCTCGACGAGGGGACCGGCACGTCGTCGGCCGACTCTTCGGGGAACGGCAATCCGGCGACGCTGAGCGGTACGTCGTGGACGACGGGCTACGAGGGCAACGCCGTGCAGGGGAACGGCACCTCGACCTACGCGCAGGCGCAGATCGGCAGCTGGTTCGGCGGCAACAACGCCCTCACGGCGGCGGCGTGGGTGTACGTCACGGCCAACACCAACGGGCCCGTCTTCGGCGTCACCTCGATCCCGTCGGGCGGCGGCTGGAACATGCCCTTCCTCAGCATCAAGGGCGGCGCCTCGAACGCCACGGTTTACGGCTGGATCTACAACAACACTCAGCTCACCGCGACGGTGAGCCTGAACGCGTGGCACCTGCTGGTCCTCACCTACAACCCGTCGACGCCCATCACGACCTTGTACGTCGACGGGTCCTCGGTGGGCACGACGGGCGGCAGCTACTCCGCCTCCGGGTACTCCGACTACTGGACGACCAACATCCCGGGCGTGAAGCCCACGGGCGTGAACAGCGTGCTGCTCGGCCGCGTCGACGAGGTCCGCGCGTACAACCGCGCGCTCAGCGGCGCCGAGGTCAGCGCCCTCTACACGGCGCGCCTCTCCTGCTCGACCTCGACGTGCGCCGCGTGCGGCTCGGGCAAGACGCTCTGCAGCGGCAGTTGCGTCACGACGTCGAACGACAACAACAACTGCGGAAGCTGCGGGCACGCCTGCAACACGGCCGCCGGAGAGACCTGCTCGTCGGGCACCTGCGTGTGCTCGAACGGCGCCCTCACCGACTGCAGCACCATCTGCGTCGACGCGACGACGGACCCCAACAACTGCGGCGGCTGCAACAACGTCTGCGGCATGCCCACGCCGACGTCCGTCGACAACGGCCTGCTCGCGCGCTGGAAGCTGGACGAGGGCACGGGCGCCACGGCGGCCGACGCCACCGGCCACGGCCGCACCGCCACCCTCACGAACAGCCCCACGTGGCAGACGGGCTACTCGGGCTATGGGCTGACCTTCGACGGCGCCACGAACTACGCCAACGCGTCGCTCGGGACGTGGTACGGCTCGAACAACACGCTCACTGCGTCGGCGTGGGTCTACGCGACCTCGGCGACGAACGGGCCGATCTTCGGCGTCTGCTCGTCGCCGCCCGCCAGCGGTTGGAACATGCCGTTCCTCAGCATCGCCGGCTCGACGGTCTACGGGCACATCTGGGGCGTGAACGGCAACACGCCGCTCTCGGCGACCGTCAGCCTGAACGCGTGGCACCACCTGGCCATCACCTACGATCCGTCGGCGGGCGAGAAGTTCTACGTCGACGGAGCCCTGTCCTCGTCGGGCACGGGCACCTTCGTCCCGTCCGGGGCAAGCGACACCTGGACGACTTATCTCACGGGAACGAGGCCGTCGGGCGTGAACACCTACCTCAAGGGCACGATCGACGACGTGCGCGCCTACGACCGCGTCCTCAGCGCCACGGAGATCGCGATCATCTACTACGCGCGGCAGTCGTGCTCGGCCTCGACCTGCGGCGGCTGCGGCGGCGGCGAGTCGCTGTGCAGCGGCGCGTGCACGAACAAGAACGTCGACACGGGCAACTGCGGCACGTGCGGCACGACCTGCAACACCTCGGGCGGCGAGACCTGCATCTCGGGCACGTGCGGCTGCGCGACCGGCACCGACTGCAGCGGCACCTGCGTGGACACCACCAGCGACAGCCGCAACTGCGGCGGCTGCGGCACCACCTGCGGCGCGATCTCGTGCACGTCCTGCTCGCAGGGGCTGGTCGGCCTGTGGCACCTCGACGAGGGCACCGGCAGCACGTCGGCGGACTCGTCGGGCAGCGGCCACACCGCGACGCTGAACAACGGCCCCACGTGGACGACGTCCGGCCAAACCAACGACGCGCTCACCTTCAGCGGGACGAGCTACCTCACGGCCAGCCTCACGAGCTGGTTCGGCGGCAACAACACGATGTCGGCGTCGGCGTGGGTCTACGCGACGTCGACGACGAACGGCCCGATCTTCGGCGTCACGAGCGCGGCGGGCGGCTGCGGATGGTGCATGCCGTTCCTCAGCATCGCCGGCTCGACCGTCTACGGCTACTTGTGGCAGGTCAACGGGAACACGCCGCTCTCGGCGACGGTGACGCTGAACGCGTGGCACTTCCTGGCCATCACCTACGACCCGTCGGCGGGCGAGAAGTTCTACGTCGACGGGAGCCTCTCCTCTTCGGGCACGGGGACGTACGTCGGGTCCGGGCTCGCCGATTACCTGACGACCTACATCCCGGGCGCCACGCCCTCGGGCGTGAACGCCCGTCTGACCGGCACGATCGACGAGCTGCGCGCCTACGACCGCGTGCTCTCCGCCGGCGAGATCAAGCTGCTCTACGACGCGCGGGCGTCGTGCACCGCCTCCTCGTGCAGCGGCTCCTGCCCTACCGGCACGACGTTTTGCGGCGGCGCGTGCACCAACACGCTCGCCGACAAGAACAACTGCAACGGGTGCGGAACGGTCTGCCCGGGCGCCCAGACCTGCGTCGCGGGCGCCTGCATGTAGCCGTCACGCGGCCCCTCAGCCGCTGGCGCCCGCCTGTTGATGACGGATCTGGTGCTGCGACGACAAGCGACGCACGACGCGCAGGACGATCGACAGGTCGACCGGCTTCAGCAGCACGTAGGAGAGGCCGAGGGCGGCCACCTCCTGGGGCGCCACCCCACCCGCCGTGACGACCACCACCGGAATGTCGGCCGTCTCCTCGGAGGCGAGCTGGGCCCTTCGGAACGCGAGCCCGTCCATGCGCGGCATCCACAGATCCAGCACGATGACCGCCGGCTTGGGGCCGCCGCCCCGCAGCTTCGCCAGGCCGTCCGCTCCGTCCTCCGCGCACTCGACCTCGTACCCCTCGTCGACGAAGACCTGCTCCAGGGCCTCGCGAATGTCGCGGTCGTCCTCGATGATCAGGACGCGGGCTCGGGGCATGGCTCGATCGCTCATCCCGAGAAACGTGGGCCCGAATGCCCAACCACGCCAGCGGCGCCGGCAGAAATTGCTAAACCCTAGGCAATGAAATCGAAACCGTCGTCCCCTCCTCGGACGAGGCCACGTCGACGGTGCCGCGGTGCGCGCGCACGATCTCCCGGACGATGAACAGGCCCAGGCCCAGGCCACTCGACTGGCCCCGTCGAGATCGCGTCGTGCGGAAGGGGTCGAACAGCGAGGGCAGAACGGAGGGCGAGACGGCCCCGCGGTTGTGCACCTCGATGACGACGCGCTCGTCGCGGCTCCCGTCGAGCTTGACGGTGATCGGCGCGCCCTGCTGCCCGTGTTGCCCGGCGTTCGCGATCACGTTCGAGAGCACCTGAACGAGCCGGCCGGGATCCCAGCGCCCCACGAGGTTCCCGGCGGCTTCGCAGCGAATGACCCACTCCGGGCGCACGAGCTCGAGCTCGCCGACGGCCTGCTCCCGGAGCGCGTCGAGGCTCACCTCTCGCCGTTCGATGCGAATGCCGCCGCCCGCGCGGCTCTGCGTGAAGTCGAGCAGCTGGGCGATCATCGTGTTCATGCGCTGACCGCTGGTGAGGATGCTGTTCGCGCGCTTGGCGACGCCCTTGTCCGAAGGGGTCTCACCGGCGTGGCGGCGCACGAGCAGCTGCGCGGACATCATGACGGCGCTCAGGGGAGAACGCAGATCATGGGCCAGCATGCCGGCGAAGAGCTCGTTGTAGCGAACCGTCTCCTCGAGGTCCGCCCACGCGCTGAAGCGCGCGATGACCGAGCCGAGGTGGAACCCGATCGCACGCACGATGCCCAGCTCCATGGGCGTGAACGTGTGCGGCTCGTCGTGGTACAGCATCAGCTTCCCCAGCAGGCGCCCGCGCGCGAGGAGCGGGAAGAACGCGAGCGCCCCGATGCGCTCGGCGCGGAAGACGTCCGCGTACGACGACCAGGCGGGATCGGCCAGGGCGTCACTCACCAGCACCGGCTGCGGTGACGCGTCGCCGGGCCGCCAGGGCGAGTGTCCGTCGACCGCGGCGCGATACTCGTCCGAGAGCCTCCGCCACGCGCGGAAGCGCATGACCTTCTGCTCGTCGTACGTCAGGATCGCGGCGCGCCGGACACCGAGCGCCGCCTCGATCGAGGCCAACGCGGCTTCGTAGACCGTCTCGACGCGATCCGCGGCGACGACGGACTCCGCGAAGCGATAGAGCTGCTCGGCCCTCGTCTGGGCGTCGAGCGTCTCTTGATACAGGCGGAGGCGCTCGATGGCCTGGGTCGCGTACTTGGCGACGAGGAGCAGGAAGTCCTTCTCGGACTCGCTCGCGTCGCCCTCCGCTTCGATCGTCAGGCACAGCGCCCCGAGCACACGCCCCTGGGTCGACAAGGGAAGGCAGCAGACGCGGTAGGTGCGCGGCTGCACCGCGACCGACTGGAGGTGCGGATACCGCTGGTACATCGCGGCCTGCGAGGGGATCCACAGCGGCACGTCGCGCCGAATGCAATCGAGGGCGGGTGAGCTCTCGTGGCCGTGGACCTGAAGGACCTCGATCGCGCGAACGGCGTCGGCGGAGTATCCGCGGCTGCGCATCAACGTGGCGGTTCGGCCGTCAGCGTCGGCGAGCCACAGGCCCGCGCTCGACGCATCGACGGCGTCAGCGACGCGATCGACCAGCGCCTCGTAGACCTCCGACGCCGTCACGGCGTCGGCGATGGCTGCGAGCACCTTGAAGAGCGGCGCGTCCTCGACGGGCGGCCGGTGAAGCGCGGCGGCGCGAAGCTCGGATGGCCTCGCGGCGATCGGGCGGGCTGATTCGAATCCCGTATCCCGACCTTCTTCCATCATGGCCTCGCTCGTTGTGCATACCACGCGAGCACACCCGGCGACCGCGAAGAAAGTGACGAATCGCGCGGCGTTACCCTTGGGTATCAGTACGAAATCGGGAACGCCGAGAAGGCGCGTTTTCACGAACCGCGCGGCGACCGTCGAGCGAACGTCGCGGGCTCGATCGACGGTCGCCGTGACGGCGGCTCAGAGCGTCGCGGGCTTGTCGGTCTCGGCCGGGACCGCCTCGCGGGGGCTTCCCTGCTCCTCGATCTCCGCCTGTTCTTCGCTCATGGCCTGACCGATCGCCTCGAGCTCGTCCTCGTCGAAGATCTTCGCGACCTTCGGAAACAGATCGTGCTCTTCCTCCTCGACATGATGCTCGACCTGCTCCTGCAGGGTCTTGATCTTCGCGTCGAAGGTCTCGTCGGTCGCGTCGGTGTCGAGCAGGTCGCTCAGGATGCGCTTGATGCTGAGGTGCTCCTCCAGAGATTCGAGCAAGATGTCCTCGGTCCGCCGATCCCTCACCGACGGGTAGAAGTGGTGCTCCTCGATGCTCGCGTGGATCGCGAGGCTGTCCGCGATCTTCGTGAACAGCTTCTCTTTTTGCTCGGGCTTCTTCGCCTTTCCGATCTTCTCGAAGAGCGTCTCGACTTCGCGGTGCTGCGACTTGAGCAGGCTGATGGCGTCCATGTCTTCCTCCTAGCCGGCTCGGCCCTGCGACTTCCGTGCCGTACCTTCGCGCCGCATACCGCGCCGTCCTACGAGGAGCGGCAGCAACGAAGCGGTGACCTCGTTGCGTGCCGGTGCCACGCGCGAGGGCTGAAGTCCCCCGCGCGGGCGGCGTCAAGCGGTCGAGCTGCCGCGATCTCGATCCTGGATCACCGGCCCGAGCCGTGTCTCCCCCCCCCCGCCCCGTCCAACCCGCGTAAGCCAGTCGAAACGAGAATCGCTCGTATATGGGTCCGGTCGGCTCACTTGCCAAGGTGGCAGCGACGGGCGTGAATGCCCCCCAACCTCCAGAGTCCGGGCTTGGGCGGGTTGTGGCGGGCGCGCGCATCCCCCATGATGAATCGACTAGGGATGAAACGACTGCGCACCACGTCCTTCACGCCGGAGGATCGGATCGGCCACAACCCCCTCTGGTACAAGGACGCAATCATCTACGAGCTGCGCGTCCGTTCCTTCTTCGACGGCAACGGCGACGGCATCGGCGACTTCGTCGGGGTGACGTCCAAGCTGGACTACCTGCAGGACCTCGGCGTCACGGCCATCTGGATGCTGCCGTTCTACCCGACGCCCCTGCGCGACGACGGCTACGACATCGCCGACTACACGGACGTGCATCCCGATTGCGGCACGCTGGCGGACTTCGACGAGCTCCTCGCCGAGGCGCACAAGCGGGGCATACGCGTCATCACCGAGCTGGTCCTCAACCACACGTCGGACCGCCACCCATGGTTCCGGCGGGCCCGCGAGGCACCCCGCGGCTCCGTCGAGCGTGACTTCTACGTCTGGAGCGACACCCCCGACCGGTACCCCGACGCGCGCATCATCTTCAAGGACTTCGAGCCGTCGAATTGGTCCTGGGATCCCGTCGCGCGCGCGTACTACTGGCACCGCTTCTACTCGCACCAGCCGGACCTCAACTTCGAGAATCCGGCCGTGCGCGAGGCCCTGTTTTCGGTCGTCGACTTCTGGTTCGACAAGGGCGTCGACGGCCTGCGCCTCGACGCCGTGCCCTACCTCTACGAAGCCGACGGCACCAACGGCGAGAACCTCCCCGCGACGCACGCCTTCCTCAAGGAGCTACGCGCGCACATCGACGGGAAGTACAAGGACCGCATGCTGCTGGCCGAGGCCAACCAGTGGCCGGAGGACGCGGCGGCCTACTTCGGCGCCGGCGACGAGTGCCACATGAACTTCCACTTTCCGATCATGCCGCGGATGTTCATGTCGATTCACATGGAGGATCGGTTTCCCATCCTCGACATCTTGGCGCAGACGCCGACGATCCCGGCGAACTGCCAGTGGGCGCTGTTCTTGCGCAACCACGACGAGCTCACGCTCGAGATGGTGACGGACGAGGAGCGGGACTACATGTACCGCGCCTACGCGACCGACACGGAGATGCGCATCAACCTGGGCATCCGCCGCCGGCTCGCGCCCCTCGTCGGCAACGATCGGCGCAAGATGGAGCTGCTCGACGGCATCCTCCTGTCGCTGCCCGGAACCCCCGTCCTCTACTACGGCGACGAGATCGGGATGGGCGACAACGTGTTCCTGGGAGATCGGAACGGCGTACGAACGCCCATGCAGTGGAGCTCCGATCGCAACGCGGGCTTCTCGCGCGCGAATCCCCAGCGCCTCATCCTGCCCGTCACGATCGATCCCGAATATCACTACGAGGCCATCAACGTAGAGGCGCAGCAAAACAACCCGAACTCCCGCCTATGGTGGACCAAGCGCCTCATCGCGCTCCGCAAGCAGTTTCGCGTCTTCGGGCGCGGCACGATGCGGTTCCTCACGCCCTCGAACCACCGCGTGCTCGTCTTCGAGCGCCAGCTCGACGACCAGATCGTTCTCGTCGTCGCCAACCTGTCGCGACACGCGCAGTACGTCGAGCTCGACCTTTCCAAGTGGAAGGGCCTGCGCCCCGTCGAGCTCATGGGCCGGACGGAGATGCCCATCATCGGCGAGCAGCCGTACCTGCTGATGCTCGGCGGTCACTCGTTCTACTGGCTGTCGCTCGAACAGCCGCCCGCCGATGCCGAGACCGACGCGGCGGCCCGCTACCGCCCCCCGGCCATCGAGGCGGCCAGCCCACAGGTGCTGCTTCATGGCCCCGCCCGGGGCGCGCTCGAAGAGGCGCTCCCCGACTTCTTGTACACGCGGCGCTGGTTCGCGCGGCGGCGCGCTGATCTGACGTCGGCGCGCATCGACGACGTCGTGGCGCTGCCGGAGATTCCCCTGCACCTCCTCATCGTGCGGGTCGAGTACGCGAGCGCGGAGCCTGAACGGTTCATGATCCCGCTCGGCCTCGCATCCGACGGGCACGCGGCGCCACCCGCCGCCGTCATCGCGACCCTGCGGACCCCCGCGGGCGACGCGCAGCTGATCGACGTGGCCGAGGACCCGACGGCGGCGCGCGGCCTGTTCAGCCTGCTCCAGCAGAGCCCGCTTCGATCGGGCTCGGGCAGCCTCGTCGAGGCGACGACCTTCGGGCCGCTCGAGAGGCCCGAGGGCGACCCGCTGAACATCAGCGTCGACCACACGGCGGCGGCGCTCCGCTACGACGACAGATACCTGTTGAAGATGTTTCGCCGGATCGAGGACGGCGTCAGCCCCGAGCTGGAGGTGACGCGCTTCCTCAACGAGCGTGCGCCCACCCTGGTGCCGCGCATCGCCGGCTCGCTGCAGCTGCGGCGAGCGCGAGGCGAGCCGGCGACGCTCGCCGTGCTGCAGAGCTACGTTCGCAACGAAGGCAGCGCCTGGACGCACGCGAGCGAGGAGCTACGACGGTTCTTCGAGCGCGTGCTCACGCGCCACCGCGACACGCCGCCCTCCCCCATGCCGCGACGCCCGCTCGAGGCGGCGCGAGGCGAGGCGCCGCCCGCCCTGCACGACGTCGTCGGCCCCTACATGGAGGTGGCTGCGCTCTTGGGCCGGCGCACGGCCGAGATGCACCTGGCGCTCGCGTCGGAGCCCACGCTGCCGGCGTTTCGCCCCGAACCGTATTCGATCCTCGACAGCAGATCGAAGTACCAGTCGCTGCGGAACCGCGCCGGCAGAACGCTGCGGTTCCTACGCGAGAGCACGGATTGGCTGCCGCCGTCGGCGGCGAGCATGGCGCGCGAGCTGATCGCGCACCCCGACCGCGTGCTCAAGGCATTCGCGCCGCTGCTGGGTCAGAAGCTGACGGCCTCTCGCATCCGCACGCACAGCGACTATCACCTCAATCAGGTGCTCTCGACGGGCAGGGACTTCGTGATCATCGACTTCGAGGGGCCAGGACGGGAGACGCTGGACCAGCGCCGCCGCAAGCACTCGGCCTTCCGCGACGTCGCGAGCATGATCCGCTCTTTCCACTACGCCGCCCTATCGGCGCTGTTCGATCCTGCGACGGTGCGCGAACTGGACCGGGACGCCGCGGCGCCTTGGGCCGACGCCTGGTATCGATCGATCACGGCCGCGTTCCTGCGCACGTACCTCGAGGTCGCGGCCGGCGCGCCGTTCGTGCCGAAGGGCGACGAGCTCTCGCTGGTCCTCGACGTCCATCTCATCAGCAGGGCGCTGCACGAGCTGCACGACGAGCTCGCCGCGCGCTCCGACGCGGTGACGATCCCCCTCGCGGGCCTGCTCGACATGCTGAGCTGAGTGGGCCGGCGGGTCACGCGCCGGGATCAGACTCCCGCGCCGTGTCCGGGTGCGATGTCCGCGCCCGAGCCGAGCGGCAAGCCAATCGCGCGCAGAGCCGCCGCAGCCGGTCGGCCCGTTCGTCGTTTGTCGCAGCATCCTGACCGCTGCCCGAAGAATTCGCCCCGGGGGCGCAACGAAACTGGGCCCTGACCCCCACTCTTGACCGAATGCTCTTCGGTCATCCTGGGTCAGCTCGCACCGTTCGCCCCTCCGCTTGGACGCCGGCGGCGATCGCCATCGGCCTCTTCGCCCTGCTGCCCGCGTGCAAAGTCGCGGGGGTCAAAGGCGCCGGACCCGTCGGAGGAACGGACGCGGCGGGCGGAGCTGGCGGCGCGACGCAAGACGCCGGCATCGTCTTCGGCCCCTGGGACGGAGGCGCCGCGCCGAATGCCCCGCTGTCGATCCGGCCCGCCAGCCCAGTCGTCACGGCGGTGAGCGGCGCCGCCCCGCCGACGGTTCAATTTCAGGCGACGCGGGGCGCTGGGCCGGTCGTCGCGAAGTGGTCGCTGGACCGCGGCGAGCTCGGGCAGATCGACGGCAACGGGCTGTTCACCGCATCGGGCATCGTGGGGGGCGCCGGGCACGTCACCGCACGCTATGGCCAGGAGACGGCCAGCACGACGGTGACCGTGAACCTGGAGGCGGCCGACGAGGGCGACCCCGACCAGACGGGAGGCGGAAGCGGCCCCGCGCTCGGAGGGTTCAGGGGCGTGGGCGGCGACGGCGCCGGCAAGCCGCCGGCGCCGGACGTCGTGGCGGCCCTGGGGCGCGATCCCACCTTCGATCCCACCGTCTCGTTGCTGTACCCGTACGATGGGACGGTCTTCCCGCGCGGGTTGCTGGCGCCGCTGCTGCAATGGAACGCCGGCTCGCACGCGTTCGACGGGGTTCGGGTCTCGGTGCGCGGCAAGAACTACCGGTACACGGGAGACTTCGCGGCCAATCACGCCCCCTTTCGAAATCTGCCCGTGCCTCAAGCGGCGTGGGACGCGATGACGCGCTCGT
Organism: Polyangia bacterium; assembly: GCA_035548155.1. Classification (GTDB taxonomy): domain Bacteria; phylum Myxococcota_A; class Polyangia; order Fen-1088; family Fen-1088; genus DASZFV01. The sequence continues at coordinate 21,618 of DASZUD010000005.1, forward strand.
CGGGCGGCGGAGCGCTGGACGTCGCGCTGGTCTTCTCGGAGCAGGGCAAGGCGTTCGGCCCGTACACGATGACCTGGAACATCGCCGAGGCGTCGCTCCACGGAACGATTTATTACAACTCGTACGGAACGTCGTACGTGAAGAACTCCCCCTACGTCGATTCGTACGGCAAGCAATTCGGCGCCGGCACGCTGGCGATCTCGCCCGGCGCCACGGCGCCGAAGCTGGTGGCGGGCGTCGACAGCGCCGCGACGGGGAACGGTTGTCGGGTTTGCCACACGGTCTCGGGCGCGGGCACGTTCATGGTCACGCAAGCCGACAAGACCGTCGCGCCCAACGCCTCCGACACCGTCGCGATCGATCTCGTGAACGACCCCACGCGGGGAGCCGGAGGGCCTCTCATCGGCGCCCCCAGCCTCGCCTTCCCCGCGCTGAGCCGTGACGGCACGCTGCTGCTCAGCAGCTCCGGCCCGCTGATCGCCGGGGACAACCAGAGCCGCCTCTACGCCATGCCGGCCGCGACGCCCGTGCCGGGAGTGACCGGGCTGCCCGCGGGCTTTCGCGCCGCCCTCCCCTCGTTCTCACCGGACACGCGCCACGTGGCCTTCAACTTCTGGAGCGGCTCCTTCGACGCCAGCGGCGGCGCCCCGTCCGTCGCCGCCGATCGAGCCTCGCTGGTGCTGCTCGACTTCGACGGCAAGAGCGCGTTCACCAACCCGCGCGTGGTCTTCACACCCCCCGCGAGCACGTCGACGGACAGCGCGGCCCCCGACGTCGCCGTGACGTTCACGGCGTTCCTCCCCGAGAGCAACGCCGTGGTCTTCGCCCTCCAACTGTCGAACAAGTCCCACTACTGGGGCTACACGTGGGGCGAGAACACCAGCGAGCTGTGGTGGGTGGACCTCGCGACGCAGAAGGCGCACCGGCTGGACGCGCTCAACGGCCGCTCGAGCACGGGGGCGGCGAACCTTCCGACGAAGGCGCCGCACTCCGCCGAGCAAGACGCCGTCCTCAACTACGAGCCCACGGTGGGACCGATCGCGGCCGGCGGCTACGCCTGGGTCGTGTTCACGAGCCGCCGCCAGTACGGCAACGTCGCCACCGCGTCTCCCTGGACGAGCGATCCCCGCAACTACGCCTGGCAGGACGAAGTCACCCCAAAGAAGCTGTGGGTCGCCGCGATCGACCTCGATCCCAAGCCCGGCAGCGATCCGAGCCATCCAGCGTTCTACCTGCCGGCGCAGGAGCTCTACGCGGGCAACTCGCGCGGGTACTGGAGCTTCGATCCATGCCGCGCCGACGGGGCGGGATGCGAGACGGGCGACCAGTGTTGCGGTGGGTTCTGTCGGCGCGGCGACAGCGGCGCGCTGACGTGCGGATCGGGCGGGCCGAGCTGCGCGGGGTTGTACGAGCGGTGTCGAGAGGCGGCGGACTGCTGCGACGTCGGGAGCGCGGTGAGGTGCATCAACTCGGTGTGCGCGGCGCCGGCGACGATTCCCTGAGGCCCCTCGTCGCCGTGAGCCTTGTCCGACGGCCGGCGCCGTCTCACGCTTGGATCATGGATGTTCGCAAGATCCTTGGCCTCGGGGTCGGCGTCGTCGCCGTGACTCTGCTCGGCGGCCCGGGGCAGGGGCTGCATGCGCAGGTGAGCGCCCCGTCGGCGCCATTCGTCCTCCCGACGGGAACACCGCCCGTCGTCGTGCAACCGCCGACCTTTCCGGTTCCACCGTCCTTGGTTCCTCAACCTGCGCCGGCGGTGGCGCCCGAACCGGCGGGCGCGACGTCTGTCATCCAGACGGAGCCACCCGCGGCGGCCGCGCCGCCGGATGTCTACGCGACGCCGGCCATCGCTCCCCCTCCCGCGGCCGCGACAGCCGCGCCGCTGCCCGTCGAGACGACGCCTGCGACGGCAGCACCCGAGACGGCGGCGCCGGTGCCGGCGGCCCCCGTGGCGACGACGCCCGAGGTGACGACGCCCGCGCCTGGTGGAACCGCGACGGTCGAGGTGCCCGTGGTCCCCGCGCTGCCCCCGCCGGCGGTCTTGCTCGGCAGAATCGCGATCGATGCGACGGGCGGGTACGTCCCTCCTTCGATGACTCCCACGACGTCGCCTGCGCCCGCGACGACGCCGAACGCGAACGGCGAAGCTGCGGCACCTCCTGAAGAGGCGCCAATCACGACGCCTCCCTCAGAGGCTCCGCCGGAGCAGCCGGAGGGCGTCACGGCTCCGACTGCCCCCGCCGCGACGCCGCCGCCCGAGAGCGCGCCCGTCCCCGCCGCGGAGACGCCCGAGCAGGCCCCGCCCGTGCCGTGACGGCAGCGCTCGTCGCCGAGTCGGCGAAAGGGCTCACGAGCGCTTGGGATCCGCGAACCGGGCTGCTAGCTTGCGTTCCGGCCCCTGCAGGGCCCTCACGTATGTCGATCAAATGGTATCCGGGACACATGGTCACGGCGCGCGCGAAGGCGGCCGAGACCATGGGTCAGACCGATCTGGTCATCGAGGTGCTCGACGCACGCGCGCCGCGCTCCAGCTCGAACCCGCTGTTCGAGAAATTGCGCCGGCAGGGGCAGCGCCCCGCGCTGAAGCTGCTCAACAAGGCCGACAGCGCCGATCCCGAGCGCACGGCCGGCTGGCTCCGGCACTACAACGCGCAGCCCGGCGTCCGGGCCATCGCGCTGTGCGCCAAGAAGCCGAGCGAGGCCCAGCGGGTGCTCAAGGCCTGTCAGTCGCAGCGCCCCGACCGCGGCACGCCCGTCAAACCGCTGCGCATGATGATCCTCGGCATCCCCAACGTGGGGAAGTCGACGCTGATGAACGCGCTGCTCAAGCGGCACGTCGCGCACGTCGGTGACGAGCCCGCCATCACCAAGGTCCAGATGTTCCACCGGCTGGGCCCTGGAATGAGCCTGGTCGACACGCCCGGGATGCTGTGGCCCGGCATGGCGCAAGACGGCGCCTACAAGCTGGCCGCGACCCACAGCATCGGACGCGCCGCCTACGATGACCGAGACGTCGCCGCGACGCTGGGCGCCTATCTGCTGCGCCACTACGCGCCCCTGCTCGTTCAGCGCTACGGCGCCCTGCCCGCCGGCTGCGACGAGCACGCCCTTCTCGAGCTCATCGCGACGAGGCGCAGCCTCGTGAAGGACGGCGGCCCCGACGTCGCGCGCGCCGCGACCGCGCTGCTCAATGACTTTCGCAGCGGCGCGCTCGGCCGCATCACGCTCGAGGCCGTCGACGAGAGCCCAGCGCCTGGCGACGAAGCGACGCCGTGACGAAGTCACGCGCTCGTCAGCGCGCCGCAAGCGCGTCGCGGCCGGCGCGACGGACTCGCGCGCCCTCGACGTCTGAGCTCGACTACAAGTCGAGCTGCCCGCCGGCCTCGGGTTGATAGGGCACCGCGATCACCCGAACGCGCCGGGAACGGCCGTCGGGCAGCGGCCAATCAATCGAGTCGCCGACGGCGAGCCCGAGCAGCGCGCTGCCGACGGGCGCGAGCACGGACACGCGACCGTCGCTTCCCGACCCGGCGCTCGGATAGACGAGCGTCACGCGAAACTGTTCGCCGGTGTCGAGGTCCTCGAACGAGACGATGCTGTTCATCGTGACGACGTCGCGGGGAACCTCGTACGGTTCGACGATCCGCGCGCGCGCCAGCTCTTCCTCGAGGAGGTCCACGGTGCGCGGCTCGAGCGTGCTCGCGCGAGAGCGAAGCAGCGCCGACAACCGACGCTCGTCGATGGACGTGAGATAGATGTTGCGCTCGCTGTTCATCACACTCTGATCAACCGTCGGGGCGAAGCAGGCATTCCCCACGACCCACGCTCCCGCGCCCGAAGGAGCAGCGCGATCCGCAACGCACCCCTGCGAATGCATGCATTCGTTCAGAGGCGCGCACCGTCGGAATCCCGACGAAAAAACGGCCGATGAGCGACGCCATTTCGACGGCGCTTTCGCGTGAGCTCTGCGGTCAAGAACAGCCCGTGCTCGTCGATGTGACAGGTGCTCGCCCGCTCCCACGCGTTCGAACCTTCTCTCATCGGAGTCTCCATGCTGCACGCTCGTCCTCGGCGCCGCCCACACTTCGCGGCCCTCTCGCCCTCGCTGATGACCCTGGCATCGCTCGCGGCGCTGAGCAGCCCCGCCCTCGCGGTGCCGAGCGGCCACAGCGACGTCTGCTACAACGGCGGCCCGACGCTGGTCAATTTCCAGCTGAACGAGAACGCGGCGCTGAACGGTCAGAGCATCGTCATCACGCAAGACACTGGCAACCAGCGCGGCTCCGTGATGTACCGGACGCCCTTCAGCGCCACTGACGACTTCCACATCAAGATGGAGGTCAAGATCACGACCGACACTTCGTATACGCCGGCCGACGGCATGACCTTCGTCATGCACAACGCACCCGCCGGGGCCGGTGCCATCGGCGACCCGGGCGGCGGCATCGGCTATCAGGGCATCCCCGATTCCGTCGTCGTCGAGTTCGACACGTACGTCAACGGATGGGATCCGGGCGGCCCACACATCGCGATCACGCGCAACGGCAACGCCGACCACAACTCGCCCACCAACAGCGGGCTGCCGACGCCCGTGCTGTTCTCCGACCTCACGCCGGCCGTGGATCCCGTCGGCGGCTTGCCGTTCTTCATTTGGATCGACTACGCGGCCGCCGCGACGAAGCTGGAAGTATTCGTCGCGCAGACCGACAGCAAGCCCACCACCGCGGCGCTCAGCACGACTGGCATCAACCTGGCCACCTCGCTGGGCAGCACGTTCTTCATGGGCTTCACCGGCTCCACGGGTGGCGCCTGGTCGAAGCACGAATTCCTCCAGCTCTACGCCACCGACAACGGCGCGACCGCCACCGCCAATTGCTGCGCGGGCGACGCGGACTGCGGCTCCTCGCCCGCAGGAAGTCTCTGTGACCCGCAGAAGCACGTGTGCGGCACCTGCACCCTGGCCGACACCAGCACATGCCCATCGGGAAACGGCGCGTGCGATGCGAGCGGCGCGCACAACGTCTGCGCCATTCCCTGCGATGGCAACTTCGGCAGCGCCGCCCAGGCGGCGTGCAGCTCCGCCAACTATCCGTCCTGCCGCCTGTCCGGCGTGGGCGCGGGCTCGTGCAGCGTCTGCGCGGGCGATCAAGGCGCCGGCTCCTCGGCCGACTGCGGCTCCGGCGCGCCCTTCTGCTCGCCCTCGGGCTACTGCGGCCTCTGCACGAGCAACAACGACTGTACCGCCGCCGGCGCCACGCACGCGGGTGCGTTTTGCAACGACGTCACCGGAGGTTGCGTGTCGAGCTGCGTCGTCGACTCCGACTGCGGGACGCAGAACGTTTGCGTCGGCGGCTCCTGCGCGCCCAAGCCTGCGAACGGGAGCCCGGTTCCCGGTGGCACCTGCTCGGGCCCTGCGGCGGCGCGCTGCGCGTCCGGAGTGTGCAGCCCGTCGAACGACACGTGCGGATACGTCACGGGCACCGGCGGCTGCACGACCGCCAACGCTGCGACCGTCTGTCAGTCCGGCGCCTGCAGCCCGAATGGTCACGTCTGCGTGCCCGCCACGAGCGGCGCCTGCTACGTGGATGGGGATTGCACCAGCGGCTATTACTGCGATCGGGCGGCCCTGGCATGCGCGGCCAAGCTGCCTTCCGGCGCGGTCGTCGCGAACGACGGCCTCCACGACGGCACGTGCGCCAGCGCCGCCGCGGTGTGCGCATCGGGCCTGTGCAACTCGGCGACGAACACCTGCGCCGACGCCAATGGCGCCGCGTGCACGGCCGCTCGGAGCTGCCGCTACAACCTCTGCGGCAGCGACGGGCACTGCGGCGCCACCGACGGCGAGACCGGATGCACGAGCGGGAACGCGGCCACCTACTGCCAGTCGGGCACGTGCAGCGCGGGCGGCACCTGCATCCCCGCCGCCGCAAACAGCTGCTACGTCGACGCCGACTGCGCCGACGGCAGTTACTGCGATCGCAACCAGTTCACCTGCGCCACCAAGCTCGCCGACGGCGCCGCGTTGACCGGCGACGGCCTCCACGACGGTACCTGCACGACCGCGAACGCGACCGCGGTCTGCAACTCAGGGCTGTGCAACCCGACGACCGTGACGTGCGGCGCTGGAGTGGGCGGCCCCTGCACCGCCGCAGCGGGCTGCGCCGACAACCTCTGCGGCAGCAACGGCAAGTGCGGCCAAGTCGCCGGCGAGGGCGCCTGCACGGCGACCAACGCCGCGACCGTCTGCCAGAGCGGCGCGTGCGGCGCCCACAGCGGCGTCTGCGTGCCCGCCGACACCGGCGGCTGCGGCACCGACGCCGACTGCGCCGACGGCTCGTACTGCAACGGTTCGACGTTCCACTGCGCGACCAAGCTGACGGCCGGGAGCCCGCTGCCATCGGACGGCACGCACGCCGCTTGCGCGGCCGATGCCAACGCGGCGTGTGCCAGCGGCCGGTGCAACGCCACCACCAACACCTGCGCCGACGCGAACGGCGCCGCATGCACGGCGGCCAACCAGTGCGTGCGAAACGCCTGCGGTGGCAACGGCAAGTGCGGCCTCGCCGATGGTCAACGCGGCTGCACGTCGGCGACCGCCTCGCAGTGCCAAAGCGGCGTCTGCGGCGGCAGCGGCGTCTGCGGCAGCGCGGGCTGCGGCAAGGACGCCGACTGTCCCACGACCGCCTACTGCGACGGCAGCGCGGGGCTCTGCCACTCCAAGCTGATCGTCGGCCAGCCCTTGCCGAGCGACGGCGTGCACGACGGTGGCTGCACTCTGGCCAGCGGCCAGGCGATCTGCGCGAGCGGCGCCTGCAATCCGACGACGAAGGATTGCGCGCTACCCACTGGTGCCGCGTGCACGACGGCCCAGAGCTGCGCCACCGGCGTCTGCGGCGGCAACGGCAAGTGCGGCCTTGCCGACGGCGAGGGCCCCTGCGACGCCGCGACCCAGACCACGGCCTGCCAGAGCGGCCTCTGCAACGCCGCTGCCCAGCAGTGCCAGCCGTCGGGCGCAGGCCGCTGCGTGCGGGACGCCGACTGCGTGGCCGGCTCCTACTGCGATCGGGCCCGCCTGACGTGCGCCACGAAGTTGCCCGACGGCGGCGCGTTGCCCGCGGACGGGCTGCACGACGGCGCCTGCAATGCCGCCGAGGCAGCCGCAGTCTGCGCGTCGGGCGCCTGCAACGCCACGACGCGCACGTGCGGCGCCAACGCTGGCGGCGCGTGCACCGACGCCAAGACCTGCGCGTCGAACATCTGCTTCACCGACGGGCAGTGCGCCCTGCCCACCGGGCTGTCCTGCACGGCGGCCTCGGACTGCCGCTCGGGTCAGTGCACCGACGGCGTCTGCGGCGCCGGTCCCGCGCCCCGCAGCATCGGCGGCGGCGGAGGCTGCGATTTCGGAAATGGCGCGCCCGTCGCCCCCTCCACCATCGGCCTGGCCGTCGCGCTCGCGGCGATGACGCTGACCCGCTCGCGCCACCGCCGGCAGCGCTGATCCCCGCCGACGCCAACGACCTACGACAGGAGATCGACGTGAAGAACTTGCTGAAAGCCGGGCTGCTGGGCGCGGCCTCTGTCGCCACGTTCGCGCACGCGGTACACGCCCAAACCGTCGCACAGGGCTTCGCTCTGCAACGATTTGAATCCGCCGAGGCCGGCAGCGAGTGGTTCGCGGCCGACTCGCTGGACCTGCGCGGCCATGGGCGCCTCGCCGCATCTCTCGTCTTCGACCACGCGCACGCGCCGCTCGTCCTGCGCGACGCCGGCGGCCATGAGATCACGTCGCCCGTGCGCAACCAGATCTACGGCCACCTCGGGCTCGCCGTGAACGTCTTCGGCCGCCTGCGGCTCGCGCTGAGCGTGCCCGTAGCGATCGTCGACAATGGATCGCCGGGAATCTTGGACAACGTCCTTTATCGCACCCAAGAGGGCGCGGCGCTCGGCGACATCCGGGTGGGCGCAGACGTGCGCCTGCTCGGAACGCGCCGCGATCCCTTCCGGTTGGCGGTCGGCGCGCAGGTCCTCTTGCCGACCGGCGATCGAAGCGCGTACACGGGCGACGGAAAAGCTCGCATCCTGCCCCACGCAGCGGCCGCCGGCGACGTGGGCCCCTTCGCGTACGCCGCCCAGGCCGCATTCGACGCTCGCCTGCTCGACGAAACCTTCGGCGGCCAGCCGATGTCGAACGGCATCCAGTTCGGCGGCGCCGCCGGCGTCAAGCTCGCGAACGACGCGCTCCTGGTCGGGCCCGAGCTCTACGGCGAGACGTCGATCAAAGGCGGCAAGGTCTTCAAGGGGCCCACGACGCCGCTCGAGGCGCTGCTGGGCGTGCACTACGCCGTCACCGACGAGTGGCGCGTCGGCTTGGGCGCCGGTCACGGCTTCACGACGGCGACCGGCAGCCCCGACTTCCGCGCCTTGGCTTCCGTCACGTATTTCATGGCGGCGGCTTCACCGCCACCACCGCCCGCTGCCGAGGCCCCACCCGCACAGGTGCCGCCCCCGCCGCCTCCTCCGCCTGCCGATCGCGACGAGGACGGCGTTCTCGACAAGGACGACGCCTGCCCCGACGCGGCAGGCCTGGCCACGCTCGAAGGCTGCCCCGACGCCGACGCCGACGGCATCACCGACCGAGAAGACGCGTGCCCGGCGCAGGCAGGCCCGCGCAGCGACGATCCCGACAAGAACGGCTGCCCGCCGCCTCCCGACGCGGATCGAGATGGCATCCCCGATGCCGACGACGCCTGCCCCGACAAGGCTGGCGACGCTGATCAAGATGCCGCAAAGAACGGCTGCCCCAAGGTCCGTCTGGTCAAGGGCGAGCTCCAGATCCTCGAACGCATCGAGTTCGACAACGACCAGGCGACGCTGCGCCCCAGCAGCGAGCCGCTGCTCAATGCCATCCGCCGCGCTCTCGCGGATCACCCCGAGATCAAGAAGGTGCGGCTCGAGGGTTACACCGACGATCGCGGCAAGGCCTCGTCGAACCTCAAGCTGAGCCAGGCCCGCGTCGACGCCGTGCTGAAGTGGCTCACCGACCATGGCATCGACGCATCCCGACTCGTGGCGAAGGGATTCGGCAGCAAGAACCCCATTGCCGACAACAAGACCGAGGCCGGCCGTCAGCAGAACCGGCGCGTTCAGTTCATGATCCTCCAACAGGACGAGGGTTCTGCGTCGCCGTGAACGCACGGCCACGTCGACGCGGCCATGCATTTCGCCGCGGCCATTGCACATCGCCCGAGCGCTGCGCGCTGGCGCCCCGATTCGCGGGCGAGCGTTGCCGGCGCGCGCGGCGGCACGCGTATTGCGAAGCTGAGTGGACCCATGCCCGAACAGAGGAAGCAGAGCCTGTACTTCCCTCGCGAGATGCTCGAAGAGATCCGGAACGAGGCCGCCAGGCTCGATCGATCGTTGTCATGGATCGTTCAACGAGCGTGGAAGGTTGCGCGCGAGCTCGCGCCGAACGCGGCGCCGCCCGGCAAACAGGCTGAAGACTCCGGCGATTCGGCGCCGGGGCGCCGGGGATAGAGGCGCCGCGGCGCGCGGTTGCGCCTCGTCGATTTCGGGGGATTGGTTATGGGAAATCAGCGGGTTCGTTTACGCCTGAAGGCCCGTCCCCCCGGGTCGAGACCCTACCCGCTCAAGTTTTGAGCCCTTTGCGACGTACAAACGGTTTGTGAGGGGCGCTGGGGGTTCCTGGCAGGAGCGTGCCGTCAGCACGAAGGACGCATCGAGCGCCGCGCCCCCCGTGTGGCTGACGCCCGCCGGGCGGCGGCTGCTCGCGAAGTGCGGCTTCGCGACGGCGCTGATCGCCTGGGCCGCGAGCCGCCTGCTGACCCTCTGGTGGGCCGGCACCGACGACCCCGCCGCGCACGCGAACCTCTTCGCGAGCTTCTTGCCGTCGACGGGCGGCGATCTCGGGCAGTTCTACGAATGGGCCAGCGCATGGGTCGCCGGCCAGGTGCCGTATCGCGACGTCCCGATTCACTATCCGCCGGGGGCCGCGGTCCTGTTCACGATCCCGCGGCTGTTCGCGGCGACGCCGGACGGCTACAAGTCGGCCTTCGCGCTGGAGATGTTGGCCTTCGAGGCGCTCGGGCTCGCGCTGCTCTGGCGGTTGCCGAGCGTGATCCTGGGACGCGCCGCCGACGAGGAGACGCGTTCCAGGAGCGCGCTGGTCGTGCTCGCCTACGTGGTCCTGAGCGCGCTCCTCGGCCGGCTGACGATTCGTCGCTTCGACGCGGCCGTTGGGGCGTTGCTGGTCGCCTTCGTCTATTGCGCGCTCGCGTCCAAGCGCCCGCTCTGGGCCGAGCTGCTCCTCACGCTCGGCATCTGGATCAAGCTCACGCCCGCGGCGCTCGCGCCGCTGTACTTCGTCATGCTCCACCGCCGAGAGGCGCCGGCGGAGCCTTTCGCCGCGTGGTTGGTGCGCGCGGGTTGGCGGCCGGCCGCGCGGATCGCGCTCTTCCTCGGCGCGCTCGTGACGCCCTTCGCCTGGGGCGCGGGCGGCGGCGTCTTGCAGACGCTGCGATTCCAGGCCGATCGCGGGCTGCAGCTCGAGAGCCTGCCGGCGAGCCTGCTCGTGTTCGTGCAGTCGCTCCACGAGATCGGGCTCTCGCGCGGCGAGGCCCACGGCGCCGTCGAGGTCTTCCATTCGTGGGGCCCGACGCTGACGCTGGCGTCGGACGTCGCCGTCATCGTGACCTTGCTGGCGATCGTGGGCGTGTGCGCGCGGCGCCTGCGCGACGCGCCCGGGCCCGCGGCCGAGCGCGAGATCTTCGTGGCCGGCACCGTGGCCTCGCTGCTCGCCGTGATGGGTCTCGCGAAGCTCTTCAGCCCGCAGTACGTGCTTTGGGTCGCCGCGCTGCTCCCGCTGACTCAGCTGCGAAGCGTTCACCGTTCGGTCGCCGCGGCCTCCGGGATCGTCTTCGCGCTCACGGGCTACCTCTATCTCTTCGACTACACGGCGCTGACCGAGATGGCCCCGGTGCCCGCGTCGATGTTGCTGCTCCGAAACTCCGCCGTCCTGTGGCTCGTCTGGCGCCTCTGCGCAGGCGCGGGCGGATCGACGGCGGAGAGAGAGCGCGCGCCCGACGAGGGCGTGAATGAACGCCGCGCCCGCTTCATCGGAATGGCCGTCGCGCTCGCCGTGGCGGCCTGGATCGTGGTCACGAATCTGACTCCGCTGCACGAGGGCGTGCTCTGGTCCGATCTCCGCGTTGGCAGGACGATCCTGGCGCAGCACGTCTTTCCACGCACCGACACGTTCACGGCGACGGGCGCGGGCGCGCCGATCTCCGTCCCGAGCTGGCTCGCGGGAGTCTCGTTCTACGCCTGGCTCAGCGTCGCCCGCACGTGGACGCTCTGCCTGCTGCAGCCTGCGGTCGCGGGAGCCTGTGCGCTGCTCCTGTTGCTCTCGCTGCGCCGCGAGCAGCGCCGCTCCGCGGCCGTCGTTCCGCTCCTCCTGCTCGCGATGCACGTCGTCGCCAGCCGAACAGACGTGCGGCATCAAATGTTCTCGCCGCTCGGGCTCGCCGCGCTCGGCTGCGGCCTCGAGCGCTGGCGGCGGTCGGGTCGCGTGCGTGATCTCGCGTGGCTGGTGCCGCTGCAGGTCTTGCGGGCAAACCTGAACGGCGAGGCGCTCGCGGCCCCGCTCCTCGTCGGGCTCCTGGCGCTCGTCGTCGCCGCCGGCGCGCGATGGAGGCGAGTCTCGGATCGAGCCGCGACAAGCGGAGCCGCGGCAAGCGAAGTGGCGGGAGGAAGGCCGCTCGGGCCGCGGGACGCGCGCGTGCTGGGCGGCGTGGCCGTGATGCTGTTCCTCGCCACCCTGTGCAATCCATACGGCCTGGGCCGCGCGTTGTGGGTCCCCGGCTGGGAGGACGGCGATGGTCAATGGTCGCTCACGGCCGCCGCCATTCATCAGTACCCGACCTGGAGCGCGGCCACGCTGGCGTTCGCGCTCTGGATCGCCCTGGCGCTGCGCTGGCGCCGCCGGCCCGGAATGGATCTGGTGGTCGACCTGGCGATCGTGGCGTTCGCGACGTTCCTGTCCGTGAGGGCCTTTCGCTTCCTCCCTTACGTCGCCGTCCTGGGCTTCCCGATCCTCGTGCGCTCGGCGCGGGAGCTGTCGGCGCAGTTCCTG
>DASZUD010000006.1:0-20063 GCA_035548155.1 Polyangia bacterium
GGCGGACATGCCGGCCGAGGTCGAGAAGACCGCGCGCAAGCAGCTGGACCGCCTGAAGCAGATGGCGCAGTCGTCGGCCGAGTACACCGTGCAGCGCACGTACCTCGAGTGGCTCGTCGAGCTGCCGTGGACGAAGCAGACGGAGGATCGCCTCGACCTCGACAAGGCGCGCGAGATCCTGGACAGCGAGCATTACGACCTCAAGAAGGTCAAGAAGCGCATCCTCGAGTACCTCGCCGTCCGCAAGCTCGCGCCTGGAAAGAAGGGGCCGATTCTGTGCCTCGCGGGACCTCCCGGCGTCGGCAAGACGTCGCTCGGCAAGTCGATCGCGCGCTCGCTGGGTCGCGAGTTCATCCGCATCTCGCTGGGTGGCGTGCGTGACGAGGCCGAGATCCGCGGCCACCGGCGCACGTACATCGGCGCGCTCCCGGGCCGCATCATCCAGGGCATGCGGCGCGTGGGCTCGAAGAACCCCGTGTTCATGCTCGACGAGATCGACAAGCTGGGCGCCGATTTCCGCGGCGATCCCTCGGCGGCGCTCCTCGAGGTGCTCGACCCCGAGCAGAACTCGACGTTCTCCGATCACTACCTCGAGGTGAACTTCGACCTCTCGAACGTCATCTTCATCGCGACGGCCAACATGCTGGATCCGATCCCGCCGGCGCTCCTCGACCGCATGGAGGTCCTCGAGATTCCGGGCTACACGCGCGAGGAGAAGCTCGAGATCTCGAAGCGGCACCTCGTGCCGAAGCAGGTCGCCGACCACGGGCTCACGAACGAGCAGGTGCAGCTGTCCGACGAGGCGCTGACGACGATCATCGAGCAGTACACGCGCGAGGCCGGCGTCCGCAACCTCGAGCGCGAGGTGGCGAACGTCATCCGCGGCGTCGCCGTGAAGGTCGCCGAGAAGGTGCAGTACGACCCGAGGCTCTCGCCCGAGACGGTGGCCGAGATGCTGGGCCCGCAGAAGTACTACTCGGAGGCCGCCGAGCGCACGGAGATCCCGGGCGTGGCGACGGGCCTCGCCTGGACGCCCACCGGCGGCGACATCCTCTTCATCGAGGCGTCGGCCATGCTGGGCAAGGGCAGCCTGATCCTCACCGGCCAGCTCGGCGACGTCATGAAAGAGTCGGCGCGCGCGGGCATGTCCTGGGTGCGCACGCACGCCGAGGAGCTCGGCATCACGGGCGACTTCGAGAAGACGGACATCCACCTGCACGTGCCCGCGGGTGGCGTGTCGAAGGACGGACCGTCGGCGGGCGTCGCCATCACGACGGCGCTGGTCTCGTTGCTGACCGGTCGCCGTGTACGCGGTGACGTGGCAATGACGGGCGAGATCACGCTGCGCGGGACGGTGCTGCCGGTCGGCGGCATCAAGGAGAAGGTGCTGGCGGCCCACCGCGCCGGCATCAAGCGGGTCGTCCTGCCCGAGCGCAACAGCAAGGACATCGTGGACATCCCCGAGACCGTCCGGGCCGACCTCGAGATCAGCTTCGTCAAGAAGATCGACGAGGCCCTCGAGATCACGCTCGAGGCGGTCCCGGTGGTCGTCCCGGGCCCCGACGCGCCTCAGCCGCCCGCCGCGGCTCAGGCGTAACGCGCGCGCTCGAAGAGGCAGACGCCGCGACGGCAGGTTCGTGGCGTCTGCACTCGGTTCTTCTGTAGGCTTGGCGCCATGACGTCAGTCGACGAGAGCGCGCTGCGGCGCCTGATCCCCGAGGCGATCACGGGCCCGGTCCAGTCGATCACGCCCATTCGCCAGGGCCTCTCGGGCGCCGCCGTGTGCGCGATCGAGGCCTCTCGCGGCAGCTACGTGCTGCGCACGCAGGGGCCGACGGGTGACCAGGCGGCGTGGATCGAGCACCTGTTGGTGTCGCGGCGGGCCGCCGACGGCGGCATCGCACCCGCCATCGTGCACGTCGACGATGCGGCCCGCGCCGTGCTCTCCGTCAAGGTCGCCGGCTTGCCGCTGCCGGCGGCGCTGGCCGATCCCGCGCAGCGCGGCCCCGCCCTCGCGGGCGTCGTCGGGCAGCTGCGCGCCTTGCATGCGCTCGACGTCACCGAGGTCCCCACGCGCGATGCCGTGGCCTACGCGCGCGCGACCTGGGAGGCGCAGCGAGCGCGGCCCGGCTTTCCGACCTGGGTGGGCGGCGCCGGCGCGATGCTCGATGGGATCGCGGCGGAGCTGGCCCGCGATCCGCGGCGCGTGTTCAGCCACAACGACCTCAACCCAGGGAACGTCCTGTGGGACGGCGCGCGCGCGTGGCTCGTCGACTGGGACGTCGCGGGGCTCGCGCACCCATATTACGATCTCGCGGCGCTCGCCACGTTCCTCAGGCTCGACGACGACGTCGCGCACGGGCTGCTGGCGCTGCAGGAGCAGGGCCCCATCGACGAGCGCGGGCGCGCGACGTTCGCGCTCCTGCGCCGCCTGGTCGCGCTCGCGGCCGGCTCGAGCTTTCTCAGGCTCCCGCCGGATCTCGCGATTTTCCCCGCGCCCAGGCGGGCCGACGCGCCGACGCTGCAAGCGTGTTACGCCGAGCTGCGCGCCGGCACGATGAGCCTGCAGGACCCGCGTTGCCAAGCCGCCATGGGGCTCGCCCTCCTTCGCATCGCGACGGAGGGCGAGTAGCGGTCACGCAGCCACGTCCAGCGCCACCGCCGCGCCATGGATCGCCGACGCGATCCGCACGGCATCGAACACCTGCTCCTCGGTCAGCCCGCCGTCGACGACCACCTTCTCGTGCGCCTGCATGCACGTGCCGCAGCCGTTGATGGCGCTCACGGCCAGGCTGAAGAGCTCGAAGTCCACCTTGCTGCCGGCCGGCTTCACGAGGCGGTTCATGCGCAGGCGCGCCGGGCGCTGGCCGTAGGTCTCCTTCTCGACGAGGTGCCGGAATCGATAGAGCACGTTGTTCATGCCCATGATGGCGGCCGCCGCGACGGCGTCTTCGATGACCGCCGCGCTCACGGCCTCGCGCGCGTCGGCCAGAACGGCCTCGCGCAAGCGCGCGTTGCGCGACGCGATCGCGCAGGCGACGGCCACGCCCCAGCGCTGCTCGGTGGACAGGCTGCTCTCCGCCAGCACCGACTGCAGGTTGAGACGCAGGTCGCGCGCGGGCTCCGGGATCGCGTCCCGGAGCACCTCGAGCGCGGCGGACATGACTACGCGGCCTCCAGGGTGGGCTCGCCCTTGTGCCAGTTGCACGGGCAGAGCTCGTCCGTCTGCAGCGCGTCCAGCACGCGGAGGACCTCGTCGACGTTGCGGCCTACGTCCATGTCGGTCACGGACGCGAAGCGAATCACGCCCTGCGGGTCGACGATGTACGTCGCGCGCATGGCGACGCCGGCGTCCGGGTGGATGATGCCGAGGGCGCTCGTGAGATCGCGCTTGACGTCGGCCAGCATCGGGAACGGCAGGTCCTTGAGGTCCGGGTGATTCTTGCGCCACGCGAGGTGGACGTACTCGTTGTCGGTGGACACGCCGAGGACCTGCGCGTCGCGGTCGGCGAAGTCACGCGTCTTCTTGCCGAACGCGGCGATCTCCGTGGGGCACACGAAGGTGAAGTCCTTCGGCCAGAAGAAGACGACCTTCCATTTTCCGGCGTAGTCCTCGCTGGTGATCTTCTTGAACTCGGCGCCCTTCTCCAGCGAGACGACGGCGTCGGCAGAGAACTTCGGGAACTTGTCGGTCACGGTCAGCATTGGCATGGGTTGTTGCCTCCTCCCGAGAAACATGCGACCGGCCTGGTCATAGGGCTAAGACATCGTTCTTATACATGTCATAGTTATCAGCTATGACAGAGATGCGCCGGCCTCCCCCTCCTTTCACGCTGCGCCAGCTGCAGTACGCCGTCGCGGTGGCGGACGCGCTCAACTTCAGCCGTGCCGCGGAGCTCTGCGGCGTGTCGCAGCCGTCCCTGTCCGCGCAGCTGGCGGAGCTGGAGGACGCGCTCGGAACACGCCTCTTCGAGCGCGACCGCAAGCGCGTGCTGCTCACGACTGCGGGAGAGGCGCTGGTGGCGCGCGCGCGCCGCGTGCTCACCGAGGTGGACGACCTCCACGACGCCGGCAAGCGCCTCGGCGATCCGCTCTCGGGGACGCTGCGCATCGGCATCATCCCCACGATCTCGTCGTACCTCTTGCCCGACCTCGTGCGCGCGCTGCGCCGCCAGTACCCGCGCCTCGACGTCCGCTGGACGGAGGACAAGACGGCCAACCTGGTTCAGGCGCTCGAAGAGGGCGCGCTGGACGCGGGCGTCGTCGCGCTGGGCGTCGACCTCGGCGACCTCGCGCGCGAACCCATCGCCCGCGATCCGTTCCTGCTGGCAGCGCCGCGCGGCCACGCGCTGGCGCGCTCGACGGCGCCGGCCACCGCAGAGGATCTCGCGGGCGCTCACGTGCTCTTGCTGGACGACGGGCACTGCCTGCGCGATCAGGCGCTGGCCGTGTGCGGGGGCGCGGGCACCGAGGAGCTCGGCTTCCGCGCGACCAGCCTGCCGACGCTGGCGCAGATGGTGGCCGCCGGCGCGGGGGTGACGCTGCTGCCCGCGCTCGCGGTGCCGACGGAGAGCCGGCGCGCGCCGCTGGTGGTGCGCCCGCTCGCCGATCCGGAGGCGTTCCGCATGATCGGCCTCGTCTGGCGGCCCACGTCGCCGCTCGCGCCCGCGATGAGGCGGCTCGTCGAGACGATGCGCGCGGCGTATCCGCTGCCCCACGAGAGCGGCGCGAAGGCAGCACGGCGCTCGCCCAAATCGCCGGGACGCGGAATACTGCGCCCATGAACATCCGCCCCGCGAAGCCCGGCGACGAGCACGCGCTCTTCGAGCTGATCTCGGCGCTGGCGCGCTTCGAGCACCTCGAGCACCAGTTGAGCGGCAGCCCCGCAGAGCTCGCGCGCGATCTCTTCGGCCCGCGCCCCGCCGCGGAGGCCTTGCTGGCCGAAGAAGGCGGCCGCGCCGTCGGCTACGCGCTCTTCTTCACGACCTACTCGACGTTTCTCACGCGGCCGGGACTCTGGCTCGAGGACCTGTTCGTGCTCGAGAGTCACCGCCGGCGCGGCATCGGCAAGGCCTTGCTCGAGGAGACGCGGCGGGTCGCCGCGGAGCGCGGCGCCGGGAGGCTCGAGTGGTCGGTGCTCGACTGGAACGCGAACGCGATCACCTTCTACGAGCGCTTCGGCGCGACGGTGATGCCCGACTGGCGGATCTGCCGCGTGACCTTCGGCGGCTGAACGAAACGACGGGCCTCGGGCGGCGAGCCGGCAGCAACGGGCGGGGGAGCCTCAGGAAGCCGTGATCCAGTCGCGCAGCGCGGACAGCGGCACGTAGCGATCGAGCCCGCGGCAGCTCGCGCTGCCCGCAGAGAGCGAGCCGGCGACGCACCATGCCCCTGCCTGCTCGATGAACAGCGGCCCGCCCGAGTCCCCGACGCAGGCGCCGGCGTCGACGGGCGACTGCACGTCGATCGCGTCGTCCGCGACGCGCGTCACGACGGTCTCGAGGTAGCGCCGCTCGCCGAGCGCCCCGGCCTCGGTGAGTCCGAACCCGGCTACGAACGCGCGCGCACCGACCACGGGGAGCGCGGCGCACAAGGGTGTCTCCGTCCCGAGCGCACCACCGTCCGCGGCCGCCGGAAGATCGATGACGGCGACGTCCGCGGCGGGGTGGACGTGCATCGCCCCCCCGGGGAGCGTCGCCTCGCCGGCGACCGCGCCGCCGCAGTCGTCGCTCGGAGGCGCCGCTGGCCCCGCAAGGAGGCGCAACTCGAAGGTCGCGGCGCCGTCGGAGCAGTGGGCCGCCGTCACGACGTGCCGCACGTCGACCCGCGCGCCCGAGCACGTCTCTTCGAACACCTGGCCACCGAGTCGCGAGCCGAGGCGGATGCCGACGACGCTCGCCGCCGCCGCCCCGAGCGCCGCGGGCGCGTCGGACGAGCCGTTGACGATCGCGCCCCTCGTGGCGCACGCGGGCGCCCCCGCGCCGTCGCAGGCGGCCAGCCCGAGGGCGGCGAGGATCGTGGCAGACGTCAGCGTGCCCGCGCGCGAGATCATGGAGGGAGCTCTGGCTCCGGAACGAGCCGAGCCAGGCCGCCGTGAGGCCGGTCCTGGCTCGCGCTCGGTCAGGATGGGCGCGTCACTTCGGGGCGCAGGCCGACTTGAGCGTCGCCTGGAGCACGCCCGTGTAGAGGTAATAGTTCTGGCCGGCCGGCGACGAGCCGTCGATCCGGTACTCGGAGGGCAGCGGCAACGTCAGGCAGAGCTGCCCCGCGGGCACGCCGCTGCAGTCGCTGTTGACCGTGCGGCTGAAGTTGTACCAGTACCACAGCTGGCCGGGCTTCACGGTGGCCGCCGACGACCACACGCCCGTGAACGAGCTGCTGTTCCCGAGCTTCACCACGGGGCGGCCCGTGACGTTGACCGTCGAATCGTTGCAGATGCCCATCGTGACCGTGCTGGTCGTCGCGACATTGCCCGAGGCGTCGAGCGCCTGGAAGTAGTGGCTGCCCGAGGTCGCGGCCGAGTAGCGCTTCTTGTTCCATGCGTACGTGTAGCAGGTGTCGCTCGCGACCGCCTTGAACACGTTGGCGTCGGCGAGAGACTTGCACGACGCGGCCGACTTCTGGATGAGGCCGTCCTTCTCGAAGACGCCGGCGATGACCTCGTCGGTCGGACGCAGGAGGGCCTTCGCCTCGACGGGGTGCGCGTTCACGAGCGACGCGGGTGCGGGCTTGTCGCCCATGAGCGACTTCCACATCTCGAGGCTCGTGTGGCCCTCGGAGACGAGGCGCTGGAACGGCGTCTCGCTGTACGTGGCGGGGATGTTCTCGGCGACCTGAATCAGCGTGCTGCCATCCTCGAGCTTCCGCTCATGAAAGGACAGCGAGCCGTAGCCGAGATCGAGGGACGCGAGGACGGTGTCCGTCGGCTCCGTCGCCGACGCAGGGTCGGCGGCGCTGCCGTCGCAGCCCGCGGCGAGAGCGGCCGCGAGGCCGAGGCCCGCGAGCGGGCGGCCGATCGTTCGGAAGAGCGAGACGAGCGAGTGATTCTTCATGAAGAGCTCCTTATGAGTGTTGATCGTCGTTTACTTGCGCAGCAGCGTTGGGCTGCGCACACCGACTCAACACGTGGGCGCGCCAATGGGGCACCATCCGTGGCGCATTTGGAGCGTCGACATTTGGCGCCGGACAGTCACGCCCCTCGAGCACGAACACGCCGGCCCCGATGGGGCCCGGCATCGCGCCGTCGTGGAGGCTGCGCGGAGCTAGCGGAGCCGAAGCAAGTCCGCGGGCGCGTCGACGATCCAGTCCGGCGACTCGGCGGCGAGCGCCTCGCGCGTCGTGTACCCCCACGTGACCGCCGCCACGGGCACGTGCGCCGCGCGCGCGTGGCGCACGTCGGGCAGGCCGTCGCCGACGAGCAGCGTGTCGCCCACGGCGATGCCCTGGCGCGCGCACACGGCGAGCGCGATCTCGGGCGAAGGTTTGCGCGGGTAGCCGTCGCCGTCCCCGACGATCTCCGCGAAGTAAGCGTCAATCCGCAGGGCCTCGAGGAGCGCTCGCGCCAGGCTGCCCGGCTTGTTCGTGACCACCGCCAGCGGCGTGCCGCGCGCGGCGAAGGCGTCGAGCGTCTCGAGGACGCCCGGGTACGGACGCGTCTCCACGCACATGTTCGCGGCGTACTGGGCCTTGAAGCGCTCGAGCAGCAGCGCCTGGTCCACCTCGGGCGTGGGCGCGGCGGCGCGCTCGACCAGCTTCGCGGCGCCATCGCCCACGTAGGTCTTCACGGTGGGCAAGGGGTACGTGGGCTGGCCCAGCTCGGCCAGGGCGGCGTTCAGCGCGGCGGCGATGTCGGGGGCCGAATCGACCAGCGTTCCGTCGAGATCGAACAGGACCAGCTTGGGCGTCATGTCGTGCGGCGCTCAGAGTAGACTCTGGGTGTCCCCGCCGCCATGTCACACGCGCCGAAAAAGCCCCCCATCACGATGCGCGAGACGCAGTCGGGCGCGCCTCTCGAGCCGGTCTACCGCCCCAGCGACGCCTCATCCGAAGCGCCATCGGACTACAGCGAGCGCCTCGGCGACCCGGGCGAGTTCCCGTTCACGCGCGGCCCGCACGCGACGATGTACCGGGGGAAGCCGTGGACCATGCGCATGTTCTCGGGCTTCGGCACGCCCGAGGACACCAATCAGCGCTTCAAGTTCCTCCTCGAGAAGGGCCAGACCGGTCTGTCGACCGCGTTCGACATGCCCACGCTCATGGGCTACGACCCCGACGACGCGCGCTCGCGCGGCGAGGTCGGGCGGGAGGGCGTTTCGGTCGCGTCCGTCGCCGACATGGAGCGCCTCTTCGACGGCATCCCCGTCGACCACGTCTCGACGTCGATGACCATCAACGCGCCCGCCGTCGCCGTGCTGGCGTTCTACGTCGTGGCCGCCGAGCGGCGCGGGATCCCGCCCGAGAAGCTGGCCGGCACGCTGCAGAACGACATGCTCAAAGAGTTCATCGCGCAGAAGGAGTGGATCTGCGGCGTGCGCCCGTCCCTGCGCATCATGCGCGACATGCTGGTGTACTGCACGGCGCGCATGCCGCGCTGGAACACCATCAGCATCAGCGGCTACCACATCCGCGAGGCGGGCGCGACCGCCGTGCAGGAGCTGGCCTTCACGCTGGCAGACGGCATCGCCTACGTCGAGCTGGGGCGCGCCGCCGGGCTGGACGTGGACGTCTTCGCGCAGCGCCTCTCGTTCTTCTGGGACATCCACAACGACTTCTTCGAAGAGGTGGCGAAGCTGCGCGCCGCGCGGCGCATGTGGGCCAAGATCATGCGCGACCGCTTCGGGGCGAAGAACCCGCGCGCGCAGATGCTGCGCGCCCACGCGCAGACCGCGGGCGTGTCGCTGGTGGCGCAGCAGCCGCTGAACAACGTGGTGCGCACCACGCTCCAGGCGCTGGCCGCCGTGCTGGGCGGCACGCAGTCGCTGCACACGAACAGCTTCGACGAGACCTTCGCGCTGCCCACCGAGGACGCCGCGGCGCTGGCGCTGCGCACGCAGCAGATCATCGCCGACGAATCGGGCGTGCCCGCCGTGGCCGATCCGCTGGGCGGCAGCTACTTCGTCGAGTGGCTCACCGACCGCGTCGAGGCCGACGCGACCCGCATCATCGAAACCATCGATCGCATGGGCGGCATGGTGCGCGCCGTCGAGCTGGGCTGGCCCCAGCGCGAGATCGCCGAGTCCGCCTACCGGTTCCAGCGTCAGATCGATGACGGAGAGCGGCCCGTGATCGGCGTCAATCGCCACGCGACGGGCGGCGTCGAGAGCATCCCGACGCTGAAGATCGACATGGCGCCGGAAGAGGAGCAGCGGCGCGCCGTGGCGGCCCTGAGGGCCCGCCGCGACGAGGCGGCGTGCCGCGCCGCCCTGGGGAAACTGCGGCAAACCTGCGCGGCTGACGAAAACGCGAGCGGCAACGGCGGCAATATCATGGAGGACGTGCTAGAAGCGGCACGCCGTGACGCGACCCTTGGGGAAATCTGTCGAGTGTTCCGAGACGTGTTTGGTGAGTACCGGGATCCCGGTCATGTCTGAGCGAAAGGACGCCCGCTAATGGCTCCCCAGGTCGGGCAGGACATCGAGGCGCTGTGCGGCCGCTGCGGCACCGTTTGGCACGTCGTCATGGCCATGATGGGCGACCGCATCGCCAAGGTCGTGTGCAAGCGGTGCGGCGGCCACCACCGCTACCGCC
Source organism: Polyangia bacterium (assembly GCA_035548155.1). Lineage (GTDB taxonomy): Bacteria > Myxococcota_A > Polyangia > Fen-1088 > Fen-1088 > DASZFV01. Next base: position 9,748 of record DASZUD010000006.1, read on the forward strand.
GCGAGGGCGACACCGGCGAGGACGCCGCCGGGGGCGGGCAGCGCGCCGATTCGCGCCGGCCCACGTCCACGCGTCGCTTCGCGAAGCCGGCCGCCGCGACGGCGCCCGCGCCGCTGCCGCCGTTCGATCCGAACAAGCCGCCGCGCACCTACTCCGCCAAGGATTCGTACGTGATCGGTGATCGCGTCACGCACCCGACGTTCGGCACCGGCATCGTCGCCGGCTCACCCGCGCCGGGGCGGGTCGACGTGGCCTTCCCGTCGGGCTCGCGCGCGCTCGCGTGCGCCAAGACCGTCTCGACGCTCGAGCGGCCCGTGGCCGTGCACGTGGCCATTCCCGACCGCCCGCCGCAGAAATGACGCGCGCGGCGCTTCCGCGCGTCGTGCTGCGGAAGAACCTCGCCCGCTCGATCCGGCGCGGTCACCCCTGGATCTATCGTGACGCCGTCGACGCGCCCGCCGGCCTGGCCGACGGCGCGCTGGTGTTCGTCGTCGACCGCGATCGCAAGGCCGTCGCGCGCGGCTACTGGGACGCGCGCTCGCCCATCGCCGTACGCGTGATCGCCACCGCCGACGAAAAGGCGGACGTGGGCGCGGACGTCGAGGCGGCCGTCGACGCGCGCTTCGGCGCCGCGCTGGACCGGCGGCTCGGCTTCATCGATCGCGCGACGACCGACACGTTTCGGTGGATCCACGGCGAGGGAGACCGGTTGCCCGGCATCCACGTCGACCTCTACGCGGGCGTGGCCGTCGTGCGCGACGACGGCGCGGGCGCGCGTGCCTTTTATCGTGACCTTCCGGCGCGGCTGGCAGCGGCCGCTGCGGCGCGCGGCATGCCGCTTCAGGCGGTCGTCGTGCGCGATCGGGAGGCGGGCACGGCGAACGTCGCGTGGGGCGCGCTGCCGGAGGGCGAGCGCGAGGTGCGCGAGAACGGCGTGAAATTCGGCGTGGACCTGGTGCGCGGCCAGAAGGGCGGCCTGTTCCTGGACCAGCGCGACAACCGCGCCCTCGTGCGCACGCTGGCCTCGGGGCGGCGCGTGCTAAACCTGTTCGGCTACACGGGCGGCTTCTCGATCTACGCGGCGATGGGCGGCGCCGCCGAGACCACCACCGTCGACGTCGCTGCGCCCGCCATCGAAGCGGCGCGCCGCAACTTCGAGCGCAACGGGTTGGCGCTCGAGAGCACGCACCTGCACGCCGAGGACGCCTTCGACTTCCTCGAGCGTGCGTCGCGCGCCGGCACGCGCTACGATCTCGTCATCTCGGATCCACCCAGCTTCGCCCCCAGCGAGCGCGCCCTGCCGCAGGCCCTGCGCGCGTACACGCGGCTCCACCGGCTGTGCGCCGCCGTCACCGAACCCGGCGGCATCTTCTGCGCCGCTTCGTGCTCGAGCCACGTGGACGCCAAGGCGTTCGTCGAGACGGTGACGACCGGGGTGCGCGAGGCCGGCCGCACGTTCACGCTGGTCGAGCTGCGCGGCGCCGCCGCGTGCCACCCTTCGTTGCCGGCATTTCACGAGGGCGAGTACCTGAAGTTCGCCCGCGGTCGCGTATCATGAACGGGCCCCGCCGCCGATGACCGCCAACGCCGCCGCCGCCGCCGAAATCGCCCCGCTGCCCGCCGAGCGCGCGTCCGCCCGCTACCGCTGGGTGGTGGGCCTCGGGCTGGCGCTGCTGCAGTCCGCCGTGTACTTCGGCATCGGCCACGCGCACATGGACCGCTCGACGGAGCTCCTGCGCACGTGGCTGGACGACGCGATCCCGTTCTGGACGTGGACGTCGTGGTGCTACCTCCCTTTTTACGCGGGCGTGTTCATCCTCGCGATCGCCGGGTTCCGCTCGCGCGCGCTGTTCAACCGGGCGGTGCGCTCGGTGTTCGTCGTCATGGTCGTGGGAGCGCTGTGCCACGTCTTCATCCGCGCCGAGTACCCGCGCCCCGTGCTGCACCCGCCGTTCGCGGGGCCTTCGGACGCCTTCATGGCGTGGGTCCAGAGCGTCGACGCGCCGGGGAACGTCTTCCCGTCGCTGCACGTCGCGCACACGACGATGCTGGCGCTGTTGCTCATGCGCGATCGCCTGCGCCTCGGCCTCGTGGCCCTCGTCATGGCCACGCTGCTCGCCGCCTCGACCATGACGACCAAGCAGCACTTCGTGGCGGACGTCATCTCGGGCTACGCCCTCGCCTTCTTCGGCGCCTTCCTCGCATTGTGGCGCCTCCCCCGCTCGTCTTCTTCTCCTTCGGCGGCGGCGCTCGCGACCGTCGCGCGGTAGGTCGCTCGCGCGCCTTCGGCGCGCTCGGGCTGCGCTCTCTTCGGGCGCAGGGCGCGGGGGCCGGGGACACAGTTGGGCCTCGCCCAATGTGGCGCGCTGGGGCTGAGCGTTGCCGCCTCTTCGGTCGGTAGCTCGGCCCAACTGTGTCCCCCGCCCCCGCGCTGGGGGCTTCCTGCGTTCGCGCTTCGATTGCCCGAACGCCACCGATCGCGAGGCCGCAATCTGCAAGGCCGGCGGAGGAGCGGGCGACCGACCGAGGAAACTCGGGCGTGCCCCGCCGAGCGCCTTATGGGGCGAGGCCCGACCGAGTCCCCCGCCCCTCTTCGCCCGCGACCAGAGAGAGCCCGCCCGAGCGCCCCGAAGGCGAGCGAGCGACCTACGGCAGCCTCACGGGGCCGACGGAGGAGGCGCCGATGGGGAGGGCGTCGAGGGAGGCGCGCCAGGGGTGGAGGGGTGGGCGTGGGAGCGGGTGGCGCGCGAGATCGGGGATTTGAAGGGGATGCGCTCGTAACGCAGGCCCGTCGGCGCGATCTGCGGCTCGATGGCGTCACCCTTGCCCACGACGACGACGAGCAGGTTGTCCGGATCCAGCAGCGTGCCCGCCGCCTCCTTGGCCTGGTTGTCGTCGACGGCCGCCATCTTGAGCGCGAAGTTCTGCACGTACTCGAGCCCCAGCCCGTGCAGCTCGGCGGCCACGATCCCCGACGCCACGCTCGACGCCGTCTGCAGCTCGAACGGGTAGCTGCCCGCGTAGTAGCCCTTGCCCTTCGCGAGCTCGTCCGCCGTCGGCCCGTCGTTCTTCATCTTGCGGATCTGGTTCACCGTCGCCAGCAGCGCCTGCCAGACATTCTCGTTCTTCGTGGACGCGACCACCTGAAACGCCCCGTCGTACAGCGACGCGCCGTACGAGCTGCTGATGCCGTAGGTGAGGCCGCGCTTCGAACGCACGTCCGTCATGAGGCGCGACGAGAAGTCCGAGCCTCCCAGCACGTAGTTCATCAGCGTCGCCGCGAACCACATCGGATCCGCGTGGCGCAGCCCGCGGTGGCCGAGCAGGATCGTCGACTGCGTCAGGTCGGGCTTGTCGACGATGAGCACGCGCGTCGACTTGAGCGCCGCCATCTTGAACGCCGGCCGCGCCGGCACGTCGGCCTTCTCCCACTTGCCGAACGCCCTCTCGACGTCGCCGCGCAGGCGCGCCGGATCGACGTCGCCCGCGATTGCGAGGATCGCGTTGTTCGGGCGGTAGAACGTCTTCCAGAACGCGACCAGCTTGTCGCGCGTGATCTTCTGGACGTCGCCCTCTTCCAGCACCCAACCGTGCGGGTTCTTCTCGCCGAAGAGCTGGTTGTCGAAGTGCGCCTGACCCAGCTCGTACGGGCTGTCGAAGCGCGCGGCGAGACCGGCCATCATCTGCTCGCGCACCTCGGCCATCTCCGACTCTGGAAACGCCGGGTGCAGCAGGATGTCCGACAGCAGCTCGAGGCAGAGATGTGTGTCTTTGGCCACCACCGAGCAGGACGCCGACGAGCTCTCGAGGCCCGCGCCCGCGTCGAGCGAGCCACCGACGAAGTCGATGGCGTTCGAGATGTCGTCGGCGGACCGCTTCTGCTTCCCTTTGCCGTCGGTGCCCTTGCGCAGCATCGCCGCCGTGAAGTCGGACACGCCCAGCGTCGTGCTCTTGTCCTCGTCGTAGCCGCCCGCCCTGATGGCCACGCCGAAGCTCACGACCGGCAGGTCCTTGCGCGGAACCACGATGATCTGAAGGCCGTTCTTCAAAGTCCAGCGCTCGACCTTCGGCAGCTCGAGGGCGGCGGCCTGAGGAGGCGGCGGCGCCTTGAGGAGGTTCTGCTTGTCCTTCCAGTACGCGAGCCCTTCGGTGGACGCCGCCCCGGCCTTCGCGTTCGGCTTGGCGTCGTTGTCCTCGTACTCGACGCTGATCGACGAGACGCTTCCCGGCTGCTTGTTCGCCCCCGCGCACGCCGCGACCGGCACGATCGCGAGGGCCAACCAGAGAACCCGCGCGCGCAGCATCACTTCGACTCGCCCGCGCGCGAAGCGGTTTTTGACGCCGCGCTGTCACTAGACGGCGCGATGGCCGCGGCCCCGTGCCCACTCGTCGGTTGCAGCGTCAGCTCCGTGAGGTTCGTGTCCACCAGGTACTTGCGCGCGACGCGCGTCACGTCGGCGGCCGTCACCGCCATGTAGCGCGCCGCACCCTTCGCGAACTCGCGCCAGTCACCGTGTACGTAATTGTACTGCCCGAGCTCCGTCGCGATGCCGTCCACCGTCTGCAGCCCGAAGATGAAGCCCGCGGCCGCCTGGTTCTTCGCCTTCTCCAGCTCGGCGGCCGAGATCGGCTGCTCGCGCACGCGGGCGATCTCGTCGAAGATCGCCTTCTTCACGGCCGCCGCGGGCCGAACGGGGAGGTACGCGGCGTACGCGAGGAACAACCCCGAATCCTCCATGGCCTCCGCGACGCCGCCCGCAGCGACCGCCAGCTTGTCCTTGCGCACCAGACGCTGGTGCAACCGCGACGACTCCCCGTTCGACAGCACGGCCGCCAGGATCTCCAGCGCCGGCACGTCCGGATCGGCCGCGCGCGGAATGTGGTAACCGGCGACGACGATGGGAAGCTGCACCTCCATCGTCAGCGTGTCGCGGCGCGCCTCTTTCTGCGGCGGCTCCTCGGGCAGCTGGCGCGCCGGCACGGGACCGCGCGGCAGGCCACCAAAGTACTTGTCGGCCAGCTTGCGCACCTCGGCCTCTTCGATGTCCCCGACCACGATCAGCGTCGCGTTGTTGGGCTGGTAGTACGAGTCGTAAAAGACCTGGCAGTCTTGCGGGCGCACCTTCTCGAGGTCTTCGATCGTCCCGGCCGCCGTCCACGCGTACGGGTGCTTCGTGAACGCCAGCGCGCGAAAGCGCTCGACGGCCTTGCCGATCGGGTTGTTGTCGATGCGCAGGCGCTTCTCTTCCTCGACGACCTTGCGCTCGGAGTCGATCGTTTCCTGGAACAGCTTGAGGTGCCGCATGCGCTCGGCCTCGAGCTGCATGGCGAAGCCGACGTACGACGGTGGCACCGTGTCGTGGTAGGCGGTGACGTCCTCCGTGGTGAAGGCGTTGGTCTGCCCGCCCACCTCCTTGAGAAGGCGCGCGTGCTGCTCGGGCGGCACCAGCTCCGAGCCCTTGAACATCATGTGCTCGAACATGTGCGCGACGCCGCGGACGCCGACGTACTCGTCCTTGGATCCCACGTGATAAAAGACCTGCACCGTCGCGACGGGCGCGGCGTGATCCGCGAGGAAGAGCACCTCGAGGCCGTTCGGGAGCTGCCACGACTTGATGTCGAGCTTGGGCGCGACCGCGCTCGGGGCGGCGCCCTTGGCGTGCGCGGCAGACCCCGACGCGGCGAGCACGGCGACCAGAGCGAGGACGAGGCGACGGCGCATCGAGCTTTGCAACATCGGATCGGGCGCGAATATGCCACGCGGCGGAAGAATTCGGCAGAATTCGGCAGCTTCGGAAAGGCCGCCCGGGGCAAGCCGCCGGCCGTCGCCCGGCGGCGCGCCTGATATGCTGGCTGCCATGCCCGGCACGCTGGTCGTCGAAACCGTCGAGAGCCGAGCGCTCGCGGCCAACACGCTGGGCGACTCGCCGATCCGACGCGTCCCCGTGTGGCTGCCGCCTTCCTACGCGCGCGAGAGCACGCGGCGATACCCCGTGATCTTCTGGTTGGCAGGCTTCTCGGGCAACGGCGAGGCGCTGTTCCAGAGCCGCCCCTGGCAGCCGGGCCTGGGCGAGCGGCTCGACAAGCTCTGCGACACGGGCGCGATGGGTGAGGCGATCGTCGTCGCGCCCGACGGGTTTTCGCGCTGGGGCGGCAGCCAGTACCTGGATTCGCCGGTGCACGGCGGACACGGCACGCATCTCGTGCGCGAGCTCGTGCCCGAGATCGACCGCCGCTTCCGCACGCGGGCCACGCGCGACGCGCGCGCGATCGCGGGGCACTCGTCGGGCGGCTTCGGCGCGCTGGTGCACGCCATGCGCCACCCCGACGTCTTCGCGGCCGTGGCCAGCCACGCGGGCGATTCGTACTTCGAGCTCTCGATCCTGCCCGACGTCGCGGCGGCCGCCCGCACGCTGCGCCGGCACGGCGGCGTCGACGGCTTCCTGACGCACTTCGAGCGCGCCGTCGTCAAGCGCAGCGACGACTTCACGACGATCATGATGCTGGCTTGCGCCGCGGCGTACTCGCCGGACGAGACGCGCCCGCGCGGCGTCGCGCTGCCCTTCGACCTCGAGACCGGCGCGCTCGATCAGGCGGTGTGGCGCCGCTGGAAGGCCTGGGATCCGCTGGAGCTCGTGGGCGGGCACGCCGAGGCGCTGCGGGCCATGAAGCTCGTCTACCTCGACGCGGGCACGCGCGACGAGCACGCGCTGGATCTGGGCGCGCGCGTGCTGGCAGCACGGATGCGCGCGCTCGGCATCCCGCACAGACACGAGGAGTTCGACGACGGGCACCGCGCGACTTCGTACCGGTTCGAGGTGTCGCTCCCGCTGCTGGCGGCGGCGATCGGCGCCGAGGCGGTCTCGCGTTGACGGCGCCCAGCGGCCTCGGCGGCGGGCAGACCCTTTCGCTCGCGTGCGACGACCTCGACGACGAGGGCGCCGGCACGGCCCTGCGCGACGGCGTGCGCGTGCACGTCGCGGCGGCGCTGCCGGGCGAGCGCGTGCTCGCGACGGTGACCCACGTCTCGTCGCACCGGCCCGAGGCCTGGGCGCGGCTCGACAGCATCGAAGAGCCCTCCCCGTCCCGCCGCGCGCCCGCCTGCGCCGCGTACGGCTCGTGCGGCGGCTGCGTGCTCCAGCACTTCGACGTCGCCGCGCAGCTCGCATGGAAGGCGGCGCGCGTGCGGCGCGCCATCGCGGCCCACGCGGCGCTGCGCGACGTGCCCGCCGGGGAGGCCGTTCCTTCGCCGCGCGCCCTCGGCTACCGGAACCGCAGCAAGCTCGTCGCGGCCGCGCGAGGGCGCGGCGTCGTGCTGGGGGCGTTCGCGCCGCGTTCGCACGACGTGATCGATCTCGCGGGCTGCCGCGTCTCCGAGGCGCCGCTCGAGGAGCTGACGGCGGCGCTGCGCGTGCTGCTCGCCGAAGGCGGCGTCACGCCGTACGACGAGCGCACGTTCGCGGGTGATCTCCGGCACGTCGTGCTGCGCGCGAATGACGCCGGCCAGGTCCTCGCCGTCTTCGTCGTCGCGCGCCCCGGGACCGCCGGCATCGCGGCGCTCGCGCGGCGCCTCCGCGACGCGCACCCGAACGTCGTCGGCGTCGTCGAGAACGTCAACCGCACGCGCGGCAACGTCATCTACGGCGACGAGGAGCAACCGCTGGAAGGGGCCGCGACGATCGAAGACCGCGTCGGCGGCGTGCGCCTGCGCCTGTCGGCGGGCGCCTTCTTCCAGGCGAACCGCGACGTGGCCGCCCTCGCCTACGCGGCCATCGCGCGCGCGGTCGCCGTGCGCCCGGGCGATCGCGTCGTCGACGCCTACTGCGGCGTCGGCGGCATCGCGCTCACGCTGGCGCGGGGCGCGCAGAGCGCCGAAGGCATCGACATTTTGGGCATCGAGGAGCACGCGGGCGCCATCGCCGACGCCACCGCGGGCGCCGAGCTGAATGACGCCCGCGGCGCGCGCTTCGTCGCTGGCGACGTTGCCGTTCGCCTGCGCGAGGTTTCGCGCGCCGACGTCGTCGTGCTGAACCCGCCGCGCAAGGGCTGCGGACCGGCCGTGGTCGCCGAGGTCGTGCGCCTCCAGCCGCGCGCCATCGCCTATCTGTCGTGCGATCCGGACACGCTGGCGCGCGACCTCGCGGCGCTGGCCGAGCGCGGCTACCGCACCCGCTCCGTCACGCCGTTCGACATGCTGCCGCACACGCCGCACGTCGAGGCGCTCGCCGTGCTCGAACGCGGCTGACGCGCGCCGCTCGAGACCTGCACCGCAGGTCGAGTGATCCCGACGGCGATCTTCGTAGCGGGCCTCGCAGCTTCGCGGAGCTCCCGTTCCGTCGCCGGGGCTCATCAACGGCGAACACGGCGAGTCCGAGTGAATCGCAGACGGCAACCCTAAGTGCGACTGCCCGTCGCGCGACATCAAGTCGCATTCCGGAGTGAGAACGCGTCTCCTACTGTTCGCGCTGAAAGGAGACTACGATGAGAACAAGAGTAATTGCGTTCGCCACGGCGCTCTCTGTCGGCGCAATGGCCTGCGGGCAGCAACCCGGCGACACGAGCCAAACGGAACCTTCGTCACCGGGCGCTGCGCCCATCGGGCGGCCCAAGGTCAGCGGCCTTCCGGCCAGCACCAAGGCGCCAAAGAGCGGAGCACCAGAGACCACGCCGTCCGACGTCGAGGCCACGCGGTCTGCCTTGACCTCGCCGCCCTGGGCACCGCTCGCCCTCAAGATCGGGAAGATCACGGATGACGCGAAGTCCGTCGCCGGCCTGTTTTCGCAGATCGTCGGCGGCGTAAACGCAGCCATCACGATCGCTCGCTTCCTCGGTCTCCTGGCGCCGGCGGACGACGAAGTCGCGGATCTCTCGCTGAAGATCGACGGCATCGCCACGGGACTCACGTGGCAAATCGCCGAGACGGCGCGAGCTCAGGATTGGTCCACGATGGTTACGGGGATCGAGACCATTCAGCAATTCAACAGCCTGAACCTCACCATCGATCCGATGGCCGCTTACATCACGGATACCCACACGGCCACCACCAACAGCGAACAGGCCATCGCCTTCCAGCGCGTCTTTGTAGACTCCGCGACGAATGGGCAGTGGTTCTCCTACAACAGCGCGCTCAACAGCACGCCTACGACGTCCTACTTCCAGTGGAAGAACATCGTCTCGAGGCGCCCTACGGTCACGAATGGCCTCGTGTACGACTGGCGACTGGGCGTACCGATCATGTTGAAGCTCATCGCCGATCGGCTCGCCGTCATCGCAACGATCGATCCGAACTTCGCGATCGACCACAAGTTCGACCAAGAGATCACTGACCACCGAAACGCGCTCATCAATCAGTACAATCAGATGAACGGAGCGATCTCATGCCAAACGAACGATTTCCGGTTCACCTACAGCGGCCCTAACCTGTGGACGCCCGGAGGCAGCGTGCACGGTTGCAACATCACCTGCGCGGACATCTATACGGGTGCGGCCGCGACCACGACCATCCCACCGCAGAAGAACCCAACGAGCGGTCTTTGGTACGATTCGCCGTGCAGCACCGTCAATTCGGCCACGATCAACAACAATGAATACGGACTCACGTGGCAGGTCAATCGCCTGGAATCACTCCCGACGTTCGAAACGAAGTCGATGATCAACATCCTCTATCGGTTCCTCCACAACGCCCCCGATCTCACGGAGCGGTACCAGCAGTTCGAGCCTGACCAGGCCTCGACGCGGCTCTGCGTCGATCTCGCGGGCGACTCGACGGCTGTCAGCGTGGCGCCAATGGTCCTCGAGCCATGCAACGGGGGCGACGCCCAGTGGTGGATTTACGACCGGCCCACGGGACTCATCTTCAACCCGATCAACGGGACCTGTCTGACCGTCGTGGAGGGACTCCCTTGGCCCGGTGTGCCGGTCTACGCGGAGCCCTGCTCCCCCACGTCGGGGGATCCGGCGCTGGTCACCGATCTCAGCCAAGCGTTCACGTACGATCCCGAGATGAAGTACATCACGACATCGACCGGTCAGGTGCTTTACATGCCGTCGAGGACAGCCGGCTCGAGCATCATGACCAACAACGCCGTATCGCCTTCGAACTGGCTTCTCGGCCCCATCGTGTACCCGGGCGAAGCATGGCACGCAGACACGGCTGCCGATCCATTCCCGTAGCCGCACCGACGGTTCGCCGCGGTCAGCAGCTCGATCCTAACTGGTGAGCGGAAGGTGGATCACCGCGCCGAGCCCTCGGGCGCCCGATCGGTCGGGTGATCCAGCCCCGCTGTCAGCTCGGAAGTTGCGGGTTGGGCCCCCGG
>DASZUD010000007.1:0-14057 GCA_035548155.1 Polyangia bacterium
CGGCCATGGTCGAGGCGGTGCTGGCGACGGTGAAGGCGGGCGGCGCGTACGTCCCGCTCGACCCGGCGTACCCGCGCGCGCGGCTCGCGCACATGATCGACGACGCCCGCCTCGGTGTCGTCGTCACGGTCGCCGAGCTTCGGGGCGCGTTGCCCCTCGGCGCGGCGCGCGCGCTGTGCCTGGACGACGACGCGCCAGGGATCGATGCGGCGGCCGGGCCAGGTGCGGCCGCGCGGCCCGAGCATCTGGCGTACGTCATTTACACGTCGGGCTCGACGGGCCTGCCCAAGGGCGTGATGATCGAGCACCGCGCCGTCACGAACTTCTTCGCCGGCATGGATCGCGTCCTGGGCGCGCGCGCGCAGCCGGGGGTGTGGCTCGCGGCGACCAGCCTCTCCTTCGACATATCCGTGCTCGAGCTCCTGTGGACGCTCGCGCGCGGCTTCACCGTCGTCGTGCAGGCCGGCGAAGACAAGGCGGGCGCGTTCGCGGCGGCCGTGCGCGCGCACGGGGTGACGCACTTCCAATGCACGCCGTCGATGGCTGGGCTCCTGGTCGCGGATCCCGAGGCGCGGGCCGCGCTGGGGCAGCTCGAGTCCTTGCTCGTCGGCGGGGAGGCGCGGTCGCCGGCGCTCGCCGGCGAGCTCGCGGCTGCGCTGCGCGGCGACCTCCACGACGTCTACGGACCCACGGAGACGACGATCTGGTCGACGAGCGCCCGCGTCGACCGGGACGAAGTGGCGCGCGCGCAGAGCGTGTCCATCGGCCGGCCGCTGGCCAACACGAGGGTGTACGTGCTCGACGCGCGCCGCGAGCCCGTGCCGGTCGGCGTCGCGGGTGAGCTCTACATCGGCGGAGCGGGCTTGGCGCGCGGTTACCTGCGCCGGCCCGAGCTCACGGCAGAGCGCTTCGTGGCGAATCCGTTCGGCGGGGGGCGGCTCTATCGCACGGGCGATCTGTGCCGGTGGCTGCCCGACGGGCGCCTCGAGTTCCTGGGCCGAGTCGACCACCAGGTGAAGATCCGCGGCCACCGCGTCGAGCTCGGCGAGGTGGAGCACGCGCTGCGCGAGGCGGCGGGCGTGCGTGAGGTCGTCGTCGTGGCGCGACCGGCGGCGGCGGGCCAGCCCGGCGGCGAGCGCCTCGTCGCGTACCTCGCCGGCGCGGCGCCTTCCGCCGTCGAGCTGCGGCGCCTCCTGCGGGAGCGGCTGCCCGAGCCCCTGGTGCCGAGCGCGTTCGTCGCGCTCGAGCGGCTGCCGCTGACGCCGAACGGCAAGATCGATCGCAAGGCGCTGCCCGCTCCCGAGGACGCGCCCGGGGCGGCCGGCGCGGAGGAAGGGGGCGCGCACGTCGTCGAGCCGCGCACGCCGACCGAGCAGGCGATCGCCGAGATCTGGCGCGACCTCCTCGGGGTCAAGCAGGTCTCGATCTACGACAACTTCTTCGACCTGGGCGGGCACTCGCTGCTGTCGCCGCAGGTGATGCACCGGATCGAGGCGCGGCTGGGCAAGCGCCTCAACGTCGCCGAGCTCATCCTGCAGAACCTCGCGCAGGTGGCGGCGAAGTGCGATCGGGCGCCGGCGGCGGAGGCGCGCAAGGCGCGCAGCGTCTTGGGTGTGCTGAAGAGGATCATTTCGAAGGAGTAGGGCGTGCGGGCGTATCACTTCGGGGGGGACGGGCGGACGTTGTTCGGCGTGCTGCACGAGCCGGCGCGCCTCGGCCGGGAGGGCGGGGCGGTGGTGGTGTGCGCACCATTGTGGCGCGAGGCGATCCGGTCGCACCGCGTGCTGCGCCAGCTGGGCCTGCGTCTGGCGAAGGACGGGCGCGCCGTGTTGCGCTTCGACTACTCGGGCGCGGGCGACTCGGCGGGCGACGGCGAGCACGGCGACGTCGAGACCTGGGTGGGCGACGTCATCGAGGCCATCGACGAGGCCCGGCGCGAGTGCGAGGTCGAGCGGGTCACGCTGCTGGGGCTGCGGTTCGGCGCGACGCTGGCGGCCCTGGCGGCGGCGCGGCGCGACGACGTCGAGCGCATCGTGCTGTGGGAGCCGGTCGTCGACGGCGCGTCATACCTCGAGGCGGGGTTCGCCGACCACCGCGCGTGGGCCGAGGCCTACGCCTCTTGGCGCCGCCTCCCGCTCGCCGCCGTGTCCGATGCGGGCGACGAGATCCTGGGCTTCCGCGTGACGGAGGCGATGCGCGCGTCGATCGCCGGGGTGAAGTTGACGCGGATGCCTACGGGGCCCGCGCGGCTCCTCGTCGTCGAGCGGCAGGCGCCGGACCCTGCGTCGCCGTGGTCGGCGCTGGGCGCGCGAGTGGAACACAAGGTCATGGCCGAGCCGGAGGTCTGGAAGCAGCACCACGGCGAGGGGACGTCGGGAGCGCGCCAGACCTGCGAGGTCATCGCGACCTGGCTCGCGCGGAGCGAGTCATGAAAGAACACTTCGTCACCTTCGGTCACGGAACGGCGCTGTCGGGGATCCTCACCGAGCCGGCGGGAGGGACCGCGCAGCGGCCGGCGGTCCTGCTGCTCAACGCGGGCTTGCTCCATCACGTCGGCCCGAACCGCCTCTACGTGACGCTCGCGCGCCGGCTGGCCGGCGCCGGGTTGCCCGTGCTGCGCTTCGACTATTCGGGGCTCGGCGAGAGCGAGCCGCGCCGCGACGAGACGCCTCTCGTGGAGAGCATGATCAGCGAGGGCATCTCGGCGATGGACTTCCTGACGAGGTCGGGCGTCGCCGACCGCTTCGTGCCGATGGGCCTGTGCGCCGGCGCGGAGAACGCGCAGCGGCTCGCGCGCGACGACGCGCGCGTCGTCGGGGCGGCGCTCATCGACGGATACGCCTATCGGACGCGCCGGTACCACCTGCGCAAGCTCATGCGCCACGTCACGAGCGCGCGCAGCTGGGGCCGGCTCTTCGCGAAGCCGGCGGCGCTCGTGACCGCGCGCCGGAAGGCTGGAGCGCCCGTCGCCGAGCGCAATCCGGGCGGCGTCGACTTCGTGCGCGAGTTCCCGTCGCGCGAGACGTGCCTCGAAGAGCTGCGAGCGATCCTGGCGCGCGAGGTGGATCTGTTCTTCGTGTTCACGGGCGGCGGCATGGCCGAGTTCTACAACCACCCGCGCCAGTTCTTCGAGATGTTCCCCGAGCTGCGCGGCCACCCGCGCGTGCGCCTCGAGTTCATGAGCCACGCCGACCACACCTTCACGTTGCGCGCGCAGCAGGACGCGCTGCTCGCTTCGATCGAAGGTTGGATTGCGGCGACGCAGCTCGGCGCCGCCACACCGGACGCCGAGGCGGCCGCGCCATGAAATCGCCGCCCGCGGATGCGATGTCCGGGCGGGTGTGCCTGGTGACGGGCGCGACGAGCGGCATCGGGCGCGAGACGGCGCTGGGGCTCGCGAAGCGGGGCGCGCAGGTGATCGTCGCGGGGCGCGACGAGACGCGGGGCCGCGAGACGCTCGCGGCGATCGCGGCGCAGACGGGCCGCGCGGACGCCGAGCTGATCGTCGCGGATCTGTCGTCGCAAGGGGAGGTGCGTCGGCTCGCCGCCGAGGTGCGCGCGCGCCACGATCGCCTGCACGTCCTCGTCAACAACGCGGCCGTCATCACGCCGCGGCGGACGGCGACCGTCGACGGTCTCGAGACGCAGCTGGCCGTGAACCACCTCGCGCCCTTCCTCCTGACGAACCTCTTGCGTGACCTGCTGGAGGCCGGCGGCGCGCGCGTCGTGAACGTCGCCTCGCAGGTCGAGAGCCGCGGCACGATCGACTTCGACGATCTCGGGCGCGAGCGCCGCCCCTACGAGCGGCTCGACGCGTATTGCCAGTCGAAGCTCGCGAACGTGCTGTTCACGTACGAGCTCTCGCGGCGACTCGCGGGGACGACGGTGACGGCGAATTGCCTCCACCCCGGCGTCATCGCGACGAACCTGCTCGCGGCGTTCGAGGGGCGCCACGCCGCGCTGCGCTTCTTCACGATGCGGGGCCGTCCGGGGCCGCTCGAGGGCGCCGCGACGAGCCTCTACGTCGCGACGGCGCCCAACCTCGAGCGCGTCACGGGCCGATACTTCCGCGAGTGCGCCGAGGCGAGCTCGTCGCCGCGCTCGCGCGACGAGGCGGTCGCGGCGCGCCTGTGGGACGTGAGCGCGCGGCTGACCGGCCTCGCCTAGGCTCGATCGCGCGGCGGGCGCCGGCGCAGCATGGCGTCGCGGCGCTGCTGGCCGCGATCCTGGCCGCGATCGGCCGCGTCAGAGCGCGCGTCGCTCTTGTCGTCCGCGCTGGCCAGGTGGCCCGCCAGCGTGGCGATGCTCGGGAAGCGGAACATCTCGACCAGCGAGAGCTCCCGCCCGAGCGCCGCCTTGAGCCGCGCGTTCGCCTGCACCATGAGCAGCGAGTTCGCGCCCAAATCGAAGAGGTTGTCCTGCGTGCTCACCTGCGCGAGCCCGAGGAGCTGCTGCCAGACCTCGCCGATGACGCGCTCGAGATCGCTCGTGGGCGCGACGTAGACGGAGGCCGCCTCTTGTCGCTCGCGATCGGGCGCGGGCAGGGCCTTGCGGTCGACCTTGCCGTTTGCCGTGAGCGGGAGCGCGTCGAGGACGACGAACGCGCTCGGGATCATGTACGGCGGCAGCGTCTGCTTCAGGCGCGCGCGCAGCTCGGGGACGAGGTCGCCGCGTGCGGCGGTTCGCTGCTCGGGGCCGCGCGCGTAATGGGTCCAGTCCTTGCGCGGGGGGCGCGGCGCGCGCACGGCCGCGGCGCGCGCGGCGCCCTTGCGCGAGAAGCGCGCGTCGAACGCGTGCGGGCCCGTCGCCGACCAGGTCACGGTGACGTCGTAGTCGGGCGCGAGCGACCACAGCGCTTCCGGGTCGACGGCGTGGGCGGCCTCGGCGGCGGCGCGCAGCTCGGCCACCGTCGCGGGCCGCGGCTCACGGCCGAGGCGCGCCAGCGTTTCGAGCTCGTGCGCGACGCGGGCGTTCGGCACGCCGCGCACCTCGAGGTGGGGCGGTCCCTCGGCCAAGAGGCGTTCGATGTCGGCCAAGGTCGGTGCGTGGACGGGCGCCGCGGCGGCGACGGCGGCCCCGGCTTCGCCGTCGGCCGGGCCGCGCTTGCGCAGCACGACGTCGTAGCGGAAGCGGCTCATCTCGTTCTTGTGCTTGCCGCGCTTGAGCTGGACGTCGACCTCGGCGAGATCCGGCAGCTCGTCGTGCAGGGCGTGAAACAGCTCGGGATCGATGACGAGCTCGCTGTCGTTGCGCCGCCGGCGCTCGATGCGCGAGAGGAGCTCGCTGGTCGCGAGGCCGTCGGT
Organism: Polyangia bacterium; assembly: GCA_035548155.1. Classification (GTDB taxonomy): domain Bacteria; phylum Myxococcota_A; class Polyangia; order Fen-1088; family Fen-1088; genus DASZFV01. The sequence goes on from DASZUD010000007.1 coordinate 5,304, forward strand.
CGCTTGGGTCAGCTCGACCGAGGCCGCGAACGCCGCGTGCAGCGGCAGGCTGCGCACGTCGCCCACGAAGACCGCGCCGCCGGGCGCGAGCGCGTTCATCGCGAGCCGCAGCACTTGCAGGAGGTACTGCACGTCGGGGAAGTACTGCGCGACGGAGTTGATCACGACGACGTCGAAGCCGCCCGCGGCGGCGATGTCGCCGATCTCGTGCGCGCCGCCCTGGCGCAGCTCGACCTGCGGCAGCGGCCGCTGATCCAGCCGGGCGCGCACGCGTGCCAAGACGGCCGGCGAGAAGTCGACGCCGACGTAGCGCTCGCACGAGGGCGCGACGCGCGAGAGGATCATGCCCGTGCCGCAGCCGATCTCCAGCACGCGCCGTGGTGACAGCGCCGAGATGCGGGAGACGGTGTGGTCCAGCCACTCCTCCATCTCGGCGAGGGGGATGAGCTCGCCGGTGTAGCTGCTCTTCCAGCCGATGGTCTCGCTGCCGATGCTCTTACCCGCGGTGTCCGAACCGACGGCCTGCGCGCCTTCGCCGCGGCTGTAGGTGTCGTCCCAGATCTCCTTCCATCCGGTGACGGCCTCCTGGCCGGCCGCGCTGGCTGGAGGCGTCGGCCCGTCCTTCGTGACGACGTAGGCGACGAGGCGCTTGTCCCCCGGGACGTCCTCGCGCGCGACGACGACGGCGCTGCGCACGCTCGGGTGACGGCCGAGCGCGGACTCGATCTCACCGAGCTCGATGCGGTACCCGCTGACCTTCACCTGGTGATCGAGCCGGCCCAGGAACTCGAGCTCGCCGACGGCGTTCCAGCGCGCGAGGTCGCCCGTCTTGTAGAGGCGCGCGCTCGGATCGTGCGCGAACGGATCCGGCACGAAGCGCTCGCGCGTCAGGTCCTCGCGTCCGAGATAACCGCGCACGACGCCCGCGCCGCCGATGTGCAGCTCGCCCGGGACGCCGATGGGGGCGGGGCGCCCCTCCCGATCGAGGATCAGGATCTGCGTGTTGGCGATGGGGCGGCCGATCGTGATGGGCGCGCCCGGGCGCACGCGCGACGTCGACGACCACACCGTGGTCTCCGTGGGGCCGTACATGTTGTGCAGCTCGGCGTCGGGCGACAGCGCCGCGAGCAGCTCGGCCGCCAGCGCTTCGGGCATCGCCTCGCCGCCGAGGAGGATCTTGCGGAGCTGCGGCAGCGCGGCGCGGGTGTCGGGATCGCCGAGGAGCATGCGCGCCATCGAGGGCGTGCACTGGAGGTGCGTCACGCCGTAGCGACGGATCTCGGCGGCCAGGCCGTCCTCGTCGGAAGGCGCGGCGGAGGCGACCGGGGCGGGCCCGTCCGCGTTGCTGCGCGCGCGCAGCTCGGCGAGATGGGTCAGGCTCGCCAGCACGTCGTCCTCGTCGACGCCGAAGTCGATGAGGCAGGCGATCTCGTCGACGCCGGCGTCGCGCAGCTTGTCGATCATCTCGAGGCAGCTCTCGGGCGTGCCGAAGAGGCCGCTCGTCGTGAAGTAGCGCTCGAAGGCGTGCTCCATCAGCGCGCGCTCTTCGTCGGGTGACAGGACGACCTCGTCGGGCGTCGCCGGCGCGGCCCCGCCCTTGTCCTTGCCCGGCTGCGCGAAGGCCGGGAACTCCCACTTGGCCTTCTTCACGAGGTCGGTCGAGGTCGCGAGGTAGGCGAGGAAGGGATCCTTCACCTTGGCGCGCACCTCGTCACGATCGCTGCCCACGTACGTGTGCAGCATCAAGCTGACGTGCCCGTCGCCGGCGTGGCCGTGTGCTCGTCGCGCCTCTCGATATACGGTGATCTTCGCCACGAGATCCGCCACGCTCTGACCCAGCATGTTCGTGAGCACGTTCGCGCCCAGCTCGCCCGCGAAGCGGAAGGTATCGGGGCTGCCCGCGGCCGTCACCCACAGCGGCGGTTCGGCCTGCACGGGGCGCGGCAGGACGCGCACCTGAATCTCCTCGCCGCTGCCGCTCGTCGCGGGCACCGTCTCGCCGCGCCACAGCCGGCGCACCGTCTCGATCCCGCGCAGCATGACGTTCTTGCGATCGGCGTAGTTCGCCGGCATGAGCGCGAAGTCGTTGGCGTGCCAGCCCGACGCGAACGACAGGCCCACGCGTCCGTTCGACAGGTTGTCGACGACCAGCCACTCCTCGGCGACGCGGATCGGGTTGTGCAGAGGCAGCACGACGGAGCCGGCACGGATCTGCACGTTTTTCGTCAGCACGGCCAGCGCCGCGCCCGTGACGGAGGGGTTCGGGTAGATGCCGCCGAAGTCGTGGAAGTGCCGCTCCGGGGTCCACACGGCCGAGAAGCCGTGCGCGTCGGCGAACTTCGCGCCCTCGAGCAGCAGGCGGTAGCGATCGCCCGCGGCGGTGCCGCTGGCGCTCGCGAAGTAAAAGAGGCTGAAGTCCATGCGCCGGCGCGCGCCGCCGGCTTCGGCGCGGCGGTCGCCGTCGCCGTGCACGACCACCTCGAACCCGCGCGCGAGCGTCCACAGGAGCTCGAGCACCGAGATGTCGAAGGAGATGCGGGTGACGGCCAGCCAGACGCCACGCTCCGTCCCCACGCGGGCGTCCATTCCCACGAAGAAGTTGATGACGTTGCGGTGCTCGATCATCACGCCCTTGGGGCGGCCCGTCGAGCCCGACGTGAAGATGACGTAGGCTAGATTCGAGGGCGCGACCGCGCGCGCGATCGGGGGACCATCTGCTGGGATCGGCTCCGCGGCGTCGATGAGGACGATCTCGGCCGCGGTCCCGGCCGGGAGCGCCGCGCGCAGCGTTGCGCGCGTGACGACGACGCGCGCCTTCGAGTCCTCGAGCATCATCGAGATCCGCTCGCTCGGGTACTCGGGGTCGAGCGGCACGTAGGCGCCGCCGGCCTTCAAGATGCCGAGCAGGCCGATCACCATCTCGAGCGATCGATCGACGAACAGGCCCACCAGCGAGTCGGGTCCCACGCCGCGCGCCTGCAGCGTGCGCGCCAGCGCGAGGGCGCGCCGGTCCAGCTCACGATAGCTGAGCTTCGCGCCCCGGTGGACGACGGCGATCGCGTCCGGCGTCGCCGCGACCTGCGCCTCGATGAGGTCGTGGACGCAGCGGCCGCGCGGCAGCTCGACGGCCGTGTCGTTCCACTGCTCGACGACCAGCGCGCGTTCGGCAGGCGCGAGGGTCGGCAGATCCCCCAGCCTCACGTCGAGGTTCGCCGCCAGCGCCTTCATGACGGCCTCGAGGCGATCGCAGAGCCGCGCCGCCGCGTCCTCGCCGAGGCGCGCGCGATCGTAGTTCAGCTTCAACAGCAGCTCGTCCTCGGCGTAGCCAAAGAGCGTGATCGGGAAGTTCGTCTGCTCGATCCACCGGAAGGTGCGCCTCGCCCAAGGACCGGAGGTCCCGCCCTGCGCCTGCATGACCGCCTCCATCAGGCGATCGTTGAAGACGATGATGCTCTCGAACAGGCTCTGGTTGCCGGCGAGGTCGCTCGCGGCGATGACGTCGGCCAGCGGCGTGTGCTCGTGGTCGCGGATCTCCCGGTGGCGATCGCGCACGCCGCGCAGCCATTCGGCGGCCGTCGCGCGCGCGTCGATCTGCACGCGCAGCGGGAGCGTGTTGATGAACACGCCCGCGATCTCCTCGGCGCCCGGCACCGAGGTGCGGCGGCAGGCGCGCGTCGCGCCGAACACGATGTCGTCCTCGCCCGTCGAGGCGGCGAGCACCAGCGCCCAGGCGCCTTGCACGAAGTTGTTCAGCGTCAGCTCGTGCGCCTTGCCGAACGCGCGGAGGCGCTCGGTCTCGGCGCGCGTCAGACGAAAGGCGCGGTCGCCGTGGCCCGCGGGCGCGCCTTTCTCCGTCGAGGTCGTCAGCACGTGCGGCGCCGTGAAGCCCTTCAGCCGCTCGTGCCAGAACGCGCGCGCCGCGCTCGCCTTCGCGCGCAGCTCTCCCTGGAGCCATTCGATGTGCGCGCGGTAGGGCAGGGGCGCGGGCCGGCTCGGCCGCTCGCCGCGGCGGAGCGCCTCGTAGTTCTCGAACACCTCGTTGACGATCGCCACGAACGAGCCGCCGTCGAGGACGCCGTGGAAGAAGGTCCACACGAGCTGGTAGTCCGCCTCGCCGCGGCGGAACAGCACGAGCCGCATGAGCGGCGGCGCGGCGAGATCGAAGCCCCGGCGCCGGTCCTCGACGAGGAAGCGCTCGAGGCGTTGGTCTTGCTCGGCGGCGGACACTCCGCGGAGATCCTCGACGGAGAAGGGCACCGTCACCTCGGCCGCGACACGCTGCTCGGGCTCGCCCGGACCGCTCCAGAAGAACGACGTCCGCAGCGCCGCGTGCCGCGCGGCCAGCAGCCTCCACGCCTGCTCGAAGGCGGCCACGTCCAGGGCCTCGGGCAGCCCGGCGATCATCTGCTCGACGTCGACGCCGCTCGCGGGCCCGTTCAGGCGGTTGAACAGCATGCCCGCCTGGACGGGGGACAGCGGGTAGCGTTGCTCCTCGCGGGCGGGCGTGGTCTCTGTCGGCGTCATTCGTTTTCCTCGGATCCGGGGGGCGGACGATGGGACGGCGGGGCAGGGGTCTTGGGGGAGGCGGCGGCTCTCTTGATGCGGTAGGCGTCGCGCGAGACGGCCTTCATCGCCGGCTCTGCGGCAGCAACGCCTGCCGACTTGAGTCGCGTCAGCTCGGCGGCCATCTCGGCGATCGTCACCTTGGACAGCAGCGCCCCCAGCGGGACGTCGACGCCGGAGAGCTTGCGGAGGCGCGTGATCGTCTGGGTCAGGAGCAACGAGTGTCCTCCCAGCTCGAAGAAGTTGTCGTGCACCCCGACTTGCTCCACGCCTAGCATAGATCGCCACAGGCCCGCGACGCGCTCTTCTTCTTCGTCCCGGGGGGCCACGAAGGGGGTGCCCACCGCGGGCCGATCGGCCCCGGGGGAGGGCGCGCTCGGGCGGCGCTCCTGCGCCTCGGCGATCGGCTGGTTGGCGCGGGCCGTCGCCGTGATCCACTCGTCGAGATCCAGCGCGCTCGCGACCACGCTGGGCCCGAGGCGAGCGGCCACGATGCGCTCGAACGCCTCGAGGCCCTCGGCGGGCTGCATGCCCTCGCGAAACGCGGCGTCGCGCAGCGCCGTCGCGAGACCCTCGCCGTGGGACGCCTGCGGGGCGCTCCCCTCCGGCGTGGCGCGCGCCGGTGCTGCCAGCGCGCGAGCGTCGGCCACGCGCTTCATGACGAACGACGTGATCTCGACGAGGACGCGCCCCGCTTCGTCGAACAGCGTGACGTCGAAGGTCGCCAGATCCTTGACGCGGCCCTCGCGCAGGCGGACGTGGCTCGACACCCGGCCCGGCAGCGCGGCGTGAACGCGCACGCGCCCGTAGGAGAGCGGCACGTAGAAGTCGGCGCGCGCGTCGAAGCCCGGGATGAGCGCCTGCACGCCGCCCGTCGCCATGTCCAGCAGGGCCGGGTGCAGCGCGTGCGCGTCGAGATCGCCCGCGAAGGCCGCCGGCAGCTGGAGATCGACGAGCGCCTCGTCCGCGCCCAGCGCGATGGCCACGAGGTTGCCCCAGCGCGGCCCGAAGCTCATGAAGTGCTGCGGGAGGAACCCACCGGGATCGACGGGGGCTGGCGTCGCGCAGCGGGCGCGCAGCGCCGCGACGTCGACGGCGGGCGGCGGTGAGGCCGAGACGCGCGCGACGCGCCCCGCGACGTGCTGGACCGTGGGGCCGCCCTCCGCGGCAGCGCTCTCGATCGTGAGCGTCCCCTCGCGCTCGACGGCGACGCGCAGGCGCCGCCGTCGGCCGGGCTCGAGCGCGAACGGCGCCAGGAACACGAGGTCCTCCACGTCGACGGCGCCGCCCAGCGCGCGCGATCCCGCTTCGCGCGCGATCTCCACGAGCCCCGTGCCCGGGATCAGCGCGGGGCCGCCCTTGACGGCGTGCTCGGCGAGGAGCCACCAATCGTCGGCGCCGAGCGTCCGCTCGAACGCGCCAACCGTCCCGTCATCCGCGCGCGTCCCCAGCCAGTCTGCCGGCGCGGTCGCCTGCCCGCGCGCCGCCAGCGTGGCGGCCATGCCGACGTCGCGCCAGGCGCCCCAGTCGATGGCCAGCGTGGTCTCCGGCGAGCGCTCGGCGCGCTCGACCGCCAGCGCGTCGAGGAACGCGTTCGCCGCCGTGTAGTCGACCTGCCCCTGGAGCCCCAGCACCGAGCTCACCGACGAGAACAGGACGGTGAGCTCGGGGCGCGCGACGCCGTCGCGCTCGGCCTCGCGGGCGAGCGCGTCCAGCACGAGGGCGCCCTTGACCTTGGGCGCGAGCACGCGCGCGGCGGAGGCCATGGTCTTCGTCACGATGAGGCCGTCCTCGAGAACGCCGGCCGCGTGAATGATTCCCGTGATCGTGCCGAAGCGCTGGCGGGCGGTGCGCAGCGCGGCCCGCATCTGATCGATGTCGGTGACGTCGGCTTGGATGCCGAGCACCTCGGCGCCCAGCGCGCGGAGGGCGTGCTCGCGCTCGGGGTGCGCCGTTCGCCCGACGAGGATCAGCTTGGCGCCGGCCGTGCGCGCCAGGTGCTCGCCCAGCGTGAGCCCGATGCCGCCGAGGCCGCCCGTGATCAGATAGACGCCCCCGTCGCGGAAGCCGCGCGCCGCGGTCCCCGTGGCCGCGGCCGGCAGCGCGGCGCGCGTGAACGATTGCACGAAGCGCTCGGCGCCGCGGTGGGCGATCACCCGCTCTTCTCGCGTGGGATCGGCGCCGCGCGGGGCGGCCAGCTCGGCACACAGGCGCTCGACGACGCGCTGGCGCTGCCACGTGGTTGCGACGGGCCACGCCACGTCGACGCTGCGGCTCGGCAGCGCCGGCAGCTCGGCGCCCACGACGCGCGCGGGGCCCAGCAGCAGCGCCTTGAGCGGCTCGGGCGCGGGCTCGGCGCCGATGCGGTGGAGCCCCGTCGATACGACGGTGAGCCGCGCGGGCCGGTCCTCGAGCGCGAGCGCCTGAGCGAGGTGGAGGATGCTCGCAAAGTGCCGCTCGACGGCGCCGTCGTAGCGCGCGAGCGCGTCGTCGTCGCTTCGGCCGACGGCCCAGAGGTGCACGATCTCCTCGGGCGCTTCGCCGCGCTCGCGCAGCGCCGCGAGCAGGCGTTCATAGTCCTCGCGATTTGCCGCGCCCACGGTGAAGCTGCCGTCCTCGCGCCGGGCGAAGCCGGCGCCGGCGCGCACCAGCACGGCGCGCGGCAGCCCGGCGGCCAGCGCCTCTCCCAGGCTCTCGTGTCCCTTGGCCGCGTCGTCGGCGAAGATCAACGTCGGGCCGGACGGCTGGCCCGAGGGGGGCGCCGGCGTTCGCGTCCAGGTGGGCAGCCAGAACCAGTCGGCGACGTCCGCCTTGCGTTTGAGAGCGCCCGGCGCGGGCGCGGGCGTCGTGGCCGCGGGCACGCGGTCGATCCAGTGCGAGCGCCGCTCGAACGGGTAGGTCGGCAAGGGCACGCGTCGGCGGCCAGCCCCGGTCGGGTGCAGGCGCGCCCAGTCGACCGGCGCGCCCGCCAGCCACAGCTGCCCGATCGCCGTCAGCAGCAGCGCGACGCCAGACTCCCCCGACGTCGGATGAGGCATCGCCGACACCGCCGTGTGCGGTCGGTTGGGCTGCAGCGCCGCCAGACTCGTGAGCGTCCGCCCGGGCCCGAGCTCCAGCACCACGGCGTCCTTCATTCGCTCGAGGAGGGCGGCGAGGCCGTCGGCGAACCGGACCGTCTCGCGCAGGTGGCGGACCCAGTGTCGGGGATCCGTCGCCTCGTGCGGCTTGATCCACGTCCCCGTGAGGTTCGACACGTAGGGCGCGCTCGGCGCGTGGAAGGTGATCGACCGGCAGAACCGCTCGAACTCGGGGAGGATGGGGTCCAGCGCCTGCGAGTGCGCCGCCATCGTGATGCGCAGGCGCCGCACGTCGAGTTCGCGCGCGACGAGACGCGCCTCGAGCGCCGCGACGGCGTCCGCCGCGCCCGAGGCGACGCAGAGCTCGGGCGCGTTCACGGCCGCGATCGAGAGGCCATGCCCCGGCGCGACGCGCGCGAGCTCGTCGGGCGCGAGCGGCACGGCGAGCATGCCGCCCGCCGGCAGCGTCTCGGTGAGCGCGCCGCGCTTCGCGACGAGCCGCATCCCGTCGCGCGGCGAGATGACGCCCGCGAGGCACGCGGCGACGTACTCGCCCATGCTGTGGCCGATCATCGCAGCGGGCGTCAGCGCCCACGACTGCAGGAGCTTCGCCAGCGCGTACTCCGTCGCGAACAGCGCGGGCAGCGCCACCGATGGCCGCTCGAGCGGCTGGTCCGCCGCGGTCCTAGACGACTCGTCCGCGCGCGGGTACATGACGGCGGCGAGATCGACGCTCAGCTCGGCGCGCACGTGCGCGAGGCACTCCTCGATCGCCGCGCGAAAGACCGGCTCCGTCTCGTAGAGCTCCTGGCCCATGCCGGGGTGCTGCGTGCCGCCGCCCGGAAAGGCGAACACCAACTGGGCGTTGTCGTGCGCGCGCCGCGAGAGCAGCCGCTTGGGCTCGCCACCCTCGAGGACGCCGAGCGCGTCGCCCGCGTCGCGGCACACGGCGACGCGCCGGTGCTCGAAGGCGCGCCGCCCGACCTGCAAGGTGTACGCCGCGTCGGCGAACGGCAGCTCCGGGTGCGCGCGCAGGTGGGCGGCCAGGCGGACCATCGCCGCGTCGAGCGCCTCGCCCGAGCGCGCCGAGATCGGCAGCACGTGCCAGCGGCGA
>DASZUD010000008.1:0-14585 GCA_035548155.1 Polyangia bacterium
CCCCGCCCCTCCCGGCGGTAAATCAGCTCAGGGTGAGAAGGCGATCAGGCGAAGGCTTGGTCGCCTTTTTCATTTTTCGAGGGTGAAGACCAGGGTCAGCAGCGCCGTCTGGCGGCGGTAGGTGACGTTGCCGGCCGTCGCGGAGTTCGCGTAGACGCTGTAGCGCGCGATGAGCTGTAGCCGGTCGGTCAGGTTGCGCGACAGATCCGCTCGCAGACTGTTCCGGTTCTCGTCCTCGATGCTCGAGAACGTGCTGCCCGCCATGTTCAGCGCGACGGGGACCTGGTCGCGGTAGTAGGCGAAGACGACCTCGGCGCGCAGCGCGAAGTAGATCTCGAGCGGCAGCGAGGCGGCGAAGTGCGCGCCGATGAAATGGCGCGTGACCGTCTCGCCGAAGCTGTTCGACAGGTTGAGGTGCAACGCGTACCCCACGCCCAGCAGGACTCGGTCCCCGGTGCGCGAGACGTCGAGCGCCGCGGTCGCGAAGTTGTCGAGGCGCGTGCCGGCGCCGGGGACGGGCGGGCAGGGCGCGGCGGCGCACCCAGGCGGCTCGACGAAAGGCGCGCTGCCGAAGGCGCGGCGCTCGTAGGCAGCGCGCACCGCAGCCTCCCATTCGGCCGCGCCATCCTCGGTTTCGCGCGACCAGCGAAAGTCCAAGCTCGCCGTGGGTGATTGGAAGTCGTAAGTCTGATCCGGCTTGAAGACGAAGACGCGGTAACCGACTCCCAGTCCCAAGTCGCTGTGCTCCGACACCGGCTCCATCAGGCGCGCCGTCGGCGTGAAAGAGCGGAAGTCGCGCCGATCATCCGCGTAGATGGGGGGAGGGGCGTTGCGCTGGAAGGCCTCGTAGTAGGCCGCGGCGAGTCCCAGCCCCAGTCGCGGGCCGAGCGGCGCTCGCCACGCGAGCGTGCTCTCGGCGATAGCGACGTCCTCGTCACGCGCGGCGGCGCGCTCGAACACCTTCGCGGCCAACGTGGCCGACATGCTCACCTGGTGGCCGTTGCCCACGACGTCGGACAGCGAACCCGCGAGCACACCGCGCGCGAGCGGAGACGAGACGAGCGGCGGGTTGATCGCGCCCGGCACGTGGATCACCTCCGTGCGGTGCGCGTTCGTGTCGATCTCGGGTCCGAGCTCGGCGCGCAGCGACCATCGCTCGTTAGTCCTCTCCGCGTCCTCGCTCTCGTCGGCGCGCGCCGTCCCGAGCGCCAGCACGACCGCCGCCAGCGTGAGCGGCACGAGCGGGGGCGCCGAGCGGCCGTGCATTTCGCGCCGAGCATAACAGCACGCGCGCACCGTTCGGGCGCGATCAGCGGCGCGGCGGCGCCTGCTCGGTCGCGCGCAGCGAGGCGGCTTGCTGGCGCAGTCGCTCTGCGCGCGCCTTGAGCGAGGCGCCCGCGCGCTCGAGCGCGCCCTCACCGGCGCCGGGGCCGCCGGCCGCCTCGAGCTGTCGGATCTGGGCCAACGTCGCGGGGTCGAGCAGATCGCGCAACTGCGACGAGAGCGCGCTCGCGTCGCCGGCGTTCGTCGGCGTGGGCGCCGCCGTCGGTGAGGCCACGGCGTGTCCCACGCCCGCTGCCGTCGGTTGGCTGGTCTGGCCGGAATTGCCGACCGTGTTGGGCGCGCCCGCCGCCTGATCCGTACCGAAGATGCCCGTGCTGCCGCCCGTCTTCTCGGGTGGCGTGGTCGGGCCGCGCGCAGGACCGCTCCCGCCGCCGACGAAGGAGCCGGTGGCCGTCGTGCCCGCCATCGTGCGTCGCTTCGAGCCTTCGAGCGGCGAGAACGGATCGCGCTCCATCTGGCCGACGCGCCGGCGCAGCGCCTGACGGGCGCGGAGGTCGCGCGCGCGGCCCAGCAGCGCCTCGGCGCGCGCGTCGAGACGCTGCGCTTGATCGGCGAGGATGTCGGCCTTCGCCTCGATCTCGGCCGGACCGTCCGCGGCCGAGACGCGCGGCTCGGCGTCGATGGCCGCGGCGCTGGGCGCCTTCGTGCCGAGGCGCGCGTCGAGCTCGGTGAGGCGTCGCGCGAGCGCTTCGGCGTCGGCGAGGCGTTCGCGCAGGCGGTAGTCGTCGCGCAAGCCGCGGCTCGAGCGCTTGAGCGCGTCGATCTCTGCGTTCGCGCGCTCGAGATCTGCGCGGACGCGCTGCCGTTCGGCGACCAGGCCTGCGCGCGGCGCGACGTCGCCCTCGGCGACCCGTCGCCGCACCGGGGCCGCGGCGGCACCCGCTGGGGCTCCGGCGAGCGCTCCCCAGATCGTCGCGGCGACGAGCCAGATGGGGAGGGTGGTGCGGCAAAGGGCCATGGTGATACCGAAACCGCCTCAGGGTTTGCAACGCCTGTACCACGGAAGCAAGGGCGTTGGCCCGCATCTGTCGCGGGCTTTGCGCCGGCGCTCGTCAGAATTCTGAGGTTTGGGGAGGTCGCTGCCCCATGCATCCCCGAGCGACGCCATTGTGAGCCACACGCAGCTCTGGCATTCTGGATGAGGCATGCTGCATCCGAGCTCGTCGTTCCTCCGTCTAGGGCTCCGTTCGGCTGCGTTCGCGCTCGTCCTGGCCCTCCTCCCGGCTCTCGGGGCCGGGTGCGCCACGACGGAGCCGGCCGTGAAGCACGTCCCGCGCACGGGACTCACCGCCGCCGACTATTATCCGCTGGGAGAGGGCTGGAAGTGGGCGTACGACCTGGAGAAGGACGGCCAGAAGATCCTCGGGATCTACTCGGTGATCGAGCGGACGAACGAGGGCGCGACGATTCAGGCGGGCGAGGAGCGTCTGACCTATTCGATCACGCCCGAGGGCATCGCCCAGATGGACGCGAGCGGCGTGGGCGACTTCGTGCTCAAGAACCCGCTGACGAAGGACGCGACGTGGCCCGTGTCGGGTGGCACGGCGCGCGTGGTCTCGACCACGAACGAGGTCACTTCGGAGGCGGGTCACTTTTACGACTGCGCGGTGGTCGAGGTCACGCGCAACGATCCGCCGCGGATCACGCGCACGACCTTCGCGCCCGACGTGGGCCCCGTCGCGATCGAGGTCCAGGTGCAGGAGAACGGCAAGTACGTCGTGAAGACGCGCGCGCAGCTGCGCTCCGCGACGAAGCCGGGCGACGACCCCTTCGGCCTCGCGAAGCGCCCCGAGTAGCGGCGCTCGCGGCGGCGCTCCTCGCGGTCGCGTGCAGCGCAGCGCGGCCGGCGCGCGACGTCGCGGCGCCGCCTGCGGGTCCCTCCCGTGTCGCGAGCAACATCGTGCGCGGGGACTACGCGGGCTCCGCGCGATGCGCGTCGTGCCACCGCGACATCTACGCGTCGTGGGAGCACTCTCCCATGCACCGCATGACGCGGCTGCCCGCCGGCGCCGAGGTGCGCGCCCCCTTTGACGGCCGTGCGTTCCAGTTCAAGGACGATACGGCTCGGCTGTCGCAAGTGGACGGCGCGCGCTTCGTTCAGCTGTCGTCAGCGGCCTTCGGCGATCACACCTACCGGCTGACGCGCGTCATCGGCGGCCGCTATCGCGAAGACTTCGCCGGCGTCGAGGTCGCCTCGGCGGCGCCCGATGCGGCCGTCATCGACGGCCACGTGCGCGGGCACGCCGCGGGCGTCGAGCTGCTCTTGCCCGTCTCGTACGTCTTCGAGTCGGCGTCGTTCCGTCTCAAGGGTTACTCCGTGATGGTGGGTGAGCGGCCCGGTCTGCGCGCAGGAGGCGTGTGGACCGAGAGCTGCGTCTTCTGTCACAACACCGTGCCGTACTTCGACGACACGTGGGGCGATCTTCACGGCCCGGGGGCGCCGGCCTACCAGGGCGAGACCGTGGATCGCCTGTTGCCGCCCGAGCGGCGGTGGACGTTCGAGATCACCGACGGCGCCGCGTTCGCGCGCGCTCTCGAGGCCGAGACTCGTCTCGTGGGAGCCGAGGTTTCGGTCGAGGGCGCCTCCGACGAAGCGCGCCGCGCCGCCCTCGCGCGCGCGATGCACGGGCTGCGCGCGCGGTTTCGCCCCGAGCACTTCGTCGAACTGGGCGTCGGGTGCGAGTCTTGTCACGGCGGCAGCCGCGCGCACGCCGACGAGCCGCGCGTGCTGCCCGACTTTGCGCCGAAGAGCACGTTCATGCACGCCCGCCCGCCCGCCGGGTGGGGCGAGGTCACGCGCGCCGAGTGGATCAACCGCACGTGCGCGCGCTGCCACCAGGTGCTGTTCTCTCGTTATCCGTTCACGTGGGAAGGGGGGACCCGGCACGGCGGCGAGGCAGGCGGGAGCTCGATCACGTCGGGGGAGGCTCGCGACTTCCTGCTCGGGGGCTGCGCGCGCCAGATGTCCTGCGTGACCTGTCACGATCCGCACGGCGAGGACCAGCCGGAGGCGTTGCGGGCCCTCGCGACGCCTGCGGGAAACGGCACCTGCACGCGCTGTCACGCCGCCTACGCAGCGCCCGACGCCCTCCGGGCTCACGCGCACCACGACCCCGCGGGCGCGGGTGGCAGCTGTGTCGCGTGCCACATGCCGCGCAAGAACATGGGCCTCGGCTACGCGCTCACGCGCTACCACCGCATCGGCTCGCCCAACGAGGTCGCGCGCGTCGAGGGCGATCGCCCGCTCGAGTGCGCGCTGTGCCACACGCGGCAGACCGTGGGAGCGCTCGTCTCGGCGATGGAGCGCTTCTGGGGCAAGCGCTACGATCGCGCGCGCCTCGGTGCGCTCTACGGCGATCTCGACGCGCAGCCGCTGGCTGCGACGCTCGCGCGCGGCAAGCCGCACGAGCAGGCGACGGCGCTGGGCGTGCTCGCCGAGGGCGGCGCGCGATCTGACGACGCTGCGTCTCTGGCCTCGGCGGCGCGCCAGCTCGTCAACCCCGTCCCGCTCGTTCGCTACTACGCCCGTCGCGCCGTCGAGCATCTGCGGGGCGCTCCGTGCGACGTCGATCTCGATCGACCCACGGCCGAGATCGAGGCCGCGGCGCGCCGCTGCGTGCCCGAGGCCTTCGCCGGGCCCGCGAGGTTGCCTCCCCGGCCGCGTGCGCGTTCGGGCACGAACGACGCCTTCGACGAAGATTGAAAGCGATCGCGCGCCGCCGGTCTTGCTATCCTGCGCGCCCGTGTCGCAGATCCTGCCGCCCTCCGATTCGCCGCGCGTCGCGCCGCCCTTGTTGCTGCTCACCGGCTTCCTCGGCGCCGGCAAGACGACCACGCTGAATCGCGTCCTCACGCGTCAGCACCGCAGGCGCATCGGCGTCATCGTCAACGAGCTCGGGCGGATCGACATCGACACGCGCCTCATCAAGGCGCGCTCGGGCGACGTCATGGAGCTGGCCGGTGGTTGCGTGTGCCACGAGGTGCGCGTCCAGGCCGAGCTGTGGGCGGCGATCGACGAGGTGGTGCGCCGCTCGCGCGCCGAGCTCGTCGTGCTCGAGACCACGGGCATCGCCGAGCCGTGGTCGATCCTCGACGGGCTCGAGGGGCTGGGCAGCGCGGCGCCGGCCGTCGCCGCCGGCGTCATCTGCGTGGTCGACGCCGAGGCGGGCGCTGCGCAGCTCGCGCGTCACGAAGAGGCGCGCGCGCAGGTCGAGGCGGCCGACCGCGTCTTGATGACGAAGCTCGACCTCGCGACACCCGAGCAGGTGGTGACGCTGCACCGCGCGCTCGCCCAGCGAAATCCCAGCGCCGAGCGCGCGAGCTTCCCCGACACGGAGGAGGGCGCCGCCGCGCTGGTGCCGTGGCTGCTGCAGCCGCGCTCGGGCCCGCGCGCGCCGCGGGCCGGTGGCCACGCCCCGCACTCGCACGGACCGCATCAACTGATCGCCGTCGCTTTCAGCGAGGACGAGCCGCTGCTGGCCGAACCTCTCATGGGGATCGTCGAGCGCCTGGGGCCCGCGCTCGTGCGCGCCAAGGGTTTCGTGAACCTCGAGGGCGAGGCGCGCCGTGGCTTCGTCGAGCGCGCAGGCGCGCGGACGACGCTGCGCTTCGATGAGCCCTGGGGCGCCGCCCCTCGGCGCACCGAGCTCGTCCTCATCGGCGAGGGGCTCGACGCGGATGCGCTGCGCCGTCAGCTCTGGGCGTGCCGCGCCGGTCGAACCTGAGCCTCGCGCCCCAACGCTGACCGGGGACTCCGCTCCCCGGACGTCGTCGGAGATCCGGCCTTAGGGGCTCACTTCCCAGGTCGAACGCCGTTGTCGCGTTCACAACGGCTGTTTCGTTCTGGACAACAGGTTTTGTCCGTCGCCGAACGAACAGGCCCGTTTATCAATGTTTTGTTACACTAAAATAGTAGGCACGATTACTGCTTGATGTCCGCGTGAACTCTCGAAACCGCAAAACCCGGGCGACCGGGTGACGCAAAGCCGCGGGGCTCCTTGAGCCGGCTGGGCTACCGAAGGAGGGGGGACCACATGGACAGGCAAACGTTACGCAGGATCGGGTGGATAGGGGCTTCACTAGGGCTGACGTCAGCGCTGGTGGGCTGCAGCGACGTTGCAGCGGATGGTGATCCGGGCGCCGTCGCTGGCGGCTCGGCCGTCTCGCACGAGTACGTCGACGGGGAGAACGGCTTCAACTCGGCGAACGGCCTGAATGCGGCGAACGGCCTGAATGCGGCGAACGGTCTCAACGCGGCGAACGGCCTCAACGCGGCGAACGGCCTCGGGTCGATCAACGGGTTCAACTCGGCGAACGGGTTCAATGCGGCGAACGGGTTCAACTCGGCGAACGGGTTCAACTCGGCGAACGGCTTGAACAGCGCGAACGGCCTGAACCTCGCCTACGGCCTGAACACGCTGGACGGCCTCGCGCAGGGCGCGGGCCACATGACGACGGATCAGGGGCGCAAGACGGTGTCGTACCTGGTCAAGTGCGCGCTGGCGGCCGGCGACTCGCTGGTGAAGAAGGACCAGAACGGCGTGAGCTACACGTTCCCGGGCTCGCTGGGCCTCGCGCCGCAGTACAAGACGGCGGGGTGCAACAAGGATTGCGCCGAGGCGCTGTCTTCTTGCCTGATGGCGCACATCAACTCGGTCGGCGTGCACATCCCGCTGTGGATGACGTCGCCTGACTCGATGGGCTGGGGCCAGTCGGCGTACTACCCCACGTCGGAAGGCACGTTCTTCGGGCAGATCTTCGTGACGAACGCGAACAACAACCTGGACGCGTACTACTGCAACGGGCGCGACGTGAGCGCCGACGTGGTGCCCGGCCGCCTCGGATCGAACCAGGGCAGCGTGCCGTACCAGAACGCATGGCCGCAGTCTGCCGGCATGGACGGCCTGTGCGCGACGTCGCACCCGACGGGTAGCTGCAGGATGCACGCGCTCGCGCCGGGAGAGACCGAGAGCGACGGCGCCGAGGCGTGCACGCTGAACGGCGTGACGTACAACCACCCGGTGAACGTGTTCCGCGGTCAGATCTTCCAGGCCGAGAGCGCGTCACTGGACGCGGGGGTCTCGATCCAGACGGGGGCCAAGAACTCGGGCGGCAAGCGCGTGGGCAACATCGGCCCGTATGCGACGGTGACGTTCAAGAACGTCCTCGCGGGCGCGGCGGGCGCGAACAACCTCGTCGTGTACTACGCGAACGGCGACTGTGGCACGGGTTCGCGCTACTTCAACGTGAAGGTCAACGGCGGGCCCGTGCAGAACAAGTCCTTCCCGATCGTCGCGCAGGCTGACTGGACGCAGATCGGCCAGGCGATCATCACGTTGGACGGCTTCGCGGCGGGCGCGAACAACACGGTGCAGTTCATGGGCGACGGCGCGCACTCCGCGCCGGACCTCGACTGGATCGAGGTGATCGCGGCGCCGGGCGCCGGGTCGTCCGCGACGAGCGGGAAGACGTGCTCGGCGGGCTCGACGGTGGCCATCCAGTCGATGCAGAACCTGCAGTACGCGTCGGCGCGCCAGGACAACGCGAACAACGTCATGGCGCAGGCGACGGGCATCAGCACGTGGGAGACGTTCGACCTCGTCGACGCGGGCGGCGGGTACGTCGCGATGAAGTCGCGGATGAACGGCCTCTACGTCGCGGCCGACCTCGGCGTCAGCGCGAGCGGTCCGCTGAAGGCGCGCTCGACGGCGGTCGGCACCTGGGAGAAGTTCCAGTTCATCAAGCAGCCGAGCGGCAACTACGCCATCAAGGCGGCCGCGAACAACCTGTACGTCTCGGCGCGTATCGACACGGCGAACACGCCGCTGCAGGCCTCGGCCGGCGCGGTCAACGCCTGGGAGATGTTCACATGCCAATAGTCGGCTGAGTGCCCACAAGGGGGGGAGCGGCGGCCTCGGTTCGGAAGAACCGGGGCCGTTGGCTTTTCGGCCGATCAACCGACGGCGACGCCCAGCGCGCGTCCAATCAAGAACGTCGCCGCGGCCGCCGCCGCGCCGATGAGCAGCATGCGCAGGCCGCCGCGCGTGGCCCCGCGACCGGAGAACAGGCTGATCGCCGCGCCCACGCCGAACAGCGCAGCCGCCGTGAGCGCGATCGACGCGGTCAGCGCGCCCGGACCGCTCGAGAAGGCAAAGGGGACGAGCGGCACGATCGCTCCCGAAGCGAAAGAGAAGAACGATGCGATCGCCGCGCCCCAGGGCGAGCCGAGCGACGCCGGATCCAGCCCGAGCTCCTCGCGCACCAGCGCGTCCAGCGCGTACTCCGGGTTGGCGATGATCCGCTCCGCCATGCGGTTCGCGTCCTCTCGCGGCAGGCCACGAGCCTGGTAGATGAGCGAGAGCTCGGCCGCTTCCTCGGCCGGATACTGCGCGAGCTCGTCGCGCTCGGCGCCGATCTGACGCTCGAGCATCTCGCGCTGCGATCGGACGGAGATGTACTCGCCGGCTGCCATCGAGAACGCGCCCGCGAGCAACCCCGCCGCTCCGGAGATCAGGACGGCGCGTCCCGTCCCGTCGCCGCTGGTGCCGGTCGCGCCCGCGACGCCCAGGATGAGGCTGGCGTTCGAGACGAGGCCGTCGTTCGCGCCGAACACCGCGGCGCGGAAGTTCGCTGCGGCCGCGCCCCGATGGCGGCGGCCGATCTCCTCGGCCGACGTCGGCATCGCGTGCCCGGTCGTCGCCGCAGAGGCGTTGTAGATAGATAGCCCGCGCACCTTCATGGCGGCCAGCACGGGGCGCAGTCGCACGGGACCGAGACGCCGCGCGAGCATCGCAACCAGCCGCACCCGCGCGCTGGGGACGAACGGCTCCGGCAGGCGCTCGGAGGTCCGCGCCGCCTCGCGGGCCCAGATCGCCGCTTGCGCTTCGGCCTCGCCGGCGAGCTTCGCGAACAACGCGCGTCGTTCGGGCGCGCGCTCCGCTTCGGCGAGCGCCTTATAAAGGAAGACGCCTTCCATTTCCTGAAACCAGCTCTCGGTCGCGCCCATCGTTTTCGAGAGCTTACGCGTCGCTGAAAACGAATGACGAGTTCGACGCATTTTTTCCGCCCCGCGCCAAAGGGAGGATCTAAGCTGTCCGCCACCGAGCGCCTACCGTGCCTACGACAATCACTCCGTCCGTCGAGATTACGAAACAAATCCTGGGCCTCATCGGCCTCCGGGACCCGTTTGCCCGCGCAAGTCGCGAGGATGTCGGTCGCGCATTGCGTGAGTGCTCACGGGACGAGCTGCTTGGATTTTCGAAGCAGCTTGGGCTCACCGGCGTAACGAAGCTCGCGAAAGAAGCACTCGCGGGCCGAATCGCCGCAGCTCTCGAGACCGCACGAGGTTCCGCCAACGTCGAGGACCTCCCTGCGGATGGTCCCGACACACCCACCGGCTCGTTGCCGGCGAAGTTCGACCTCGGGCCGAAAGCAGGCGCCGAGGAACAGCTTCCCGGAACGATCCCATGGGGTTATGGCCACGATCGCGTCACGGCCATGGTCGTGGATCCCGTGCGCCTCTTCGTTTATTGGGAGGTCACGGACGACGCGATCGAAGCCGCGCGCAGGCAGCTCGGCCCAGGCGGCCCGGGCGCGTGGATCAACGTGCGTGTCTACGACATCACGGGCCGACTCTTCGACGGCACCAACGCGCACAGCTACTTCGACCACGGCGTCGATCGCGACGTGCGTCAGTGGTTCTTCGAGATCGGCAAGCCGACCTCCACGGCGTGCGTCGAGATCGGCATGAAGTCGCCCGAGGGCTTCTTCGTGAAGATCGCGCGCTCGGGTCGCGTCGACTTTCCGCGAGACGCGCCCGTCGGGGCAGGACCCATCGAGTGGCTCACCGTCAGGTCCGCCACGGGCTGGGCGGGCGAGCCGGTCACCGGTGGCGCGCCGATTCCCGACGGGTTCGGCACCTCGCGCGGCGGCGCGGCCGGCGACTCGTGGCAGGGCTGGCAGGACGGCGCCGGATTCCCGGTGCCCGGCGGTCCTGGCACGACCTTCGAGAATGGCTACGAATGGTCCGAGACGACGACGGAGCACTACCGTCAGGAGCTCGGACGGTTCGAGTGGGTCGGTCCCGTGCTGCGCAGCGAGTGGCAGGCCGGGCCGTTCTCGTACCCGATCGACGTCCCGTCGATGCTGGAGCTGCACGAGACGGGCGAGGTCTCGATGAAGACCGAGGACGGGATCGTGCACGTCGTGTACGGCCCGTGGCAGGTCGTCATCAAAGGCGTGGGGGCGCGCGCCGAGCGGCACGTGCTCGCGACGTGGGAGTACAAGCGCTCGGTCGAGGTGCCCGGCGGCGTGGAGCGGACCGAGACCGTCGTCGGCGCCTGGGAGCCTGTCGCGCCGGGCAGCTCGGCGTGGCGGCTCGTCGGCGCGAGCGAGCGGCGGTGGCTGGGCTCGAGCGAGCTCGTGGGCCGCGGTGGCTCGGAGGTGTGGATGATGGGCGCGAGCGAGAAAATGATGCGCGGCGCGAGCGAGCGGCTCTTCCGCGGCGCGAGCGAGCTCATGTACCGCGGCGCGAGCGAGAGGATGATGCGCGGCGCGAGCGAGCGGCTCCTCGGCGGCGCGAGCGAACGATCGTTCGCAGGCGCCGGCGGTTATCCGGGCGGCGCGAGCGAGCGCCGGCTCGGCGGCAGCGAGAACGCGCTCGAGCGAAGCGGCAGCAGCAAGGCGTCGAACGGCCACGCGAACGGAACCTCGAACGGAACGTCCGTCGGTCCGCTCGCTTACCCGCGATCGGAGGGCTAGGCCATGGCGACCGGCTACTTCTCACTCGTCCTGCACGCGCACCTGCCGTTCGTCCGTCACCCCGAAGATCCGACGGTGATGGAGGAGCAGTGGCTCTACGAGGCGATCACCGGGACGTACCTGCCGCTCGTGCAGGTCTTCGGCGGGCTCGTGAACGATCACGTGCCTTTCCGCGCGACCGTGTCGCTGTCGGCGCCGCTCCTCACGATGCTGACCGATGATCTGCTCAAGCTCCGTTATGCCGAGCACCTCGACAAGCTCATCGAGCTGGCCGAGAAGGAGATCGAGCGCACTCGGCCCGAGCCTCATTACAACCGCCTCGCGCACATGTACAACGATCGCTTTCGATCGTTGCGTGACACGTGGCGCGCGCACGAGGGCGATCTCGTGCGGGCGTTCAAGTGGTTGCAGGAGGCCGGCCGTGTCGAGGTGATCACGTCGACGGCGACGCACGCGTTCTTCCCGCTGATGGATCGCAACTGGGCGAACATCCGCGCGCAGGTCCACGTGGCCGCCGATCTCTACGAGCGGCACTTTGGCTTCCGCCCGCGCGGCATGTGGCTGGGCGAGTGCGGCTATGTCCCCGGCATCGACGAGCTGCTGCGCGAGGCGGCCATCCGTTACTTCTTCGTCGACTCGCACGGCATCCTCTACGCGGATCGCCGCCCCGCCTACGGCGTTCACGCGCCGCTATATTGCCCGAGCGGAGTGGCCGCGTTCGGGCGCGACCTCGAGTCGTCGGAGCAGGTGTGGAGCGCCAAGGAAGGCTACCCGGGTGACAAGCACTACCGCGACTTCTATCGCGACATCGGCTTCGACCTGCCGATGGACTACATCAAGCCGTACATCCACCCCGAGGGGCACCGCGTGTACACGGGCATCAAGTACCACGCGATCACGCACGACCAGCTCCACGACAAGTGGGTCTACGATCCCGACATCGCGCGCGGGAAGGCGGGCCTGCACGCCTCGCACTTTCGCGGCAACCGCGAGAAGCAGGCGCAGCGGCTGCGCGGCCAGATGGATCGCCCGCCCATCATCGTGAGCCCCTACGACGCCGAGCTCTACGGCCACTGGTGGTACGAGGGCCCGATCTTCCTCGACAACCTCTTCCGCCAGCTTCACTTCGATCAGAACACGCTCGAGACGCTCACGCCGGGTGACTACCTCGAGCGGCACGCGACCAACCAGGTCGCGACGCCGTGCGCGTCGTCGTGGGGGGCGAAGGGCTACAGCGAATATTGGTGCAACGAGTCCAACGCCTGGACGTATCGGCACTTGCACGTCGCCGCCGAGCGCATGGTCGAGTTGGCGCGCCGCCACCCGACGGCCGATGCGCTCACGCTGCGCGCCCTCAACCAGGCCGCCCGCGAGCTGATGCTCGCGCAGTCTTCGGACTGGACGTTCATCATGAAGACGGGTACTACGGTCCCGTACGCCACCCGGCGCATCAACGAGCACATCGTGCAGTTCAACAAGCTTTACGACGACTTGAAGTCCGCCAAGGTCAACGAGCGCTGGCTCGCCGACGTCGAATCGAGGAACAACATCTTCCCGAACATCGACTACCGGATTTACGCGAGCTGACGGGAAGTGCCACGACCGAAGACGAAACGACGCCAGGCGCTCTCGACCGCGCCCGTGGCGGCGCCGACGCCTACCGCAGGCGCTGCGGCGCCGGCGGTTGAGGCTGCCACCGCCGCGCCGCCGGTCTCTCCGTCGCCCGCACCCACGCCCACGCCGGGGGCGCCCGCGACCGCCAAGCCGGCGCTGAAGGTGCTGTTCGTCTCGTCGGAGGTCGCGCCGTTCGCGAAGACCGGCGGGCTCGCCGACGTGGCCGGCTCGCTGCCGAAGGCCCTGCGCGCGATGGGCGTCGACGTGCGGGTCGTCATGCCGCTCTACGCCGGCATGCCGTGGAACGATCTCGAGGTGCTCGACGGCTCGCTGGGTGTGCCCATGTGGTGGGGCACGGCTCACGCGCGCGTGCGCAAGGGCAACCTGCCCGGCAGCGACGTGCCCGTCTACTGCCTCGAGTACAACCGCTACTTCGATCGCCCGCACCTCTACGGGCCTCCGTCCGACGGTTACGGCGACAACCTCGAGCGATTCACGTTCCTCTCGCGCGGCTCGCTGGAGATCTGCAAGGCGCTTGGCTTCATCCCCGACGTCATTCACTGCAACGACTGGCAGACGGCGCTCGTGCCCGTTTACGTCAACACCGTCGAGTGGGCGCAGCCGCTGCACGGGTCGGCCACCGTGTACTCGATCCACAACCTCGCCTATCAGGGGGTGTTCGACGGCAACGGGATGTTCATCACGGGGCTCGGGCGCGAGCACTACAACCCCGGCGAGTTCGAGCACTTCGGCGCGATGAACCTCACGAAGGCCGCGCTGAACCACTCGACGCTGCTGTCGACCGTGAGCCCGACCTACGCGCGCGAGATCCAGACGGGCGAGTACGGCTGCGGGCTGGACGGCATCCTCGCGCGGCGCCGCGACGAGCTCGCGGGCATCCTGAACGGCATCGACGTCGACGAGTGGAACCCAGCGGCGGATCGGCATTTGCCGACGGCGTTCGACGTGCAGGATCGACGCGGCAAGGCGGCCTGCAAGGCGGCGCTTCAGAAGGAGGCCGGCTTCGCCGTGCGCCCCGACGTCCCGGTCTTCGGGGTCATCGGCCGGCTCACGTCGCAGAAGGGCTTCGACGTCCTGGCGCACGCGCTGGATCGCGTGCTGAGCTGGGACGTGCAGATCGTGCTCCTCGGCACGGGAGACGAGGACGCACAGCGCTTCTTCTCGTGGGTCGACGCGCACCGCGGCGATCGCTTCCGCGCCTGGCTGCGCTTCGACAACGGACGCGCCCACCGCATCGAGGCAGGAGCCGACTTCTTCCTCATGCCCTCGCGCTTCGAGCCGTGCGGCCTGAACCAGATGTACAGCCTGCGCTATGGCACGCTGCCCATCGTGCGCGCCACCGGCGGTCTCGTCGACACGGTCGCGAACTACGACGAGGGCACGGGCGACGGCACGGGGTTCGTCTTCAGCGATCTGCACCCCGAGTCCCTCGCCAACACGATCGGCTGGGCGGTCTCTACGTGGTTCGACCGCCCGCACCACATCGATACGATGCGAGATCGCGCCATGCGCCAGGACTTCTCGTGGGAACGCGCCGCGCGCCTGTACGAGCAGCTCTACCGCCGCGCGATCTACTTGCGCCGCGGCGGCTGAGGCCGCCCTTGCGACGCAGCGGTTGAGGCGCGCGCAAAAAAAAAACGGGGCGCCCCGAAGGACGCCCCGTTTGGGTCAGGTACGCTGGTCGGTTAGAAGCAGGTCGGCTGGAACTCGCCGATCGACCAGTAGTTCTTGTTGGCGTTCGGGGTCTTGATCTGGACGCGGACCGCGCGCAGCGAGCGGGTCGCGAACGAGACCGTGCTCAGGTTCGCAGCGCCCGTGCCGGAGGCGAAGGGCGTGCTGTCGAAGGT
>DASZUD010000009.1:0-3006 GCA_035548155.1 Polyangia bacterium
CGACGCCTGCCTCGCCGACGCGGTGAGCACGGGCGCGCTCGCGCCGCGCGAGGGCGTGCGCCTCGCGATCGAGCTCGCGTTCGACGAGCGCGGCGCCGTCGCCGCGGCCGCCGTCAAGGCGCCGGCGGCGATCGACGCCTCGTTCGCGCGCTGCGCAGAGGCTGCGGTGAAGGCCGCGCTGCGCGTGCCCAGCCCGCGCCGCGCCCGCCCGAGCCGGGCGCGCCTCGAGCTCTTGATTGCGCCCGCGGACGCGGGCGGGGTATAGCTCGATCGGTGGTGAAGCCGCGATACATCGCCGTCGAGGGACCCATCGGCGCAGGCAAGTCCAGCCTGGCCGAGATCCTGGGCGCCGAGCTGCAGGCGCGCATCATCCGCGAGAGCCCCGAAGAGAACCCTTTTCTGGGCGCCTTCTATAAGGACCGCAACCGCCACGCCATGTCGGCGCAGCTGTTCTTCCTGCTGCAGCGCTACGCCCACCAGGGGGAGCTGGCGCAGGGCGATCTCTTCTCGCGCGGCGGCGTCGTCTCGGACTACCTCTTCGCGAAGGACCGCCTGTTCGCTTCGTTGAACCTGTCGCACGACGAGATGGCGCTCTACGACCGCATCTACCAGATGCTGAAGCCGCGCACCGTGACGCCGGATCTGGTGGTGTACCTGCAAGCGCGCACCGACGTGCTGCTCGAACGCATCCGCCGCCGCGGTCGCCCGGAGGAGAAGCCCATCCGCGCCGAATACGTCGAGGAGGTGGCGCGCGCGTACGCCGAGTTCTTCTTCAGCTACGACGAGGGGCCGCTGCTGATCGTCAACGCGTCGGACATCGACTTCGTCGGCAACCTGCAGCACCGCGCGGAGCTCGTCGAGGTGATCAAGAACGCGCGCTCGGGCACGAACCACTGGAGCCGCGGATGAGCAGCGTCGGCGGCGCGCAGGCGCTGCTGCGCGCGGCGTTCGTGCTCGCGCTCGGCGCGTGCGCGAACAGCGAGGCCAAGCCGGCGGCGGACGCGGCCGCTCCGCTGACCTGCCAGCAGATCCGCCTGTGCGTGTTCAACGCGCCGTGCGCCGACGAGGCGTGCGTCGCGACGTGCGCCGCGAAGGGCTCGTCAGCCGCGCAATCGGCCTTCGAAGCGCTACGGGCGTGCACGGCTGACGCGTGCGCCGCGAACGATCTCAACTGCGCCTGCAGCGAGCAATGCCTCGCGAACGGTCGCTGCCTGGCCGAGGCCGACGCGTGCCTTGGCGACACCGCGACCCCAGTCGCCGACGACGTCTGCGACCAGATCTGCGCCTGATCCCTGCGCGGAATTCCGCGCGAAGCAAAACCAGGGCGGCTCGCTGCGGTCATAAATGAGGGCGACGCGCGTCGGCAAAATGCAGGTGGGCGTGATCCTTTTGGTGGTTTCGGTGCATCTTGGCAATTAACAGATCTACCCGCGGAGGTGTCATGCGCCGCTCGGCCCCCCAGCACCGGACCTTCTGGGTTCGTCTCGGTTCCGCGATAGCGTTCGCCGCGCTTGCGGGCGTGGTTGGTTGTGGTGCGCCCGACGACGACCCGCTCGGCGCGGCCGCCGCGCAGAACGGAGACGGCTCGCTTCGGGGCGTCCTCGTCGAGTACGTGTCCGATGATCTCGAGCTCGGCAGTGAGACGCGTTACGCGCTTCGCGACGGCAGTGGCGCGGAGCGGCCGCTGCTGTTCGACGCGCCTCCTGCCCTCGAGCCCGAGACGCCGATCCGCGTGTGGGGGCGGCAGACGCCCGAAGGACTGCGCGTCGAGCGCGCGGAAGCGCTCGTGCCCGACGTGGGCTCGGTGACCGCGCCGCTGCGCACGGCGCCTCCGTACCCGCCGCGCTCGTTCGCGTTCGTCCTCGTCGACATGGGCATGGGCGTCAACACGACGGTCACCGACGTCATGGGCCGGCTCATCACGGGCGCGGACTCGCTGCGCAACTATTACCTCGCCGACTCGTACGGCACGCAGGACGTGACGGCGCAGGTGTTCGGTCCGATCAAGTACACGTTCGCGAGCGGTTGCGGTACGGGGCCGCTGGCCACGGATCTGCGCGCCATGATCCCGGGGACGTTCCAGCACTATCTCTGGTACTTCGGCAGCCGCCAGTCGGCGTGCTCGTGGACGGGCCTCGCGTCGGTGGGCACTCCCGATCGCCCGTCGCGCGACACTTGGTACAACGCCTCCACGGGCTGTGTCGTGCTCGTACAAGAGCCCGGGCACAACTTCGGCATGCAGCACTCGTCGTCGATCGCGTGCCCCAACGCGACGTTCGCCGACGACCCCAACGGGTGCACGGCCAGCGAGTACGGCGATCCGTTCGATCCGATGGGCAGCGGCTGCCGCCACATGAACGCGTGGCAAAAGGACTACCAGGGCTGGTTCGGCGGCTGCAACGGCGTGACCGTTCAGTCGAGCGGGACGTTCACGTTGCTGCCGCTCGAACAGGCCTGCGACGGCGTCCAGTTCCTCAAGATCGTCTCGCCCAAGGTGCGCACGTTCAACCGCCCCGCGGCGGGAGGCGGCGGCGCGACCGTCGAGACGTTCTCCCACTACTACGTCGAGCTGCGCACGCCGCAGGACTTCGACGGCATGCTCGGCAACCGGTCGGTGCTGGCGCCCCAGGTGCTGGTGCACGTGGGCGGCGACGCGCGCGAGCGGACGCAGCGCGGGCTGCACACGTTCCTACTCGACATGACGCCGACGACGACCGGCCGCTCGGGGTTCGCGGACGCCGCGCTCGGTGTGGGCAAGAGCTTCTCCGATCCGGCGGGTGGCCTGACGATCACCGTGAAGGCCGCGAGCGCGACCCAGGCGACCATCGCCGTCGATCTGCCTTCGGGCACCGGCGGCCCCACGTGCATCGACGGCTCGTCCTTCACGGCGCCCGGCCCTGGGCCGGAGGCGTGCGCCGGCGTGGTGGCGACGGGCGCTGGGGGCGCGGGTGGAACCACGGGCGCAGGGGGCACGACCGGCGCGGGGGGCACGACCGGCGCCGCCGG
>DASZUD010000010.1:0-7840 GCA_035548155.1 Polyangia bacterium
GTCGCCGCGGCCCCCCCAGGGCCCGGGCCGCGGCGCGACGCCATCGCCACTTTGCGAGGGCGCCGGCACGACGAACCCGCTGCGCGGGAACGCTTGCTCTTCGAAGCGACGCACCTCGCGCAGCTCCGGGCTCTCGGGCGCAGCGCTCGCGTCGTCGACGGGCGAACCGCGCACGGCCCGCCGCTC
Source organism: Polyangia bacterium (assembly GCA_035548155.1). GTDB lineage: Bacteria > Myxococcota_A > Polyangia > Fen-1088 > Fen-1088 > DASZFV01. The sequence continues at coordinate 187 of DASZUD010000010.1, forward strand.
GGACAAGCTCTCCTCGACGGGCAGCGTCGGTCCCTTCACCGCGGGCGGCCTGCGCCCAGCCGGCCCCGCGGGCGCCGGCGGCGTGGCGGCCCCCGCAACGCCCGCGAGCGCGCCGCCAACCCAAAGCACGGCGGCAGCGGCGGCGCGCTGAAAAGAGACCCTGGGGAACGAACGCAAGAACCGATCGTAACGGATAGAAGGGTTCACGCCAAAATTCCTTGTTTCCTGCGTTTGCTTGTGGCGTCCGGGGTGCTATAGAAAGGGCCAGGTCAAGGAGCACCGCATGCCCTTCGGACTCGGCTTCGGCGAACTCGTCATCATCCTCATCATCGTCGTCGTCGTGTTCGGATCGACGAAGTTGCCCCAGCTCGGCGACGGGCTTGGCAAGGCGATCAAGAACTTCAAGCGAGCGGTCAACCAGCAGAACGAGCTCGACGTCTCTCCCAAAGAGAAGAGCGAGCACGACGAGTCCGAGAAGAAGTAGCTCGCGCTTCGATCGCCTCCGCGATCGCGCGATCGATTCTTCCGACCTCGTCCGTCTCGACGGTGAGCGCGTGATCTCCGTCGGTGAAGCACGTCGGCCGTGAGGCGTGCCCACGCACGCGCTCGTCGAGAGCATCCCGAGTGGTCCGCTGCCCGCGCTCGTTCGCGTGACGCGCGCTTGCCCGCGTCGGGCGCGTGCGGGTGCGTCGAGCGCGCTCTCACGCACCTGTTGATAGGGTGTTCAACGTTACGGAAACATTGGTGATTTCCCGACTACTCTCCAAAGCATTTGGTTCGTTAGATTACACTATTGACGCGTCCAATTGACTATGACACCCTAAGCCAATGACCACAGCACGCACGATCAAGAGGTACGCGAACCGGAAGCTCTACGATACGCGCGACAGCCGCTACGTGACGCTCGACCACATCGCGGCGATGGTGCGCGCAGGAGATGACGTTCGCGTCGTCGACAACACGACGAGGGCCGACCTGACGACGGCGACGCTCGCTCAGATCATCTTCGAGGAAGAGAAGAAGACGCCGCGCCTGTCCGTGGCAGGGCTCCGGAAGATCATCCAGGGCGGCATGCCCGCCGCAGCGCCCTCTGCCCCCGTCGCAGGCGGAGCGCCCCCGGTCGCCGGCACCGGCGGCGCCGGCGGCGCCGCGGCCTAGCCCTTTCGGGAGCTGGGCTCCTCGCCGGCAGGCCACCGGTCATCCTGTCGATCTGACGGGGGGCTCCCGCCCCCCGTCTAAAAATCGAAACCAGCCGAGAACGAGAAGCTCTGCTGGCTTCCGCTCTGATCCTTGGCGCCCGACGTCGAATCCCGGGTCTTACCGGCCTGGATGTAGTCGTACTCCGCGACCAGGAACATGACGGACATCTTCAACTTGAAGCCGCCCGACCAGCGGTAACGAGTGATGATCGACTGCGACGGGAAGCTGAAATAGGCGTTCGTGTCGTTCGTATTGTTGCCCGGCTGGAGCTGCGCGGGCGCGCACTGACTCCCGACCGGCTGTGAGGCCGAGCTCAGCTGCGCAGCGAACGCGTCGCACGCCGGCGTCGCGTCGAGCGGACCGCTGGCCGCGTCGATGAAGAGGGCGTTCCAGCCGACGTACGGCTCGAGGCGCGTGGTCCCGGCGATCCCGAATGCCTTCGAGATGAGGACGTCGACCCCCCAGACGGTGAGGTCCACCTGGTTCGTGCCGAGCAGCTGAGACGACGATCCGCGCACCGCGAGCGACGGCAGCCACCAGCCGTGAAAGCCCTCCTGCAGCGCCAGCTTGGCGTAGCCCTGAACGGCATACATGCTCGATCCGAGGAGGCTGAGCGCGCCGGCTCCGAACTCGAAGGCCGGCAGCGGGAACCACAGGCCCTTGCGGACGAAACCGCCCAACGTCGTCAGGTACGAAGAGGGTCGCCACGCCGACGGGTTCGTCGGATCGACGCCCGAGACGCCGTTCCAGTAGTCGCGGTCGGCGTTGATCTTCGTCACGCCGAGCTCCGCCGAGAACTGGAAGCCCGCGTAGCCGAGCGTGTCGGCCGGCGTCTGGAGCCGCGGCGCGATCACGACGCCCAGCTCGGACATCAGGCTGCGAAACGCCGCCTTGCCCTCGACGGTCGGCTCGACGACGCCCGGAATGAGCCCGCTCGGCTGCCGATGGATCCACGAGCACTCCTGCGCGCCGCCCGGGCCGGCCGACGCGGCGAACGGACACAGGTTGAGGAGCTGGAGATCGTTCCCACCGGCGCGCGCGACGCCGCCCGACGCGAGCACGACGCTCGCGACGAAGGCGGCCAGCAGCGGGCGGAGATGTCGCGCCAGCCGCGTCCGGGAGGAGGCCATCGGCGAGTACGGTAAGGTCCCGCGTCGAAGGGTGTCAAGGAAGCGGTGAGGCGAAGGCGCGAGCGACGTCACCGGCCTCGCCGCGGGCGATCGCGAGCGCGCGACGTGCTAGCCTCCCGCGTCCCATGCGCCGCCTCGTGCGCTTCGTCCTCCTCCTTTCAGCCTCGCTCGCGGGTATCGCGGCCTTCCTCCGCCCCGCCCAGCGCGAGGCCTTTGGGGCCTGCGCGCTCGCGCTGCTGCTGATCCTGGGCCTCGGCGAGCTGTTCACGCTGGGCCTCGAGCGCCTCGTCGGCTTGCGCTACCTGCACCGCGCCCGGCGGCCGAAAGGCACGGGGGTGGCGCTGGTCGTGGCGCTGGGCGCCGTCGCGCTGGGGTTCGCCGTCTTCCTGAGCTCGCGCGGGCACTCGCGGGCGCTCGAGACGGTGGGGGTGATCTGCGTCCTCATCGGGGCCCTCGCGGTCGTCGTCGCCGTCTTGCTGCGCTTGTTCTCGGTGTTCACCACGGTGTCGACGATGGGCGTCTCGCTGGGCGTCGCGTCGCTGGTCGTCGTGCTGGCCGTGACGAGCGGCTTCGAGCGGGAGTTCCAGGACAAGGTGCTCGCGCTCAACGCGCACCTCATCGTGATCCCCTACGGCGACGTCGACATCGACTCGCCCGAGGCCGACCGCATCGCCGAGAAGCTGAAGGGCATGCCCGGCGTCGAGCGCATGGCGAAGTTCCTGTTCTCGGCGGGCGAGGTCATGGTGGGTCGCGTGGGCGCGAACCTCAAGGGCATCGACCTCGTCGAGGGCGCCGACGATCTGCGGCGCTCTCTCGTCGAGGGGCGCGTCGAAGATCTCGCCGCGCCTGCGAGCTGCCCGTTGCCCGAGGGCACGCCGCGCAAGGAGACCACCGACGTGGGGCGCATCATCTTGGGCGCCGAGCTCGCGCACAAGCTGCACGTCAAGACGGGCGGCTGCGTGTCGATCATGGTGCCGTTCAGCTCGACGGGGACCAGCACGCCGCCTTCGTTCCTTTTCAAGGTCGTGGGGCTCTTCCGCATGGGCTTCAACGAGTACGACACGCGCCTCGCCTACGTGAGCTTGCACGACGCGCGCAAGATCGCGAACGCGCGCGGCTCGGTGTTCGGCGTCGAGCTGCGCTTCAAGGATCCGATGATGGCGCTGTCGATGACGCGGGAGGTGCAACGCCGCCTGGACGCGCCCTACCGCGTGATCGACTGGAAAGAGCTGAACCACAACCTCTTCATGGCGCTCACGATGCAGAAGGTGATCATCTCGCTGCTGCTCGTGCTCATCATCGTCGTCGCGGCGTTCAACATCATCGCGTCGCTCACGATGATCGTCCTGTCGAAGGTGCGGGAGATCGCGATCCTCAAGTCGATGGGCGCGCGCTCGTCGATGGTGGCGCGGATCTTCTTGGTGGGCGGCACCACCGTGGGCGCGATCGGCACGACCATGGGGATCCTGTACGGCCTGCTCGTGTGCTTCCTCGCGCGGCTCTACGGCTATCCGCTGGACCCGAAGGTCTATCTGATCGGGCAGCTGCCCGTGCGCATCTCGCCGACCGAGGTCGTGGCCGTCGCCGCGGCGACGCTCGGCATCTGCTTCCTCTCGACGCTCTACCCCGCGCTGCGCGCCAGCCGCATGCGCGCCGTCGACGGCCTTCGCTACAACTAGGTTCCGGACCCCGAGAAGGTCCCGCGCCCCCGGGCTCGGGGTTGGCCTACTTGGCCGCGACGCCGGGGTCGGAGACCTTCGCCGTGACCTTGCTGGCGTCGTACTTCGAGGGGCACTTGGCCATGATGCCGTCGGGGACCACGGAGAGCTTGTCGTCGGGGCCGAGCGTGCCCTTGGCGACGACCTCGGCACCCGACTTGAACGTGTCGGGGACGAGACCCGTGTAGCTGGCGGAGATCACCGCGTGCGGGCGCGGCGGGCGGCTCTCGATGAGGAAGCGGTACGTGAGCGTGCCCTTCTGCTGCTCGATCGAACCGTCGACGACGTTGCCGTGCACCTGCAGGCGCTTGCCGCGCCAGTCGGAGGTGTTCGCCATGACCTCGTCGACGTGCTTGTAGAACTCGGCGCCTTCCTTCACGGACGCCTTCAGCATGTAGCCGACGGCGCCGGTGATGACGACCACGGACAGGACGATCTTCCAGGCGGCACCCCGGCTCACGGGCGGCGGAGACGGCTGCGCGGACGTGGCGGGGGCGTCGCTCATGGCAGGGATCCTAGCTGGGCAGGTGCCGCGGTCAACCGCGGCGCTCGCGGGCCTTATTCCCGGCCCTCGCTACGGGCTTGCCGGGCGCGCCGCCGGCGGCCGCTATCTTATGGAAATAACGGCGGAACATCTCCATCCCGCCGGCGGCCTGGCCCCAGTCGTAGTTTTCGTTGACGGCGTGGTAGCCGTGCTCGGGCAGCGACAGGCCCATGAACGTAACGGGGGCGCCCAGCAACCGGCGCATCGTGAGGACGGCGCCGATCGAGCCGCCCTCGCGCGTGAACGCCGGGTCGCGGCCGAACGTCTCGCGCATCGCCTCGGCGGCCATCGCGTTCTCGGGCACGTCGATGGGCGCGAGGTACGGCTCGAGCGAGCCCTCGCGCGTGATCTCCGCGTCGGGGAGCTGCTTCTTGATGTAGCGCTTCACCAGCTCGAAGATCTTCGCGGGCCGCTGATCGGGGACCAGACGCGTCGAGAGCTTCGCCTCGGCGCGGTGCGGGACGATCGTCTTGATGCCCGGGCCCGCGTAGCCGCCCACGATGCCGTGCACCTCGAAGGTGGGCCTCGCCATGATCGACTCCATCGCCGCGAGATCGTCGGCGTGCGGGCGGAGGCTCGAGAGCTCGTGCGCCGCCTTGAACGTCTTGCGTGAGAAGCCCGCGCGCGCGAACGCCTTCTTCTCGGCGGCGCTGAGCTTGCGCACGTCGTCGTAGAAGCCGGGGATCTTCACCTTGCCCGTGCGCGCGTCGACGCACGACGCGACGACGTCCGCCAGCTCGGCGACAGGGTTGCGCGCGGCGCCGCCCGTGGTCCCCGAGTGCACGTCCTTCGCGCCCGTCTTCAGCGACACCGTGAAGCCCATGAGGCCGCGCAGGCCGTAGGCGATCGCGGGGCGTCCCGCGGCGATCCAGATCGTATCGGACACCACGACCGAGTCCGTGCGGAAGGGCGCGCGACCGCCGCCGCCCGCGATCGCGGCGGCCAGGCCGCGCTCGAAGTTGGGGCTGCCGATCTCCTCCTCGAGCTCCCAGAGGAACTGCACGTTGACGCCCGCGTCCTCTTCCAGCGCGAGCTGCGCGCCGTAGAGCGCGGTGAGGGCCGGGCCCTTGTCGTCGGTCGTGCCGCGCCCGAACCAGCGCAGCACCTTGCCCGAGTCGTCGCGCGTGAGCTTGAACGGCGCCGAGCGCCACTCGGGCCCGTCGGCGGGCTGCACGTCGAGGTGGTTGTAGATCGTGACCGTGGGGAAAGACGGATCGCGCTCGATCCGCCCGACGATCAGCGGGAAGCCGCCCGTGTCGATGACGTCGACGCGCGCGCCGATCGATCGCAGCGCCTCGCTGGCCAGCGCGGCGCACGCGTCCATCTCCGGGCGGCGCGCGGGATCCATGCTCACCGTCGGGATCTCGACGAATGCCGCGAGCTGCTCCTCGAAGCGGCCGCGCAATCCGGCGATCTTCTGGCGCAACTTGGAGGTCTCGATCATGCGCGCAGTTGTATCACGCGACCCCTAGCCGCCGATTTGAACCATCGACTTGCGCGGGCCGCCGATGCCGACGAGCTGGAACTCGTGACCGTCACGTTTGCGCGAGATCGCGGCGCGGATCGCCTGGACGACGGCGCCCTCGCCGCCTGCGCGCAAGGGCCCGCGCAGGTCGACGGCGTCGTCGTGGGCGAGGCAGGCGTGGAGCGCGCCCGACGCCGAGAGGCGCGCGCGGTTGCACGTGTCACAGAAGTGCTCCGTCATCGGCGAGATGATCCCGAAGCGGCCGACGGGCCCCCCGTCGGTGACGACGCGATGGTAGCGCGCGGGGCCGGCGCCCGGGCCGCCGGCCTCGTCGGGGACGACGCGCGCGCCAGGGTGCGCCGCCGCGAGCGCGTCGCGAATGGCCGCCGCCGAGAGCAGCGCGCCCTCGACGTACATGCGCCCCTCCGCCATGGGCATCTGCTCGATGAAGCGCGGCACGAACCCGCGCTCCCACGCGAACGCGCACAGCGCGGCGAGCTCGTCGTCGTTGAAGCCCCTCAGGGCGACGACGTTGATCTTGATGGGCGAGAAGCCCGCGGCGCGCGCCGCCTCCAGCCCCGCGAGCACGCGCGAGAGATCGCCGCGGCCCGTGACGCGGCGAAAGCGCTCGGCGTCCAGCGTGTCGAGGCTGACGTTGAGGCGATCGACGCCTGCGGCGCGCAGCGGCGCCGCCAATTCGTCCAGCAGGTGACCGTTCGTCGAGAGCGCCAGGTCCTCGACGCCCGGGAGCGCGCGCAGCATCCGCGCGAGCGCCGGCAGATCGCGGCGCACCGTGGGCTCGCCACCCGTGAGGCGCAAGCGCCGCACGCCGAGCGCGACGAACGCGCGCGCGATCGCCGCGATCTCCTCGAACGACAGCACATCGGCGCGCGCCACGTGAGCCGCGCCGACGCCGCCATCCTCGGGCATGCAGTAGGCGCAGCGATAGTTGCAGCGATCGGTCACCGAGATGCGCAGGTAATCGATCACGCGCCGGCTCGGATCGACGAGCGGTCCGGCCGCGCCGGCTGCAGCGTCGCCGCCCGGCGGCTCAGCCGTGGCGATGGCCATGGTGCCCGCCTCCGTGGTGACCACCGCCGGCCGCGACGCCGATGGGCCGGCGCATCTGGCCGATCGCGTGCGCGAGCTCCGGAACGATGAGGCGCTCCATCGCGAGGCGTACGGCCGCCGGCGAGCCGGGCAGCAGGAACACCAGCGCGCCTCCGACGAGGCCGGCGTCGGCGCGCGAGAGCATGGCCGCCGGGCCGATCTCCGCGAACGAGAGCGCGCGAAAGAGCTCGCCGAATCCTTCGAGCCGTCGCTCGAACAGCGGCGCCACGGCCTCGGGCGTGCGGTCGCGCGGGCCGAGCCCCGTGCCGCCCGTCACCAGCACGGCGTCCACGGTGCCCGCCGCCACCAGCCCCTCGACGTGCGTGCGCAGCGCCTCGGGCTCCTCGCGCAGCAGCGCCGCGCCCACGACGGCGAAGCCGGCCTCCTCGGCGAGCGCGCGCAGCACGCGGCCGCCCTCGTCGTCGGCGGCCGTGCGGCTGTCCGAGGCCGTGACCAGCGCGACGCGCACGGCGCGCGCGGCGGGTGA
>DASZUD010000011.1:0-5096 GCA_035548155.1 Polyangia bacterium
GAGGCGCGCTGGCCGCCGGACGAGGCGGAACCGAGGGAGCCATCGGCGCCGCATTGCCGAGCGTGCGCGAAGGTGACGTCCCGGGACGCACGGGCGGCATCGCGCCGGGGCGCACGCCTGGAATCAGTGACGGGCGCAGCCCACCAGCGGGCGCCGCCGGAGCGACCGGACGCGCGAGGGGCGGCGCGGCGGCGGGCGGAGCCGCCGGTGCGGCAGGCATCGCCGGCGCCGTCGGCATCGACGAAGCCGTCGTCCGCGCCGCCGGAGCAGGCGCGGGCGCGGGGCCCGATGGCTCGACGTCGATCTCGTAGTCGGAGTCGAGCGCGGCGGCGGGAATCGGGCTCGTGGGGCGAGGCACGGCCGGCGGCGCAGCGGCCGCGGCGGGCCGCGCGGCACCCGCCGGACGCGACGCCGCGTCCTTGACCTTCTCGATCATCTGACCGGTGTCCCACGGCTTGACGAAATTGCCGTCGGCGCCGACCTGCTGCCCCTTCGCCTCGTCGTACGGCTGCTGCGCCGACGAGAGGATGTAGACGGGGATGGTCCGCAGCGCGGCGTCGGCCTTCAGAGCCGCGCAGAGCTCGTAGCCCGAGCGCCCCGGCATCGACGCGTCGGCGATCACGAGATCCGGACGCGTCTGGCGCGCGAGCGTCAGGCCCTCGTCCGCCGAGCGCGCCGCCGTGAGCGAGACGTCCTCTCCGGCCAGCGTCATCGTGAAAGCCTTCTGGATCGTCACGCTGTCGTCGGCGATCAAGATGCGCTTTCCCATGGCGCTCTGAGATATCACCATCGCTGTAGGTGGTCAATTCGCGTAAGGTGGTAAAACCCGTCGAGAAACACCTGGTTTCATCACGTTCGACCACGTCCTGCGACACCGACGACAGGACGCGAGCGCCCACTCCCCTCCTCCATCCGAGCCCCCGTGACCGCTCCCCAGATCCAGCTCGTCGTCAACGCCGACGACTTCGGCCTCTCGCCCGGCGTCTCCCGCGGCATCTTGCGCGCGCACCGAGAAGGCGTCGTCACCAGCACCTCCGTGCTCGGCAACTGCGAGGACGTGGCCGGGGCGTGCGCGCTCTTGCGCGACGCGCCCGATCTGGGCGTCGGCGTGCACCTCACGCTGGTGGGCGGCCGCCCCGTCGGGCCGTCGGCGAGCCTGCCCTCGCTGACCGACGCCGACGGCGGCTTCCCCTCGCACGCGAGTCAGTTCTTCAAGGCGTGGGCGCGCGGTCGGATCTCGATCTCCGAGATCGAGCGCGAGTTCGACGCGCAGGTATGCCGGCTGCGCGACGCGGGCGTGAAGGTCGATCACCTGAACACGCACCGGCACCTCGGCTTCGTCCCGGCCGTGGGCCACGCGATGGAGGCCGTCGCGCGCAAGCACGGCATCGCCGGTATCCGCAGCGCCGTCGAGCGCCCCACGCTCGCGTGGCTCACCGAGCCCACGCGCGGGGTCGAGGCGGGGCTGCTCACGGGTCTCGCGTGGCTCACGCGCCGCCAGATGGGCGCCCTCCGCCACGGGCCGCAGAGCTGGGGCTTCGTCGAAGCGGGGCGGCTCGACGAGGTCCGCATCCTCGAGATCCTCGGGCGCATGGGCCCGGGCGTCCACGAGCTCATCTGCCACCCGGGGGAAGAGGACGACGTCGAGTCCGAGCCCGGCGAGGCCCCGCACCTGCGCGCGCACGAGCTGGTCGCGCTCACGTCGAACAAGGTGCGCCGCGCCTTCGAGCGCCGTGGCGTGAGGCTCTGCCGCTGGCGCGATCTCTTCTGAGCACGGCGCCCCGCTCCCAGGGGCGGGCGCCGGCGGCGCGGTCAACGATTGTCAACGGTCGTAGGGGAATTGTTTCTTTTCCCCTCGCAAAAAAATCGTCCGTTTGTATGGTGCGCGCCAAGGAGGAATGCCATGACCAAGCTCTCTAAGCTCGCAATTTCCGGAATGTTATTCTCGGGTTCCCTCGTCGCGCTGTCGGCGAACGCCGCTGACAAAGCTCCGGCGGCTGCGCCCGCCGGCGCCCCGGCGAAGGCTCCGGTGGCGGCTGCCGCACCCGCGGCTGCCCCGGCGAAGGCTCCGGCCGCTGCCGCCCCCACGGCCGCCGCCAAGGCCCCTGCCCCCGCCGTCGCGACGAAGGAAACTGCGCCGGCCGCCGGCAAGGCGCCCGCCGCTGCCGGCGCCCCCACGGCCGCTCCGGCCGCCGCCGCCACGCCGCCCAAGCCCGCTCCCGAGCTGGACGCGCTCTTCAAGAGCTGGGAGGGCAACTGGAAGTGCGACACGACGTTCCCGGCGAACGCGATGGGGCCGGGCACCCCGGAGACGAAGGTCAAGACCGAGGTGAAGATCAAGAAGGACCTCGAGGGCTTCTGGTACCGCGGCGAGTACAAGGTGAAGAAGACCAAGACCGTCCCGGGCATGGCGGGCGTGTTCATGCTCGGCTACGACGCCGCCGCCAAGGCTCCGGTCAACGTGACCTACGACGCCATCGGCGGCTACGCCCTCGAGACGGCGCAGAGCTCGTCGCCCGACAAGCAGGTCTTCGTGGGCGAGGGCCACCTGGCGGGGATGAAGATGAAGCTCCGCGAGACGATGGCGAAGAAGGGCGACAAAGAGGTCGAGCACACGGTGGAGGCGGACTCGGGCAAGGGCTTCCAGCTCCTCGGCACCGACGTCTGCAAGAAGTAACGAGCTCCCGGGGCGCGGCGCCGGAGAGGCGTCGCGCCCGGTCCGTTTGGTCGCGCTTCGTGACTAAACGCGGTTCGCGACGCCCGCGCTCGCGAACGTGGCCATCTCGCTCTGCAGCCGCACGGCGGCGCGCACGAGCCCGATGGCCAGCGCGGCGCCGGTGCCCTCGCCGAGCCGCAGCCCGAGATCGAGGAGCGGCCGCGCATCCAAGGGCTCGCACACGATGCGTGCGCCGCGCTCGGCCGAGAGGTGCGAGAAGCACAGGAAGGCGCGCACGCTGGGGGCGAGGCGCGTCGCGACCAGCGCGGCCGTGCCGCTGATGAAGCCGTCGACGACCACGGGCACGCGCCGTTGGGCCGCGCCGATCATGAACCCGGCCATCGCGGCGATCTCGAGACCGCCCACCGCCGCGAGCACGCCGAGCGTGTCGGCGCGATCGAGCCGGTGCAGCGCCAGCGCCTCGCGCACGACGGAGATCTTGCGCGCGAGGCCCGCGGCGTCGACTCCAGTGCCGCGGCCGACCACCAGCTCGGGATCCTGCCCCGTGAGCGCGCAGACGACGGCTGCCGCGGCCGTGGTGTTGCCGATGCCCATCTCGCCGGCGCCGAGGATCTCGATGCCCTCGTCCACGGCGGCGACCGCCTGCGCGTGCCCGACGGCCAGCGCGCGCGCCGCTTCCTCGCGCGTCATCGCCGCCTCGCGCCGCAGGTTCGCCGTCCCGGCGCGCACGGGCGCCACGACGAGCGTCGCGGTTCCAGCCGGTTTCGTCGGCGAGGCGACGCCCACGTCGACGACGCGCAGCTCGACGTCGTTCGCGCGCGCGAGCACGCTGACGGCGGCCCCGCCCGCGACGAAGTTCGCGACCATCGCCGCGGTCACCGACGACGGGTACGGGCTGACGCCCTCGACCGTGACGCCGTGGTCGGCGGCGAAAACGCAGAGCCGAGCGCGCTGCGGGGGGCCGACAGGGAACTGCCCCCTGGCGCCCGCGTAGAACACCGCCAGCTCCTCGAGCCGCCCGAGGCTGCCCGGCGGCTTCGTGAGCTGCTCCTGATGCGAGCGGGCGCGCTGCGCGGCGGCCTCGTCGAAGGCCGGAACGTCCGCCGACAGCCTCTCAGCCCAGGCGACAGTCATGGTGTCGCCGTCGGGCGGAGTGTCTCGCGTCATTTTCGGCGTTTCCTGCGCGGCCAGAGAGATTCGAACTCCCGACCCTCGGTTCCGTAGACCGATGCTCAACCGAGCGCGTCAACCCATCCCTGCCGTGTTTCTTCGACATGGATGGCTCCGATGCAGGTTCGAGCCGTCAAGCCCCCCTCGCCGCGCTTCACACGCGAGTTACCACGCCCATGTGCGGGAGCTGCGGGAGAGGCCTGATGGCTCGAAAGGTTCATGAGCGTGGTGGACATTCTGTAACAGAACGCCCGCGCTCGGTTCAACATCCGAAGGGCCGCAGCTCACAGTTTTGGAGTTGTCGGTGTGCGGGTGTAGGTGAATTGACGTTCAGCGTTGCACCGATGTTCAGGATCATTAAGCGTGCGACGAAGTGCCGCGCGGATACCGGACACGCGTCCGGTAATTCAGCGGCGCGAGGCTTCGAGGCGCGCCTTGGCGCGCGCGACCGCGGGCGCGCCGCGGCTGCGGTGGTAGCGCGCGGTCTGATCCGTCGCCCATCCGACCATGTCCATCAGATCTCGCTGGGGCGTGAGCAGCTCGAGTTGCTGCGTGATGCCGCCCGCGCGCGCGTCGTGTCCGACCACGCGTTCACCATCGGCGGCCTTCACGCCGGCCATCGCTGCGATCGCCTGGAAGGCGCGCAGGAACGTGCGCGGGTGGTACGGCTTGCCGGTTCGACTCGGGAACACGTACGGGCTGCCGACCATGCGCGGGATCGCCTTGATGTCGGCGGCGGCACGGTCGGACAGGATGGTAATGCGCGTGCCCACGCGCCGGGCCTTCGTCTCGCTCTCGTCGATGACGATGGCGCCGGCCTTGAAATCGAGCTGCGCCCACTTCAAGGGGCAGAGCTCCGAGCGGCGCAGCATGGCGTCGTACTTCGTCGAGATCATCGCGCGCAGAGTGAGCCCGATGCGCGGCTCTTTGCCGTACTGGAGCGCCGCCGCACGCATGTGGTCGCAGTCGTCGTCCGTGACGTGCGTCTTGCGTCCCAGCGGCTCGGCCTCGTCGGCGTGCCTCGCGATCGGGTTCGCCGGGCACCGCTTGCGCTCGACGGCCCAGTTGAGCACGCGGCAGAGCCGATCGACCTCGCGGTTGCGCGTCGAGGGGCTGGTCGGCACGCGCTCGCCCTTCACCTTTCGCGCGCCGTGTTCCTTCGCGCGCTCGGTGCGGTAGTCGTCGAGCGCGGCCTCGTTCAGCTGCGAGACGCGCAGATGCCCCAGGAGGCGGCGCAGGTGCTTGTGGC
>DASZUD010000012.1:0-9081 GCA_035548155.1 Polyangia bacterium
CGGGCAGCGCCGGCAACGGCGGCGCCGGCACCACGGGGGCGGCCGGCGCAGCCGGCACCAGCGGCGCGGCCGGCAACGGCGGCACGACGGGCACGGCCGGCGCTTCCGGCACGACGGGCGCCGCGGGCTCGGGCGCGACCAGCGCGTGCGGCAAGCTACTGCCTCAGCAGACCAGCGAGTCCGTGCTCCTGCGCGGCAAGAACGTCCAGCGCACGGCGCATTTCATCCACCCGTCGCTGACCGTGAGCGCGGTCGCCTCGGCCAAGTTCGGCCCCGACGCGACGTTCAACGCGGCGGCGAAGTTCATGGGCAACCTCGAGGGCACGCCGCTGTTCGTCGCCGGCAGCGCCCCGGGCAAGGGTACGTTCGTCGTCGCGAGCCACGGCGGCGGCAACACGTACGTCACCGCGATCGACGAGACCAGCGGCGCGACGCTGTGGATGAAGAACCTCGGCGCGTCGGGCAACGGCGTGAGGAGCACGCCCGTCATCGACGGCAAGGGCGTCATCTACGTGGCCTTCGACTCGAACACGGGCGGCCTGCACCACGAGGTGCACGCGCTCTCGATGGCGAACCAGGGTGCCGAGGTGGCTGGCTGGCCAGTGAACGCCGCCGACGTCATGTCGGGCAACGGCGACAAGCTCGGCAACTTCGATCCCGGCAAGGAGATCCAGCGCGGCGCGCTGACGCTGGTGAACGGCATCCTCTACGTGCCGTACGGCGGCGTCTACGGCGACGGCCCTCCGTACAAGGGCTTCGTCGTGGCGATCAACACGGCGAACCCGACCCAGGTGGGCGGCTGGTCGGCCAGCGGTGATCGCTCGGGCCTGTGGCAGGGCGGCGGCCTCGCGTCGGACGGGACTTCGCTGTACGCGGCGACGTCGAACGGCGGCGACGGCACGCACAAGGACAGCGAAGAGGTGGTCCGCATCACCGGCATGGGCGCGAGCACGCACGCCGCGAAGGACGTCTTCTTCCCGTCGTCGTGGCAGAAGTGGGACCAGACGGACAACGATCTCGGATCGTCGAGCCCCCTGGTCATGCAGTTCAGCAACACGGCGTGCTCGCCGCTGGTCGTCGCGCCGTCGAAGCCCGGGCATCTGTTCTTCCTCGACCCGGCGAACCTGGGCGGCGCCGACGGCAGCACGCCGCTGCACGATCTCGTCGTCGCGACGAACGCCAACCCCGGCGGCGAGTACAAGGTCTTCTACGCAGCGCCCACGGCGTACATTTCGGCCTCGGGCGTGCATGTCGCGCTGGAGGCGCGCGTCGACGCCGCGTGCCCGGGCGGCGGCGGCGGCGATCAGCTGGTATCGGTCTCGGTCGACATGACGACGAAGCCGCCGACGCCGAAGGTGGCGTGGTGCGCGCCGGTGCAGGGCGGCGAGGACCGGCACTCGCCGATCTCGACGACGACCGACGGCGTGAACAACGCCATCGTCTGGTTCGTTTACAACGGCGCGATCCACGCGTGGGACGGCGACAAGGGCGGCAAGGCGCTGTTCGACGGCTCGCCGTGCGGGAACGTGCAGAAGCAGACCGCGCCCATCGAGGCCGACGGGCACGTCATCGTCGGCGCCGACGGCAAGCTCTGCTCGTACTCCGTCCAGCCCTGAGCCCGGGCGCCGGCTATACTGCCGGACCCTCGATGCCTGAACGAAGTCCCGACGAAGCCGCCTCGGCGCTGCGCGCCGTCATCATCGCCGTCCAACTCCCCGGCGTCGACGACGCGGCGTTCGCCGCCTCGATCGCCGAGCTGCACCGCCTGGGGCGCACGCTGGGCGTCGAGGTCGTGGAGACGATCACGCAGAAGCGCGACGCGCTGGCGGCCGGCACCGTGCTCGGCAGCGGCAAGCTGGCCGAGCTGCAGGCGCTCGCGGGCGGGCCGCCTGCCGACGACGAGGATGAAGACGAGGAGCGCCCGCGCGCAATAGACGCCGTGCTCGTCGATCACGAGATCACGCCTTCGCAGGCGCGCAACCTCGAGAAGGCGACGGGCGTCGAGGTGATGGACCGCACGGCCGTGATCCTGGAGATCTTCCGACGCCACGCGCGCTCGCGCGCCGCGAAGGCGCAGGTCGAAATCGTGCGCCTCGCGTACATGGTGCCGCGGCTGCGCGAGCAAGGGAAAGGCAAGGATCGCCAGCGCGGCGGCATCGGCGGCAAGGGGGCCGGCGAGTCGAGCCTGGAGCTGGACCGCCGCAAGATCCGCGATCGCATCGCCGAGCTGTCCCGCGAGATCGAGGGGCTGGTCGAGGAGCAGCGCACCCAGCGCGCGCGCCGCCGCGAGATGAACCGCGTCGCGCTGGTCGGCTACACGAACGCCGGGAAGTCGACGCTGATGCGCGCGCTCACGGGCAGCGAGGTGTACGTCGCCGACAAGCTGTTCGCGACGCTGGACACGACGGTGCGCCCGCTGGTGCCGCCCTCGAAGCCGCGCGTGCTGCTGTCGGACACCGTCGGCTTCATCGACAAGCTGCCGCACGGGCTGGTGGCCTCGTTCAAGAGCACGCTCGACGAGGCGCTGGAGGCGGGCCTGCTGGTCCAGGTCGTCGACGCGTCGGATCCGAACTGGGAGCGCCAGCTGGAGGTGACCAGCGAGGTCCTGGCCGAGATCGGCGCGGGCTACGTGCCGCGCCTCCACGTCTTCAACAAGATCGACCGCGTGGGCGACGTCCAGGCCGAGGCGCGCGCGACGCAGGCGCTGCTGAACCGCTGGCCGGAAGCCGTCGTCATGTCGGCGCGGCGGCCCGAGGACGTCACCCACCTGCGCGAGCACCTGGTGGCCTTCTTCTCGCGGGACATGGTGGAAGAGGACCTGCACGTCCCCTACTCGCGGCAGCAGCTGCGCGGCGAGATCTTCGCGGCCTGCGAGGTGCTCGGCGAGCGCTACACCGAGGACGGCGTGGTGTTCCGCGTGCGCGCCTCCGCCGAGTTCATGGAGCGCTGGCGTTCGGCGCAGTCGTAGGACCGTCGGCGGCGAGCTGACGAGGTGCGCGGCGCTCGCCGTTTTGGCGACGAACAGACGCGAGTGCGCGGCCGCTACCGGCTGACGGGTCGGTGCTTCGCCCCGTGACCGTGCGTCCAGGCGCGGTTCGCGAGCGCGCGCATGATCAAGAAGGGCAGGAACACGAGCAAGCCGCCCACGACGAGGGCGGCGAGCGGGCGCACGCGGCCGTTGATCATGTGCTGGAGGATCGCGTCGAGCAGGAGCGCGATGATCAGCGGCACCAGCGCGTCACGCACGGCCTCCTTCAGCATCTTGCGCCGAGCGCCGTGCTCCTCCGCCAGGACGAGCTCCTTGATGAAGGGCCGCCGGCCCGCCTTCGCGTCCGCGATTCCGGAGCGCAGCCCGAGCGCGATCGCGACGATCGGCTGCAAGAAGAGGCGGATCTGGAATTTGCCCCCGAAGATTCCCGGCCCGCTCAGATCGCGCGCGATCGAATCGAAGAAGCCTGGATGGGCCATACCTGCAACGTGCGACGCGCGCGTCGCTCGACCAGCTCCGCCCACGCGCGCGCCCGTGCTTCCAGCGCGCGCCCTACGGCGCGGGCTGGGCCAGCTTGCCCGACGGACTGTTCGGGTCCGTGCGCGACGCCGCCGAAGGCGCGGGGTACGGCGGGTAGATCGTGCGCCAGTCGCGCCTCATGCTGACGACGGTCCACTTCTTCTCGACGGCCACGCGGTGCACCTCGTCGAAGGTGCGCTCCTCGTCGGCCCGCCCATAGTCGTACTCGCGCTCGGCGTCGTCGTGATGAACCAGCAGTGCGAAGCGCGTGCCGCCGTCCTGGGTCGCCCACTCCAACATCTGGAGATCGCCGTTCGAGTTGCCGAACGCGGCGATGGGGCGCCGGCCGATGTGATTCTCGATGCCGATCGGCTTGCCCTGCTTGTCGTCGACCAGCTCGACGCCCGGCTCCTTGATGAGGACGAGCCGCCCGTCGCGCTCGGCGAGCTGGAGCTTGCCTTCGCTCCCGACGACCTGCTCGGGCGGGATGCCGAACACGCCCTCGACCCACGCGCGCAGGAACTCGACGCCGCCGCCCGAGACGATGAACGTCTTGAACCCGTTCTGCCGCAGGTAGGCGATGAGCTCGATCATGGGCTGATAGACCAGCGTCGAGTAGGGCCGCCCGGTGCGCTCGTCGCGCGCCGTCGCCAGCCACTGGCGCACGGTGGTCGTGAACTCGGTGGTCGTCATGTGCGCGTGCGTCGCGAAGACGAGGTCCGCGATCGCCTTCTCGCCCGACGCCATGACGCCCTTCAGATCGCCCCGAAGCACGGACGCGAACGGCTCCTGGGTCTTCCACTCCGGGTGCTGCGGCGCCAGCTGGTGCACGCGCGCGATGGTGTATGCCGCCTCGGTGGGCACGGGCTTCTCCGTCGAGAGCGTGCCGTCGTTGTCGAACGTCGCGATGCGCTCGACCGGCGGCACATAGTCGAGGCTGCTCTTCCTCGTGACCCGCTGGACGAAGGCCACTATGGCCTTCTTCGCAACTCCGTCGCGCCATGAAGACAGCGGGTCGCCCGTCGGCGCCGCCGCGAGGGTCGGGCGCGCGAGGAGCATCGCGCCGATCACGAAGAGCTGCACGAACGGCTGAACGCCGGCCAGAGGACGAAGCGCCACGATCACCTCCACGCGCGGATCGAGCCGCCGCTTCGGTGAGCGTGCGGCCCAGGACCCACGTCGCAAGGCCGAGCCCCGTCTTTGCTGCGCCTCCCGACGGAGCCGCTATTCGAGCAGCGACTTCGCGTAGGCGCCGTAGGTCGTTCCGCCCTCGGCGCTGTTCTGATCGTTCGAGACGTCCCACAGCATGAGACCCGCGAACGCGGGGTCGGACTTCACGTCGGCGATCAGCGCGGGCAGCGTCGCGCGGGGCACGAAGCCCGTGTTCGCGGCGCCCGTGCTCGCGGGCAGGCCCACCAGGATCTTCGGGCCGCCGGCGGCCAGGCCCTTCCACGTCCCGAACGCTTCGCGGAAGGAGGCCGGCGAATTGTAGCCGCAGTAATTGTTGTAGAACTGTACGAACACGAAGTCGAAGGCCGACGCCGCGTCACCGAGCGCGCGCCCGGCGGCCGGCCCGAGGAAGGCGTCGGGGTACGGGCACTGCGGCGCGCCCGTGACGTAGTACTTGCGGCCGGAGGCGTCCATCAGCGCGCGCAGCGCCTTCGCGAAGGCCGAGTAGCCCACGGTGCCGCCGCCCTCGATGTCCAGGTCGACGCCGTCGAGCGTCGCGTTCGCGAAGGGGCGGATCGCGCCGTTGCCGCCGAGGAAGATGTCCCACGTGGCCTGCGCCGCCTTCTTGCCGTCGTCATCGCTCTGGAACCCGGCGCTGCCCGTCGAGCCGCCGATCGAGATCAGCACCTTCTTGCCCGCCGCCTGGCAGGTCCGCACGCCCGCCGCGATGTCGTCGCACCTGAGCAGGAAGGGGTTCTCCGTCGAGTACGACGTCTCGCAGTGGTTCGCGAAGTTCAGCTCGGGCACGAAGGACTGACCTGCCGCTTGATTGCGCGTGTGGGCGAGCTGCGTCGCGAACGACAGAATCACGACGTCGTATTCGGGGTGCGCCGTGCAGGTCTCGCCTAAGGGTTTCTCCCAGGTCGCCTGGTCCGGGTGCCCGGTACCCCAGCCGTTCTGGCCCCAGTAGATCGCGAGCAGGCCTTTGCTGGGCAACGGCGTCGTCGAGGGCGGGGCCGCGTCGGCCCCGGCGTCGCCCTGCTTACCGTCCGAGGACTTGGCGTCGGACGGAGCGTCGGACGGAGGGTCGGACGGAGCGTCGGACGTCTCCGTCGCGTCCTTCGCCCCGCCGTCGACGGCGGCCGCGCCCGTCGTGCCTGCGGCGCCCGTGGTCCCCGAAGCGCCCGTGGTCCCCGACGTTCCCGCCGTGCCCACGGCGCCGGCGGCCCCCGAGGCGCCGGAGGCGCCCGCCGCGCCGGAGGCGGACTTCGCAGGCCCGCCCGTGCCGCACCCCATCAAGAGGAAACACAAAACGACCGAAGTGAGAGCCGAAGCCGTGCTGGACATCGTCCTCGTAGTTGCGCGCCATCAGGAAGAACGATCAGTCCCCACGCGCGACACGTGCGGCCAAACGCCGCAGCACTCCTAACACCGCGAAACCCAACAGACTGGACGACGATTGGGGCCTAAAAAACTTGCGAAGACCTGTGGTACTGTGTCTTCGGTGAAAAATCCGTCCTGCCCCTTGGACCAGGGCCTTAGGGCCGGGCCACGGACGGAACGCCCCGAGCCAGCATGAACAAGATCATCGTCAAGGGCGCGCGCGAGCACAACCTGAAGAACATCGACGTCGAGCTGCCGCGCGACAAGCTGGTGGTCATCACGGGCCTGTCCGGTTCCGGAAAGTCCTCGCTGGCGTTCGACACGATCTATGCCGAAGGGCAGCGCCGCTACGTCGAATCGCTCTCGGCGTACGCGCGGCAGTTTCTGGACCAGATGCACAAGCCCGACCTCGATTCGATCGAGGGGCTCTCGCCGGCGATCGCCATCGAGCAGAAGACGGGCTCGCGCAACCCGCGCTCGACGGTGGGCACGGTCACCGAGATCTACGACTACCTGCGCCTGCTCTGGGCGCGCGTCGGCCAGGTCCACTGCTACGAGTGCGGGCGCCCGATCTCGTCGCAGACGATCCAGCAGATGGTCGATCAGGTGCTGGAGCTGCCCGAGGGTGAGCGCTTCTCCGTCCTGGCGCCGGTCGTGCGCGATCGCAAGGGCGAGTTCGCGACCGAGCTCGGGAAGCTGCGACAAGACGGCTTCGTTCGCGCCAACATCGACGGCGAGCTGCACGAGCTCAGCGATCCGCCCAAGCTCGAGAAGAACAAGAAGCACACGATCGAGGTTTTCGTCGACCGGCTCGTACGCAAGGACGGCATTCGCCAGCGCCTCACCGACTCGGTCGAGCTGGCCGCGAAGCTGACGGGCGGCATCGTCAAGGTCTCGCCGCTCGAGGGCGACGACATGCTCTTCTCAGAGAAATTCGCCTGCACGAACTGCGGGATCAGCTATCCGGAGATAGCGCCGCGGCTCTTCTCGTTCAACAACCCGGCGGGCGCGTGCCCCTCGTGCGACGGCATCGGCGCGAAGATGTTCTTCGATCGCGACCTCATCGTGCCGAACGACGAGCTGTCATTGAAAGAGGGCGCCGTCGAGCCGTGGGAGCGACGCAACAGCCCCTTCTTCCACCAGATCCTCGATTCGGTCGCGGCGCACTTCGAGATCGATCAGTACGTGCCCTGGGGGAAGCTGCCGCAAAAGCACAAGGACGTCATCCTGAACGGCGTCGCCGGCCAGGAGATCGAATTTGCGTTCGAGAAGAACGGGCGCAAGCAGACGTTCAAGAAGGACTTCGAGGGCGTGCTCGCGAACCTGCAGCGGCGGTTCGACGAATACGAGCGGCGCCGGCGCGAGCAGGGCCGCACGAGCGAAGAGGACTTCGAGGCGATCTACGACGAGTTCCACCGCTACATGTCGCAGACCGTCTGTGAAGAGTGTGAGGGCACGCGCCTGCGCAAGGAGGCGCGCTTCGTCAAGGTGGGCGGCAAGAGCATCACCGAGATGACGGCGCTGACCATCCGCGAGTCGCACGACTTCCTGAAGGGCCTGCAGCTCACGCTGAAGCAGCGCGAGATCGCCGGCCGCATCCTGCGCGAGTCGGGCGATCGCATGTCGTTTCTCATCAACGTGGGCGTCGACTACCTGTCGCTGGATCGCACGGCGTCCACGCTCTCGGGCGGCGAGTCGCAGCGCATCCGGCTGGCCACGCAGATCGGCAGCTCGCTGGTGGGCGTGCTCTACATCCTGGACGAGCCTTCGATCGGCCTGCACCAGCGCGACAACGATCGCCTGCTGCAGGCGCTGACGCGGCTGCGCGATCTCGGCAACACCGTGCTGGTCGTCGAGCACGACGAGGACACGATCCGCGCGGCCGACCACGTCATCGACATGGGGCCGAAGGCGGGCGTGAACGGCGGGCGCATCGTCGCGGCCGGCACGCCCGAGGAGATCGAGGGCAACAGCCACTCGATCACGGGCGCGTACCTCTCGGGCCGCAAGCGCATCGAGGTGCCGCGCCAGCGCCGCCAGTCGGGCAACCGCAGCATGAGCCTGCGCCACGCCACGGGCCACAACCTGCGCGACGTCACCGTCTCCTTCCCCATCGGCGTGTTCACGTGCGTCACGGGCGTGTCGGGCTCGGGGAAGTCGACGCTGGTGATCGACACGCTGCTGCGCGCGCTCGCGCAGAAGCTGAACGGCGCGAAGACGCACCCGTCGCCGTTCGAGGGCCTCGACGGGCTCCAGCACGTCGACCGCGTGATCGACATCGACCAGGCGCCGATCGGGCGCACGCCGCGCTCGAACCCGTCGACCTACACGGGCGTGTTCACCCACATCCGCGACCTCTTCGCGAACCTGCCCGAATCGAAGGCGCGCGGGTACAAGCCGGGGCGCTACAGCTTCAACATCAAGGGCGGCCGCTGCGAGGCGTGTCAGGGCGACGGCATCATCCGCATCGAGATGCACTTCTTGCCCGACGTGTACATCGAGTGCGAGGCGTGCGGCGGCCAGCGCTACAACCGCGAGACGCTCGAGGTGAAGTACCGCAACGCCAGCATCTCCGACGTGCTGGACATGACGGTCACGCAGGCGTGCGAGTTCCTCGAGAACATCCCGAAGGTGCGCCAGAAGCTGGAGACGCTGCGCGAGGTGGGTCTCGGCTACATCCAGCTCGGCCAATCGGCGACGACGCTGTCGGGCGGCGAGGCTCAGCGCATCAAGCTGTCGAAGGAGCTCGCCAAGAAGTCGACGGGACGGACCGTGTACATCCTGGACGAGCCCACGACGGGCCTGCACTTCGCCGACATCCATCAGCTGCTGGGCGTGCTAAATCGGCTGGTCGACGCGGGCAACACGGTGATCGTCATCGAGCACAATCTGGACGTCATCAAGACGGCCGACTGGGTCATCGACCTCGGGCCGGAGGGCGGGCCCGGCGGCGGCCAGATCATCGCGCAGGGCACGCCCGACGACGTCGCCCGCGTCGCGGCCAGCCACACGGGCCGGTT
>DASZUD010000013.1:0-17902 GCA_035548155.1 Polyangia bacterium
AGGCGATCGCTGCTTACCGCGCGGTCCTGCGGCGCCACCCACGCGCGCCCGAGGGCGAGACCGCTGCGTTCGCCGTGGGCCAGCTCTTGCTCGAGCGCGGGGCCGACGCCGAGGCCGGCGCGGCGCTGAACGACTACGTCGCGCAGTACCCGCACGGGCGGTTCGTGCGCGAGGCCCGCGAGCGGCTCGCGCAGATTCACGCCCCGTGACGCGCGCCTCCCTCGTCGCGTCCGTCGTGCTGGCCGCCGGCCTGGCGGGCTGCACGCGCACGAGCGAGCTCGTCGCGGCGCAGGCGATGGCGTGCGCCGCTCCGGGGCCCCTCGTGCACCTCGGCGGCACGGGCGTGGCGGCGTGCGCGGGTGCGATCGCGGCGCAGGCCGGGCGCTTCGCGCTGTGCTCGTGCAACGACGTCTTCGTGCCAGGGAGCCTCATCGTCAACAGCGTCGGCGCGCCCAGCCGCTCCGGTGGGCCGACCTCCGGCGGTTCCAGCCCTTGGCCGGGCGGTGGTCCCATGGACGGGCTCCTCCCGAAGACGTTCTTCACGGCGGTGGGCATCGACGACGGCATCCTGCAGACGGGCGGCCACGCCGACGTGCCGGGCTCGCTGATCATCGCCGGGTCGGGCGACGTCAAGGTCGGCACGCAGGGGCATGTGCTCGGCAACGCGCACCTCGCGGGCAACCTGCGGCCGTCCACGTTCTACTGGATCTCGGGCGACGCCTACGTGGCCGGCGACGTCGCCGGGCAGATCGTCGTGGGTCAGACGCTGCACGCGCCGGCGGCGTCGATGGTGACCTCGAGCGTACAAGCGCACGCCACCGTGCGCGAGGCCGTCACCGTCGCGCCGCCGTGCAACTGCGCCGCGGGTCCTGCCTTCGACGTCGCGGCCGCCGTCGAGGCGCGGCGCGCGACGAACGGCAACGCCTTCTTGCCGTTCTCCCCGAACCTGCTCGACGATCTGCAGACGGCCCAGACGTTGGACTTGCCGTGCGGCGAGTACTACCTCGACACCATCCGCACCGAGGCCGCGGGGGCGCTCGAGCTGCGCGTCCACGGCCACGTCGGCGTCTTCGTCGCGGGCGACGTCTCCCTCGGCAGCACCCTCATCGTGACGCTGGACCCGGGGGCGACGCTCGATCTGGTCGTCGCGGGCTCGCTCCTCACGACGGGCCGCGTGTTCGGGTCGCCGATGAAGCCGGCGGGCACGCGGCTGTGGGTGGGTGGTCAAACGATCGGGCTCCCCAACCAGATACAGTTCGGCGCGTTCGTGTACGCGCCGGGGGCCGTGTTCTCGGCGGGCGTGGGGCTCGTCTTCTCGGGCAGCCTCTTCGTGGGCAACCTCTCGGTCGATGGCGACGCCCGCATCGGTTACGACCCGGCCATCACGCAGGCCGGCGACGAGTGCGGCGTGACCGCGCCCGCTCCCGTGCAGTGACGCCCCTCAGACGCCGCCGCCGGAATAGCGGCGGCCGGCGGTGCGATCGAGCACGAGCCACGCGCGATAGCACGCGAGCCTCATGTCGACGTAGGTGGCGCGCTGGCGCAGGATCAACCCCTCGGCCGCGGTGAGCGCGACCACGTCGATCTGGCCGCCCGCGACGGCCGTCGAGAGGAGCTTGTCCTGCGCGTCGAGGCCCGGGAGGACCTCCGTCTCGTAGCGCCGCAGCGTTTCGGCGCGCAGCGCGATGTCGTCGCGCGCGCCCGCGAGGTCGCGGCGGATCCCGCCCGCGAGCTTCGCGAACACCTCGCGCTCTTGATCGCGCGACGCCTCGGCGATCTGGATCGGGCCGCCGTTCAGGTTCAGCAGAGGCACCGTCAGCTCGATGCCGGCGGCAAAGTCGCGGGTGTGCACGTCGGAGCCATCGGCGCGATAGCGCGGTATGGCCGTGAACCGGAACCAGGGCCACGCGCGCGCGTGCTCGAGGCGCACGATCTCCTCGCGCTGGTGATACCTCCGCTCCTCGGCGGCGAGCGCGGGGCGCGACGCCAGCGTCGCCTCGACGAGCGCGTCGATGGGGGGCGGCGGGCGCGTGTCGGGCGCCAGGCGCCCCGCGACGTCGTGCACGGGGGTCGTGCCCAGCAGGCGCCCCAGCTCGGTGGCGGCCGCGATCTCGTCCGCCGCCAGATCGTCACGCGCGCGCTCGACCTCCGAGACCGCCAGCTCGGCGACGCTGAGATCGAGCTTCGTCGAAGCGCCGCCCGCGACGCGCTTGCGGACGAGTTCGACGATGCGGCGGCGCGCGTCGAGCTCCTTGACGACCAGCTCCTGCTTCTCGGCGATTGCGATCAGCTGCGCATGGGCGCCGCGCACGGCGGAGGCCACCTGCCACTCTCGCTCGGCGATGTCGGCGTCGACGGCCTCGGCGTTCGCGCGCGCGGCGGCCTTGCCGGCCGAGTAGACGCCGGGCTGCGGCGGCGTCCACCCGAGCGTGATGGCCCAGCCCACCTCCTTGCCCCAGTCTTCTAGGTGGATCGTGTCGAACCCAACCGTCGGGTTGGCGAGCTCGCCCGCCGTGACCACCTCGCCCTCGGCGATGCCGCGCTGGTGGCGCGCGATGCGCAGGTCGGGGTTGCCGCGCAGCGCGAGCGCGACGGCCGCCTCTTCGCTGAGCCCGGAGGGCGGCGTGAGCGCGGGCCGCGTCACGCCCGGCGGCTGGCCCGCGGGCGCGCGCGCGACTTCATCCATGACGGCGCGCGCGTCGAGCGGACGCGGCTGGTAGCACCCGGCCGAGACCGCGACGCCGAGCGCGAGGAGAAGGCCCCGGTCCGTCAATTCACGCCGCGCGCCGGCAGCGGCATGCGCGTCCACAGCGGAGGTTCGGTGTTGGCGTCGAACACGATGACCAGCTCCTTGCCGTCGGGCGAGACCGTCACGCCCTCGGGGTGGAATCCAAGCCATTGGCGCACGAACGTCACGGCGCCCGTGTCGGGACGAAACCAGTAGAGCGATCCGCCGCCGTCCTTCTCGCGGCCCTTCGGCGAGTTCGCGACCACGGCGAGGCGGCCGTCGGGAAGGCTGGTCAGATCGGCGATGCCCTCCGGGACGCCGCCGGCCGCGCCGTGGAGCGAGAGCTCTGCCACGCGGGTCACGGCGCCGGGCGGAATCTTCCCCGCCCGCAGCGTCTCGACGGGGGAGGCGAGCCGCAGCACGACGGCGCCGTCCTTCGACGACAGCGGCGACTTGAGCCCGATGAGCAGCGCGCCCTCGCGGTAGGTCACGGCTTCGACGTCGAGGCGGCCCTCGACGGGCAGGCCCGCGATCGAGAGCAGGGAGCCGCCGCCGGCCGCCCGCGCCGTCGTGAGATCGACGCGGCCGGCGACGCGCAGCGCGCGCCCTTCGAGGGCGAGCAGCAGCAGCATGTCGCGCGACTTCTTCTCGTGGCCTCGCTTGTTCGGCGAGTGGGACGTCGTCAGGAAGAAGAGCCCGTCCGGGCCTGCGCAGATCGATTCGGCGTCGTTGAGCGTCTCGACACCCAGGACCGGCACGGGCTCCTCGTCGAACGCGCCGTCGGCGCTCATGGCCAGCACCCAGGGCTGGTGGTGGTCGCGCGCGCCGCCCGTGTCGTCGCTCACGACGAGGTAGCGGCCGAGCTTGGCCGACCAGACGAGGCCCGAGGGCTCGATCGTCGTCGAGCGGCGCGCCAGCGAAGGCGGCACGGTTATCTTCGCGGGCGTGGCCGGCGCGGGCGCGAACGGGACGGCGGCGCGCGCGGCGCACACGAGCGCCAGCGCCGCGAGCCGCTCAAAACCGAACATGCACGGCCTCGCCGAGGAGCAAGGGGCGCGGGGGCCAGCTCTCGATCTCGACGCGCCGGCCCCACGCCGGCACCTGCGGCGAGACGCGCGCGCGGATCGGGACCTCCTCGATCTCGGGCGCGACCTCGGCGACACGGCCGCCCCAGCGCGCGCTCCAGAAGCCCTGGCCGCGCAGGCGCACGTCGCGGCCGAGCTCGACCTTCGCGAGGTCCCGCTCGGGGATCCAGCAGACGATGCGCCCGGGCCGTCCGCTCACGATGCGCACGATCTCGGTGGCCGCCGGCACGATCTCGCCCGCGCGGTGGAGGATCAGCGAGACGACGCCGTCGGCGCGCGCGCGCACGGTGGCCTCGTCCACGGCCAGCTGCGCCAGCTTGACCGCCTCCTCGCGCGCGCGCACCGCCTCGCGCAGCGGCGCCAGGCGGCGCTCGAGGTCGGCCGCCGCCGACTTGCCGCCCTGGGCTTTGCCGAGGCCGGCGCGGCGCTCCTCCGTCGCGCGATCCAGCAGCGCGAGGTTGGCCTTGAGGTCGGCCTCCTTCAGCTTCTGCTGCTCGACGTCGCGCGCCTGCACGAGCTGCTCGCCCGCGAGCTTCTGCAGGCGATCCAGCTGGGCTTGCACCTCGGCCAGCTGCGCGCGATCGCGCGTCTGCGTCGACTGGAGGCGCAGCACCAACAGCTCGGCGCGCGCCGTGGCCGCGCCCGCGGTCACCTCCTCGGCGCCGAGCTCGGCCTTCGCGCGCGAAAGACCGAGGCGCGCGGTCTCGAGCTGGATCTCCAGCGAGGCCGTGTCCATGACGGCGACGACGTCACCTGCCTTCACGGACTGCCCGACGTGCACGGCGACGCGCGCGATGCGGCCGGCCGCGAGCGGCGCCGCGGGCGAGTCGATGTCCTCGGCGTAGCCGTGTGAGGCCAGCGTGCCGACGCCGCCCATCCCTCGCGTGAGGCCAAAGAAGAGGCCTCCCGACAGGACGATGGCGAGCGGAGCGGCGAGACGTGCGCGTGAACGGGTCATAGCTCGAGCGACGAGTCCTGCATGAGGAGGGTGGCGCCCGAGAGTCCGGGCAGACCGTTCAGCTCGCGCAGCAGCACCGCGCCCACCTTCGGGTCGGAGAACTGCACCTGGTACGAGTGCTCGTACACGCCGTGGCCCGCCTCGCGCAAGTTGACCAGCAGGAAGCGGCGGCAGTGCTGCTCGAGCAGCTCGAGGAAGGCGCGCTGCTCGGGCGAGTTCGCCGGCATGCGGATGCGGAGGACGGCGTCGAACTGACGGTGCGTGCCGAAGGACGTCGCGTGCAGGAACCACACGGCGCCCGTGAACACGCCGGTGCCCGCGATGGCGACGGCGTAGCTCTGCACGCCGCACGCGACGCCGGCGGCGAGGCCCGCGAACACGAACATCAGGTCGCGCGTGTCCTTGATCGTCGTGCGGAAGCGCACGATCGTGAGCGCGCCCACGACGCCCAGCCCGCGCGCGACGTCGTCGCCGATGGCCAGCATCACGGACGCCGAGATGACGCCGCCGAGCGCGAGGCTCTGCGTGAACCCGCGCAGGTAGGAAAGCCCTGCGTGAGTCGCCGAGTACAGCCACGCGACGACGACCGACAGCGCGAACGCGAGCGCCAGCGAGGCGATGGCCGTGTCCCAGGCGATCCGCTGCTCCACTAGTCTCTCTCTCCTGCGAGGTCCCAGGCCATGGCGTCGATCATCGGCTGATCCAAGAGCGATTGCACGGCCGCGATGTACTTCGAATAGCCGACGCGCCACATGTCGAGGCGGTTGACGAGATGCCCCATCCACGCGGGCGCGATGCGCGGGAACTTGAGCTCGATCATCGTGTGCGCGCCGCGCTTGCCGTGCTGGAGCTCGCCGTCGATGGGCACCCATTCGCGCGGGTCGCCGCGCAGCGACGGGCCGCGCGCCGGCTGGAAGGAAATGTCGCGATCGAACGTGAGCCGCACGTCCTCGCGCGGGTCGGGCGTGCAGTACGACTCGCGGTAGGCGCGCACGAGCACGCAGGGCCGCGCGTCGGTGACCGTCTTGAGATAGAGGAAGTTCTCCAGGTTCCGGCGCCCCTCCGACGACGGCGACGCCGGCAGCGCGTCGTACGTGCCGTCGAGCAGCGGCGCGACCTCCTCCATCGCGACGGCGGTGCGCGTCTTCACCGTGATGGCGTTGATCTTCCGCTTGGTCTCGAAGAAGGCCACGCCCTCGGGCACCTCGCCGTAGCCGCGCACGCGCAGCTTGTAGCGATCGGCCGCCGAGTCGACGTGCGTCCGGTAGGAATCGAGGCCCGCCGTCTCGAGGTACAGCGTCGTGTTGTACTGGCTCACGAGCCCCAGCTTCGCGTTGAACGGGTCGAGGACGAGGTACGGCCGCGCGTAGTCGATGACCTCTTCGCACACGGACGTGGGCACCCAGTATTTGAGCTCGAATCGATCGACCTCGCGCGGGGGAAGATTGATGACGCTCGCGCCGTCGGCGACGGCGGAGCTCGCTCCTCCCGGGACGGCCGGCTCGGTGGCAGCGCGCGACCAGACGAGGGCAAGCTTCGGCCTCGCCATCCTCAGGGGCCCCCCGTCTCCGCTGAAACATCGGAGCCGCGCCCCGGATAGGGGCGGGCCTGCTTGATGTACAGCGTGGCGGGCTGCCCCGGGTCGGCGTCGTCGTCGAACTTGAACTCGCAGTCCATCGCGTAATAGCCGGTGTTGCCACCGACCGGGCCGTAGGCCGCCGAGAAGCGGGTGTGGATCGCGTCCAGCGCGACGCCCAGCTGATGCGCCTGCGTCGTCGTCAGCACGTTGCCGCTCACCAGGTTCGAGTGCGTGATGTACGTGATGGGCTGGTTCGGCTCGCTGAAGTAGTAGAGGAACTGGTCGCTCGTCACGCCCGGGGGAGGGTGCACGACCTCGGCGTCTCCGCCCGCCTGCACGTTGACGTAGAACGCCGGATCCAGGCCCGACGCGTCGAACGGGTTTGCCGTGATGGCGACGCCGTTCGCCTCTTCGTCGGGGAAGTTGTGGTGGACGAGCAGCGCCATGCCCACCGAGGCGTGGTCGATGCCGTAGTAGGTGCGCTCCTCGAACGTGCGGAAGAGCCACGCGCTGGCGTAGTCCTCGCGGATCGCGTCCAGCACCGACGTCCACTTCGCCGGGTCGCCCGTGTGCGATTCGTAGCAGCCGGCGCACGGGAAGCCGTCCAGATCCTCGCTGTTCGTGCTGGTGCGGAAGCGCATCGTCATGCCGGGATAGTCGGCGGCGAGCTTCGCCATCAGCAGCGCCTGGAAATCGGCGTCGATGGGCGCGGACAGCATCGCGGCGCGCAGCTCCCCGAGCTTCTGCTCCCGCACGGCCGCGTCCGTGCTGAAGGACTGATCGGCCACGAGCGCGTTGACGCGATCGTAAAAGCCGTTCTGCTTCATGAACTGGTCGTAATAGAAGACCGGGATCGCGAAGGCCTTGAGGATGGGCACCTTGGGCGTGCGCGCCAGGATCGAGTAGTGCGCCGCTTTGCCGCCGAACGCGAGGACGGCGTTCTTGATCGCGTCGCGCAGCGTGCCGGTGGAGCCGTCGGCGGCCGGCTCGGGCGTGACGTCCTCGATGTTCGTGAGGTCCTTCACGGCCAGGTTCATCGCCGGCAGCGTCACGGGCTTGGGTTTGTGCGCGGCCCAGAACGCCTCGGCCTCCGGCTCGGTGACGGAGTGCACGTCCCAGCTCGAGGCGCCGACCGTGAGCTGGACGAGCTGACCTTCGAGGGCGCGCAGCGTCGTGTTCGTCATCGCTCCGCGCAGGCCCATGTTGGGCGTGTGGCGGTTCGCCGACAGCACGTTCACGTGCGACAGCGGCGTCTGGAACTCCTGAGTGATGAGGCCCTGCACGACGGTGATGTCGTTGGGCGCCTCGTCGAGGACGGCGATGTCCTGGAACGAGAGCGTGGCCGTGTCCAGGTTGGCCGCCTTGATGAAGCGCAGGCGGCCGATGCCCGTCGCCAGCGTGAGCGGCTGGTAGTCGATCTGCGCGTAGAGCTGGTCGGTGCTCTCCACCTTGATGCTCGCCGGCAGCGTCTTCGCGACGGCGGCCAGCGCGTCGGAGGTCGGGTGGAAGACCAGCGCGGGGCCGAAGAACGCCTTCGCCTTCACGGCCTCGTACAGCTTCGCGATCATGTCGGCGGACGCCGTGTCGTAGGGCGCGAGCTCGAGCGCCCACACCTTCGGACCTTCGTAGTACGTGACGGCGCCCAGCACGAAGCGCCGGTCGGGCTTGTAGTACTCCGTCGCGTTGAAATCGGCGAGCGAGCCGACCACCGGCAAATTCCCGCCCGACAGGTGCGTCGACGTGAACTGGTAGTGCACCTGGTAAAGGACGCTGTTCTGGAAGTAGAGCGCGTCGCCGTCGGCCTGATCGAGGACGACCTTCACCGAGCGCGCTCCGGGCAGGCTCACGTCGAGCGGCGCCGAGGCCAGCGCCTGGAAGTCGGACGTGCAGCCGATCTGGCGCAGGAACTCGGTCTTCGAGGCGCCGCCGTCGGCGCCGGCGTCCGAGGCACCCGCGTCAACGCCGGCGGCGATCTGGCACGTGCCCTCGACGATGTTCACGCTCGCGTCGGGGGAGCCTGACGAGCCGCCGCCGCACCCCGCCGCCAAGGCGAGGAGAGCGAGGCCGGCGAAGCGCTGGAGCAAGGTGAGGGGCGGAACGCGAAGGCGAAGCATCACGGCACCAAGGAGAAGCAGTAGAAACCGCCGTACCCGCCGCCCGAGCCCACGGTGGTCGAGTTCTTGAGCGGGCCGCCCATCTCGACGAGGTTCACGCCGGGCGAGCACCCGGACTCGTCGAGCGCCGACATCCAGTTGACGCCGCTGCCGCCGCCCCCGCCTCCGCCTCGCGGCCAAGTGTGGCCCACGCGCGGCTTGCCTTCCGTGCCTTTTGCGCCGGTCCAGTCGGCGCACGTCGCCGTCGTCGAGTACAGCTTCCCCTGGGTGTTCGAGCCCGTGAGGAAGTCGTGGTTGTCGACGGCGCCCGTCGTCGGATCGGGCGCGTGGTTCGGGATGCCGTCCTCGTTGGGGAAGTCGTTCGCGATCGCCGGGTCGGCGTTGCGGGGGCGGTCGAACAGCAGGTCCGCCTTCGTGAGCGCGAACGTGCGCCCGAGTCGATCGTACCAAGGCCCCTCGCCGACGCGGTCGATGGCGTTCACCTGCTTGCCGTCCTCGCCCGCGACGGCGCTCAGGAAGGCGCGCCACGGCTTCTTCCCCGCGCCCGCCATGCTGCGTTCGGCGATCGCCGCGCAGATCTTGTCGGCGCCGCGCAGGCCCGCGCCGGCGCCCGTCTCGCCGAAGCGCAGGTCGCCGCCGAAGCCCTGGTCGTTCTTCGAGAGGTCCTTGAGCGCCTTGAGGCTGGTCACGAAGAAGCTGAACTTCGCCGTGGGGAGCGCGGCGTCGCCGCCCGCGCCGCCATCCACCGCTCCACCGTCCGCCTTGCCCGCGCCGCCGCCGGCGCCCGTGGTCCCGGCCGCGCCGGACGTGCCGGCCGCACCCGACGTGCCGGCCGCGCCGGAGCTGCCGGCCGCGCCCGAGGTGCCGGACGCACCCGACGTGCCGGCGGCGCCCGACGTCCCTGCCGTGCCAGCCGTGCCTTGGGTGCCGGCGGCGCCCGAGCCGCCCGACGTGCCGGCCGCGCCTTGTCCCGCGGCTCCGCTGCTGCCGCCGGCGGGCGTGCTGCCTCCGCACGCGACCGGCAGCGCGACGAACAGCACGGCGGCGAGCGGGAGGCGTCGTTCGAGTCTCATCGGTCGGTCCTTTCGAGTCATTTGCACTGCAGGTCGTCCTGGCAGGTCTGGCCCGTCGGGCAGTCCTTGTCGTCCGTGCACGAAACCAGGCCGGGGATCTGGACGTAGCGCTCGATGTCCTGCGAGACGACGAGCTGCACGCGGCCCGGCGCGATCGTCGCCTCTCCTGACGAGCTGCGCGTGACCGTGATCGACGGATAGCCGGAGAAGCCGAGGTTGATCAGCTGAGTGACGAGCGCCGCCGAGATCGTGAGCGAGCCCGTGTCGGGCGCGTCGCACCGGATCTGACCTTTCGTGCCGCCGTGGTGGCTGACGTCGAGCTGGACGTGAATCGCCGAGTCGGCGGCCGCGCCCGCCGCCGTCCACGTCAACTCGAGCGGCTGGTTCTTCTGCAGCGTGATCGCGCTGGACGGAAGGACGAGCGGCGCGATGGCCTTGGCGTGGATCGAAAAGGCAGCATAGTCCGCGCCGCTCGCCGAGACGGACACGTCGGCTCCTTCGGTGAACGGCGGATACGACGGGCTGAATCCCACGCCGGTCGTGTAGCTGTTGCTGCTGCTAGACAGCGCGAAGCCCGCGGCTCCGGCGAGGCCGTCGACGGTGACCGTGCCGACATTTTTCGCCGTGGGATACGCCTGGCACGTGTCGTCGGCCACGCACGCGGCCGAGCCGCAGGGCGTGCTGCAGAACGGGACCTCGGGGGTGTACAGCGCGCAGCTCCCGTCTTTCGTGCCCGCGACGAAGTGGACGAGATCTGGCTGCGGGCCGTCTTTCACGACGCCCGTGATCGTCGTGTGGGCGGCGTTCGTTCCCATCGTCTCGACCAGCTTGATCGCGAAGGCGCCCACGACGGCGTTTTCGCCCGCGGCGCCCGTGGTTCCGGCGCCCCCGGTGGTCCCGGCCGCGCCGGTCGTTCCCGCGGTGCCAGTCCCGGCCGCTCCATCGTTCGGGGTGGCCGAGCCGCCGCCCGAGCACGCGGCGCCCGATCCCACGGCAAGGAGCAATGCGGCCAGCGCGGTCGCGCGCAGGGCGGGAGAGGCATCCACGCAGAACGAGGGTGACATGTTGGCAACGATTGTGTGCCGCGACGGCCGCAAAACGTTGAAAAAGAATCTAGGGGCCTTCACGGACCCCAGCAGCCGGCCCCGCCCCTAAAGGTTCGACGCGCCCTGGGTCGGCGTCGTGCGGACGAACGTGCCCGTGCCGTCGGGCAGGCGTCCCCACGACTTGTCGGACGGGATGTCCACGCCGAAGATCGTCGAATCGATCTCGACGCCGCTCGGGTCGAGGAGGTGAACCTCGTCGCCCTTGCTCGCGCTCAGCTTCCAGGGGACGTGAACGCCGCCCGCGACGCCGCCGTCCGCCTGATCGTCGCAGTAAACGATGAGGTAGCCGCCGGCGTCGATCGACGTGCCGGCCGGCAGCGAGACGAGATCGGCGACCAGGTTGTCGCGCATCTGATACCCGCCGAGGTCGAGCGCCGCGCCCGTGAGGTTCTTGAGCTCGACCCAGTCGGGCATGGCGGCCGAGGGGCCGCTCGGGAACACCTCGTTGATCACGACCGTGCGTGAGCCCCCGGCGTCGTTCGTCGAGCCGCCGGGGTTCGAGCTCGAGCAGCCGAGCGAGCAGGCGAGGGAAACGGCCACGACGATCAGAGCGCTGGTTCGCATGTCACCTCGGGGGTCTGTGCCGCGAGCGGCCGCTCGCGTTGAAAAAATCGTTGCAGGAGTGTTTCACGGCCACAGCGGCGTCATCGTGCCGTCGGAGGCCACCGTCGACGCGGCCGTCGTGGCCCCGCGCACGACGCGCAAGAGCGCGCCGTTCGAATAGCCGACGGCGTAAGACATGCCGCCGTCGATCGCGAACAGGCGTCCGTCGTAGCGCGCGACGAGGGCGCCCTTGGCGCGATCGCCCGCGGGATCGTCGGGGAACTGCAGCGCGCCCGGGTCGTGCCCGAACACGACGTGATGGGCGGGCACGGCCGCGAGGTTGTCGTCGACGGCGGCGGCGCTGCTGGGCTTGCCGAGCCACCAGGCGTTCGCCTCGAGGATGCTGCCGCTGCCGATCAGGTAAGGGTCTCCGTAGCCGGCCGCGCCCTCGACGGCGTCGCGGAACTTCTTGCCGACGGCGGCGGCGCTGTCGCCGTCGTTGTCGCCCGAGTGGCAGAAGAACCAGTCGTCGATCAGCGCGGCCACGGGCAGGTTGCGCAGCCAGGCGCCGTACGGCGATGATCCGGCGGCCACGGCGGCCGGGTCGAGGCCCGCGCCGCGCAGCTCCGTCTGGAACACGGCGGTCTTGGCGTCGGTGGGCGCCGCGAGGAACTCGGCCTCGTGGTTGCCCAGGGTGACGACGACGCGCCCGCCGGCCGCGCGCGCCTGCGGCTCGAGCGCGATGAAGAGGTCGATGATGGGCAGCGCGGACGCGCCCTTGTCGATCACGTCGCCCGTGAGGACCAGGACCTTGGTGCCGCCCGTCCACGCGACGGGCGTCGTGCGCGAGATGAGCCCCGCTGCGGCGAGGGTCCGGAAGGTGACGTCGGGATCGCCGTGCGGATCGCCGAGCGCGTCGATCTCCGTCGCGCCGTTCAGCGTGAAGACCGCGGGGTGCGCGGCCCAATCGCGCTCGAAGCGGCGGCCCGCGTCCGAGGCCTGCCCGCGCGAGCCGCAGGCGGGCAGCGCCGCCACGGCCAGAACGAGCGCGGCGCGGGGCCAGGTTCTGCGCGCGGGCACGAACCCATCTTACGCGAAGGCCGCGCGGGACGGCGAGAGCGGTTGTTGACAAGGGTTGTGACATGCACGTATATGCATATGCATAGTCATGCATGCCGAGGCCTTCTCGACGCTCGCCGATCCGACGCGGCTCCGCATCCTCGAGGTGCTGCGCGCGGGGGAGAAGCCCGTGAACGATCTGGTCGCGGCCGTCGACATCCACCAGTCGGGCGTGTCGCGGCACCTGCGCATCCTGCAAGAGGCCGGCTTCGTCACCGTGCGCCCCGAGGGCCCGCAGCGCTTCTACTCGCTGCGCCCCGAGCGCTTCCGCGAAATCGACACGTGGGTCGCGCAGTACCGAAAGCTGTGGGAGGGGCGCCTCGATCGGTTCGCCGCGGCCCTCGAGCAGAAGCAGCGCGCCCGCGCCGCCAAACGCAAGGAGACCGCCTCATGACGAAGAAACGGATCACGCTCGAGCGGACCTTTCAGGCGCCCATCGAAGACGTCTGGGAGCTGTGGACCACGAAGGAGGGCGTCGAGTCGTGGTGGGGCCCCGACGGCTTCTCGACGAAGGTGTTCAAGCTCGAGCTGTGGCCCGGGGGCGAGCTGCACTACGCGATGACGGCCACGGCGCCCGAGCAGATCGCCTTCCTCGAGCGCGCGGGCATGCCGCTCACGAACCACACGCGCGGGCACTACGACGAGGTCGTCCAGAACAGCCGCCTGGCGTTCACGCAGATCGCGGACTTCGTCCCAGGCGTGGCCGCGTACGACGTCGAGTCGCTGGTCGAGCTCTTCCCGACGGCGGGTGGGGTGCGCATGGTGCTGACGTTCGACGCCATGCACGACGCGCAATGGACGAAGCTGGCCGAGATGGGCTGGCAGAGCGAGCTCGAGAAGCTGGGGCGCGCGCTGGCGTCGCGCCGCCCGCCGGCGAAGTGAATCAGACGCGAGGAGAGACCGACATGCCGAAGATCGTCCCGTTCTTGTGGTTCGACACGCAGGCCCTCGAGGCCGCGAAGTTCTACGTCTCCGTGTTCAAGGGCCCGAAGTCGAAGATCCTCAGCGTCTCGCGCTATGGCGAGACGGGGCCCGGGCCGAAGGGCAGCGTCATGGTCGTCGACTTCCAGATCGACGGCCAGCGCGTGCAGGCGCTGAACGGCGGGCCGCACTTCGCGTTCTCGCCGGCGTTCTCGTTCTCCATCTCGTGCAAGACGCAGAGAGAGATCGACGGCTACTGGAAGAAGCTGCTCGCGGGCGGCGGCAAGGAGAGCCAGTGTGGCTGGCTCACGGACAAGTTCGGCTTCTCGTGGCAGGTCGTGCCCGAGCGAATGGAAAAGCTCATGGCAACGAAGGACGCCGCCAAGGCGAACCGTGTCATGGCCGCCATGTTGAAGATGGTGAAGCTGGACATCGCGACGCTCGAGGCGGCCGCGAAGGGCGCGCCGCCGAGGCGCAAGGCGGCCTGATTCACGGATCGATCGCGAGCCCGGCGCCGCGACGAGCGGGCGCAGACAGAAAAGGCGCGCCCTTGACGCCGGCCGTTCGCGCGGGCATCGTCGAGGATACATCGATGGCGGTGGAGTCCGCCGACAACCGCGGTCCCTCGCGACCGCCAATGACTCCTACGATGCCGCCCGAACGGGCGCCGTAGGAGTTCACGTGAGCCCCTCCGGCGCCAATCAGGAGAGACACACGTGACCCAGCAAGCAAGCGCACCCAGACCCACGCGGTTCGTCGTCCTCGGGCAATGGATCCTGCTCGGCTCGACGGTCGGCGTGGTCTGCGGCGGGGCCTCGGCGCTGTTCCTGTGGCTGCTCGAACGCGCGACGCGCATCCGCTCCGGCCACGAGGTGCTCGTCTACACGCTGCCCGTCGCCGGACTGCTCATCGGCTGGCTCTACGAGCGCTTCGGACAACCCATCAAGGCGGGAAACAACCTGGTCATCGACACGATCCACGACGATGGGCCGGAGATCCCCCTGCGCATGGCGCCGATGGTGCTCGCCGGCACCGTGCTCACGCACCTGTTCGGTGGCAGCGCGGGCCGCGAGGGCACGGCCGTTCAGATGGGCGCGAGCCTCACGGACTGGGTGTCGCACCGGCTGCGCATCGGGCCGCACGTGCGACGGCAGCTGTTGGCGGCGGGCGTCGCGGGCGGCTTCGGCTCCGTCTTCGGCACACCGATCGCGGGCGCCGTGTTCGGCCTCGAGTTCGTCGCGCTCGGGCGCATCGAGTACGACGCGCTCGTGCCGGCGCTGGTGGCGTCGATCGTGGGCGACATGACGACGCGCGCGCTCGGGATCGTGCACACGGCGTATCCCACGGCGCCGCCGATCTCGCTGACGCCGCTCTTGCTCGGCAAGTGGCTCGTGTTCGCCGCCGCCGTCGCGCTGGTGACGACGGTGTTCATCGAGCTCACGCACTTCATCAAGAAGCGCGCCGAGCGGCACGTGCCGAGGTTGCCCGTGCGCATGCTCCTGGGCGGCTTGGTGGTCGTCGCGCTGTGGCGCCTCGTCGGGACCAGCGACTACCTCGGCCTCGGCGTGCCCACGATCGTGCGCTCGTTCGTCGACCCGAGCCTGCCGCCGTACGCGTTCGCGTTGAAGCTGCTGTTCACGGCGGTGACGCTCGGCGCGGGGTTCCTCGGCGGAGAGGTGACGCCGCTGTTCTTCGTGGGCGCCGCGCTGGGAAACGTCCTCGCACGCGGGCTGGGGCTGCCCGTCGCGCTCGGCGCGGGCGTGGGCCTCGCGGCGGTGTTCGCGGCCGCGTCGAACACGCCGCTCGCGCTCTCGATCATGGCGATGGAGCTGCTCGGCGCGGCGACGTTCCCGCACGTCGTGATCGTCTGCGTGCTGGCCTATCTGCTGACGGGTCATCGCAGCATCTACCCGGCGCAGCGCCTCGTGAGCGGGAAGGGGGGCGCGCGTCTGGCGGCGCCGCGAGCGTTGCGCGATCTTCAGTAGTCGTGCTCGCCCTTGATCACGAAGAACGAGCCGCGAATGGTCCCCGCCAGCTTCGACTTCTGCCGCGCGAACTTGAAGCGCGTCGCGAGCTCGGCGGGCACCTCCATGCCGTCCGACAGCTTGAAGCCGACCGCTCGCTTCTTCGGATCGTTCAGCGTGTAGAGCACGTTGATCGAGAGGCCGCTCTCGTAGAACACGTAGGCCCACCGAATGCCCTCGACCTCGAAGATCGTCGCCTCGAGCGGCGGCGACTCGATGACGATGTCCCGCTCTTGTTTGAGGACGCGGCTCACGTAGGCGATGATCTTCTTCGCCTTGCTGGCCGGTTCGACGGCGAAGTCGAGGTCGTACTTGTTCTTGAAGTAGCGGGCCTCGTTGGCCCGCAGCCCGGCGAGCGCGGCCGCCACGGGCGACGACTCGAGTCCGGCGGTCGACACGGTCTTGAAGTCCACGACTTTGGGCATGACGGGCGGAGCGTAACATGCCGTTTTCCGGCTTGACCCTCACGCGACGTGAGGCCGTAGGTTCTTCGGCATGAAGAGGGGGCACGGGCTTCAGGTCAAGGAGGTGGCGCGCATCGCCGGCGTGTCCGTGCGCGCGCTCCACCACTACGACGACATTGGGTTGCTCGCGCCGTCGGCGCGTACGGAGGCGGGATATCGCCTCTACAGCGACGATGATCTGCTGCGCCTGCAGCAGATTCTCATCGGTCGTGAGCTGGGTATGTCGCTCGAGGAGATCAAGCGTTCACTCGACGACCCGACCTTCGATCGTCGAGCCGCGCTCGAAAAGCAGCGCCAGGAGATCACGACCCGCGCAGAGCGCGCGGCAGCGATCCTGCGCGCCATCGATGCGGCTCTCGCCGCGCTCACCAATGAAGGAGGGAAGGCCATGAAGGACATGAGCAAGGAAGAGATCACCGCGCTTTTCGATGGCTTCGATCCGTCGCGACACGAAGCCGAGGTCCGGGACCGCTGGGGCGACACCGGCGCTCACAAGGAATCGGCGCGGCGCACGAGCCAGTACACGAAGGCAGACTGGCAGCGATACAAGGTCGAGTCCGACGCGATCATGAGCGATGCCGCGAAGCTCTTTCTCTCCGGCGCGGCGCCGGCCGCAGCTGCGGCGATGGCCGTCGCAGAGCGCCATCGGCTGTCGATCGACCGCTGGTTTTATCCGTGCGCGCCGGCGATGCACGCCGGGCTCGCCGATCTGTACGAGGTGGACGATCGCTTCGCAGCGAACATCGACAAGCACGCTTCCGGGCTCACGACCTGGTGGTCGGCGGCCATTCGCGCCAACGCTCGCCGCTGAAAAAAGCGAGGTCGCGTTCCCGCGACCCTGATGAACGGGCTCCGGAGGAGGGTTTCGAACCCCCGACCCGGCGGTTAACAGCCGCCTGCTCTGCCCCTGAGCTACTCCGGAATGTTGCTTTCGAGACGGGCCATTATGAGAAACACGAACCGCGAGTCAAGCACCGCGCGACGGTGACGACAGGTTTTTGTCGAACCGACACCCAGCGCCCACCTCGGCCCCCGGCATCGGCGGGTCGCGGCGCCGACCTGAGCGCGACGGTTACGTTCCCTGCGGCCGCCAGCCCAGCACGCGCGCGGCGTTTTCGAAGTACACCTTGCGCAGGATGGGCTCCGGCAGGCCGATGCCGTCGATCTTCCAGCGGCCCTGGATCGGCGTCGGGCTCTCGAACTGCTTGTCGTTCGTCTCGAAGTAGCGCCACGTCTCCTTGAAGAAGCGCTCTTCGTCGGCGCGCGTGGGCGGCAGCTCGCCGTTCGAGCCGAACATCATGTCCTCGTCCGTCGCGCCCACGCCCGTGTCCGTCCCGAAGAGGATGCGGTCCTGGTACTTCTCGAAGAACGCGCGCATCTTCGCGGCGTCGTGGCGCCCCATCTCGGGCACGCGCGCCGCGGTGTCGATGTAGAAGTTCGGGTACTTGTCCAGCATGCGCGCGACGTTGTCGGGATCTTCGGGGTCGTTGCCGAAATGCACGGCGATGAACGTCGTCTTCGGGTGGCGCGCGACCCGGCGCTCGAACGCGTCGTAGAGCGACTGCCAGGGCGGGTATTCGGGCCCGAAAAACGACCACTCGGGGTGCGCCCGAAGCTCGTCCCACCGCTCGTTTTTTGCGGTGGGCGGATCCCAGAACGCCTTCGGGTCGCCGATGTGGATCGCGACCGGCATCGCCAGCGCGCCCGCCTTCTCGAACAGCGGATCCAGGCCGGGATCGTCGATGGGCAAGAGGTGCTGGCCGTCGGGCGCGGGGTAGCCGAGGCCGAGACCCTTCGGGATCTTCAGGCCGCGCGCGCCGAGGCGCTTCGATTCGGCGAGCTCTGCGGCCATCAGCGCGCCGTAGTCGTTCGGCCGCGTGCGCACCAGGCGGAAGTCCGCGTTCGCGAAGACGACCATGCGCCCATGCGTCTGCGCGGCGGCCTCCAGCTGCGTCTCGAGCATGTGGCGCGGCGGGCCCGGGTACATGCCGCTCAGGTTCACCACGCCGTCGATGCCCCATTCGTCCATCAGCTTCAGCGCGCGCGGAATGCCGTCGGGCATGACGTGCATGTGCGTGTCGATGCGAGGCAGCCGGCGCGCGCGCGTCGTGCCCGCGTCCGCCGCGAGCGGCGTGCTGCGGGCGCGCGGGCGGCACGCACCGCCGCAGAGCGGCGCCGCGAGCGCGAG
>DASZUD010000014.1:0-29619 GCA_035548155.1 Polyangia bacterium
GAGCTCGAGGCGGCCGGCGCCGAGGTGCTGGTCGTGCCCGCCGACGTCACGAACCTCGAGCGCCTGCACGCCGTCGTCCGCGAGGCCGAGGCGCGCTTCGGCCGCGTCGACGGCGTCATCCACGCCGCCGGTTCGTCGCAGCGGCGCGCGCTGGTCGACGACCCGGAGGGCGAGGCCGTGTTCGAGCCAAGGCTCTATGGAACGCTGGCGCTCGCGGAGGTTTTCCGCGGCCGGCCGCTCGACTTCCTGCTGTTGTGCTCGCCGGCGTCCGTGCTGAACGCGGCCGCCGGGCAGGTCGACGAGGTCGCCGCCGCGGCTTTCCTGGGCGCTTTTGCCGAGAGCGCGCGCGATCGCCGCGTGATCGCCGTCGGATGGGGCCCGTGGAACAAGCCCGACATCGGCCCCGAGACGCTGGGCCCCGACGTGACGCCCGACGACGGGTGGGCCGCGCTCGCGCGCATCGTCGAGGGCTCGCCGCACGCGAGCCTCGTCGTGAGCGCCGCCCTACGTCCCGCGCTGGGCCGTCCCGTGCGCACCGGCGCGCCCGAGGGCTCCGGTCCTCGTGAGGCGCCGCGTGTCGCGCGCACCGCCGCCGCAGCGGAGCACGACGCCGCCGGTGCGCGCCTCATCCACCTCGTGAAGATGCACGCGGGGCCCGCCGGCGCCAGCGCGACGCCGCTCTTCCTGGTCGCGGGCCTGTTCGGGAACGTGCTGAACCTGCGGCGACTCGCGCAGCTCGTCGGCGCCGATCGCCCCGTCTACGGCCTGCAGGCGCGCGGCCTCTTCGGCGGCCTGCCGCCCCACGAGAGCTTCGAGGGCATGGCGCGCGACTACCTCGCCGAGATTCGCACCGTCCAGCCGCACGGCCCGTATCTCCTGGGCGGCTTCTCGGGCGGCGGCATCACCGCCTTCGAGATGGCGCGCCAGCTGGGCGAGGCCGGCGAAGGCATCCCGCTCGTGATCCTCCTGGACACGCCCGTGCCACGCCGCGAGACGCTGTCGCTCGGCGATCGCCTGGCGATCCAGCTGCAGAACGTCCAGCGCGACGGCACGGCTCACCTGGCGAACTGGGTGCGCAGCAAGGTCGCCTACAAGCGCCGGCTCCAGACGCGCGAGGACCGGCTGCGCGCGCAGCAGGCCGGCGAGACGCGCGACTTCCACTCACAGGTGATCGAGGCGGCGTTCTATCGGGCGCTCGAGCGCTACCTCATGCGTTCGGCCCCGCTGCGCGCCGCGCTCTTCCGGCCGCAGCTGGCCCCCGTGTACCGGCTCTCGGGCGGGCGCCTCCTCAACGGCGATCGCGACCACCTCTACCCGGACAACGGCTGGACCCCCTTCGTCGAGAAGCTTGAAATTCGCGAGGTCCCGGGCGATCACGACAGCATGGTTCTCGAGCCCAACGTCCGCGTCCTGGCCTTGCACGTGCGCGAGGCCATCGCGCGCGCCTTCGTTTCGCCTGACGGCCTCGCACGAGGAAGGGAGGACGGCGCGGGATGACGCCGGGAGGAGCAGAGAAGAAGCACGTCCTCACGATCACGGTCACCTACAAGAGCGCCGAGTGGACGGCGAAATCGCTGCGCGCGCTGGCCGTCGAGCGGGCGCGGTCGCCGCACATCGTCCTCGACGCCGTGATCGTCGACAACGCCTCGGGTGACTCGCCCGCGCTGCGGCGCCTCATCGACGAGAACGGCTGGGGCGATTGGGCGACGCTCATCACGGCCGAGCGCAACGGCGGGTTCGCGTACGGCAACAACGTCGCCTTCGCGCACGCCTACGCGTTGCCGCGCGTGCCCGACTTCTTCTACCTGCTGAATCC
The DNA here is from genome assembly GCA_035548155.1 of Polyangia bacterium. Taxonomy (GTDB): domain Bacteria; phylum Myxococcota_A; class Polyangia; order Fen-1088; family Fen-1088; genus DASZFV01. Next base: position 1,817 of record DASZUD010000014.1, read on the forward strand.
GGATGCCGAGGTGCGTCCCGGCGCCGTCGAGGCGCTGGTGAAGTTCTTCGACGAGCGCCCCGACGCGGGCCTGGCCGCCAGCAGCATCGAAGAGGCGAACGGCGAGCTGTGGCCGTTCGCGTTCCGCTTCCCCAGCCTCGCGAGCGAGGTCGAGTCGGGCATCAGCTGGGGGCCCGTCACGAAGCTGCTGCAAGACCGCACGGTGCGCCGCCAGATGGCCACCGACGCCGTCGAAGAGGTCGATTGGTTCCCGGGCGCTTCGATGATGCTGCGCCGGGAGGTCGTCGACGCGATCGGCGGCATGGACGAGTCGTACTTCCTCTACTTCGAAGAGACCGACTACCTGCTGCGCGCCAAGGAGGCCGGCTTCAAATCGTACTACGTGCCGCAAAGCCGCGTGGCGCACGCCGCGGGACAGAGCACGGGCGTCACCGCGCGCCGCGAGCGTCCCGCGCGCCTGCCCGGCTACTGGTTCGAATCGCGCCGCCGCTACTTCGCGAAGAACCACGGCTTCGCCTACGCGGCGGCCACCGACGTCGCTGCGATCGTGGCGTACTCGCTGGGCGCCGTGAAGCGCATCATTCAGCGCCGCCCCGACGTGCCGAGCTTCGTGCCCGATCTGCTGCGGCACTCGGTGCTGTGGCCCAAGAACCGGGGCGTCGAGCCCGTGCGCCAATTCAAGCCCGGCGCGGCGGGGTAGGGGGACGTCGATGCAAACGCTCCCGCTCGGCGCGAGCCCCGTCCGCGTCTCGCGCGTCATCCACGGCTGCATGGGCTTCTCGGACGATCGCGCCGCCGCGATCCGCGCCATGCACGCGTCGTTCGACGCCGGCGTCACCAGCTTCGACACGGCGCCGCTCTACGGCTTCGGCCGCAACGAAGAGACGCTGGCCGATGCGATCGCGGATCGCCGCGCGCGCGTGCAGGTGCTGACGAAGCTGGGCCTGCGCTGGGACGCCGAGCACGGGCGCGTGCTCTTCGAGGCCGTCGAGCGCGACGGGGCGCGCAAGGTCGTGCGCCGCGACTCGCGGGCGGTCTCGGTGAAGCTCGAGGTCGAGCGCAGCCTCGCGCGCCTCCGCGTCGACGCGCTGGATCTCGTGCAGGTGCACCACCGCGATCTCGACACCCCCATCGCCGAGACGATGGCGGCGCTCGAGGCGCTCGTGCGCGAGGGCAAGGTGCGCGCCGTCGGCGTCTCGAACTACTCGGGCAGCGAGCTCGAGGAGGCCGCGGCGCGGCTCGGCGGCACGCCGCTCGCGTCGGCGCAGCTCGAGTACAGCCTGCTCGCGCGCGGCATCGAGACCGATCAGCTGCCCTGGGCGCGCGGCCGTGGCGTCGCCGTGCTGGCCTATTCGCCGCTCGCCCATGGCGTCCTCGCGGGGCGCCAGCTGGGCGCGCGCGCCGCGCCCGCCGATTGGCGGCGCGGCACGGTGTACTTCTCGCCGCAGAACCTCGCGGCGATCAACGGCGCGCTCGCGGGCGCGGCGTTGCCGATCGCGGCCGCGCGCGGCGTCGACGTCGCGCAGGTGTGCCTCGCCTGGGTGCTGGCCCAGCCGGGCGTCACGGCCGTGATCGCGGGCGCGGGCACGCCCGAGCAGGCGTGCGCCAACGTCGCCGCCGCCGCGCTCAACCTCGAGCCCCCCGAGGTGGAATCGCTCTCGTCCGCGTTCGGGCGTATCGTGCTCGCGCCGCCCCCGAGCGCGGGCGGCGGCGTCTTCGGCCGCGTGCGCGGGTTGCTCTCGCGGCTCCGCGACGTCGCGACGTCAGTCAAGGAGCGTTGATGATCTGTTCGAAGGGTGGTGGGGCCCGCGGCGAAGAGCGCCGCCGGGCGGCGGGCATTGCCGCGCTGTTTGGTCTCGCGGCGTGCATCGGCTCGGGCTCGGGCGGCGGATCGACCGCCACGCCGTCGTCGGGCTCGGCCACGGTGGGCCTCGCGGGAGGGCACGTCACGACCTCCGACGGCGCGATTGACGTTTTTCTTCCCTACGGCGCGCTCTCGGCGAACGTCTCGATCAAGGTGCAGAAGATAGCCGCGCCCGCCGCGGGATCGGTGGGCCCAGTCTTCGAGATCAGCCCTTCGGGCACGACGTTCACGCGGCCCATCGTGCTGACCTTCCGCTACCGCACGGCGGATCTCGGCGGCGCCGATCCGGAGACGCTTTCGATCGCGACGTTCGAAGGCGGACAGTGGCACCTTTATCCGTCGCGCACCGACATGGGCGCGGGCACGATCGCCGCCGACGTGCCGCACTTGTCGCCTTGGGCCGTCGTTCTGCCCGGCAGCGGCGCGGTCGTCGACGCGGGCGTCCCGCAGGCGGACGCGGCCGCCGACGCGACGTCACCGCATGACGCTCAGTCGGATATCGGGAGCGGCGGAAATGACGCCGCGGCGGGCGCCGGCGGAAAAGGCGGCGCGAGCGGCACGACGGGCGCGGCGGGTACCGGCGGAAAGGGCGGCGCGGGCGGCACGACGGGCGCCGCCGGCACGGGCGGAAAGGGCGGCGCGGGCGGCGGTGCCGGTACGACGGGAAGCGGAGGCCTCGACGGCGGCGCCGGTGGCGGCGCGAGCGGGCACGACGGTGGCGCCGCGGGCACGACCGGGTCGGGTGGCACGACCGGGTCGGGTGGCACGACCGGCAGCGGCGGGACCGCCGGTCACGGCGGCAACGGAGGATCTTCCGGCGCGAGCGGTACGGCGGGAGCTGATGGCGGCGTCGGCAACGAAGATGCGGACACGCAAAATGATCTCGCCTGCGACGAACGGTCGCGCTTCGTACATTTCGAGCGCGTTTGATGTGTTCCTGACTCGCACCTAAATCAAAATGTTTCAGTTCTAAGGGTATTTTCGGGGTTCGAAGGCTCGCCGCTCCGCGATATAGTTCCTCTTCCAAAAAGCGCCCCGCCCGCGGGGGTGCTCGTCGAGAGATCATCCTCGACGGAGAAGGAGGGCCGGTATGCACGCGCAACAGTTTCCCGGTCGAGCGGTGAGCGGCGAGCGGCGAGTCACGAACCACGCGACCTTCGCGGTCGGCCTCTCGCTCATCTTGGCCGGCTTCGCCGGCGCGATGACCGCCGGCTGCCAGGGGCGCATCATCGGCGCGAGTCCGTCGACGAGCGGCGTCCAGACGCCGAGCGGCGCGGGCGGTTCGAGCTCGAGCCCCGGCGGCGCCGGCGGCGCGACGTCGAGCGGAGCGGGCGGCTCCACGCCGTCGAACACCGTTTGCGCCAACGGCGACGCCATGCCGATCACCGTTCCCATTCAGCGCATCAACGACACGCAATGGAACACCGTCGTCGGCCAGCTCTTCGGCGCGAGCGTCGCGAACGCCGCGTCCGCGGCCGCGTTCCCAGCGCCGTCGACGTCGTACCTCTACACGACGTACAGCGCCGGCAACCCGACGGGCGAGGGCGAGTCGCAGGCGATCCTCGAGGCCGCCGAGGCGGTGGCGCTGCAGGTCGTCGACACCGTGCCCGCCTGCTCGGGCGACGAGACCGCCTGCGCGAACAGCTATCTCAAGAACCTGGCGACGCGCGCGTTCCGCCGCGCGCCCACCACCGACGAGCTCGCGCTGGTGACGGGCGCGTACACGCACGCGCGTCCGAGCATGTCCTATGCGGAGAGCGTGGGCGTGGGCGTCGAGACGATCCTGCAGATGCCGCAGTTCCTGTACCTGCTCGAGGATCAGCCGAGCTCGACGACGGCGGCGCCCATCGCGCTCACGGGCCCGCAGATCGCGCAGCGCATGGCGCTGCTCTACTGGAACGGCCTGCCCGATGACGCGCTCACGCAGGCCGCGACGAAGGGCGAGCTCGCGAACGCCACCAACCGCCTGACGCAGGCGCAGCGGATGCTGAACGATCCGCGCGCCAAGCCGGCGATGGAGGGCTTCCTGCGCCAGTGGCTCACGCTGCAGGGCTTCGCCGACACGTTGCACGCGCCCGACGTCAATGCCGCGCTGGTCGAGGCGCTCGCGCGCGACATCGACGACGCGCTCGACGCACCGAGCGGCCTCACGGCGCTCATCACCTCGAGCCGCACGTGGGTCAACAGCACGCTCGAGACGTTCTACGGCATTCCCGCCAAGAGCACGGGCCCGGCGGACTGGCACACCGTGGATCTCGATCCCAACCAGCGCGTGGGCCTGCTGACGAACCCGCTGCTCATGACGCGTGACGCGCACGGCGTCGACGCGCAGTCGCCGATCCTGCGCGGCAAGTTCGTCCGCCTCATGTTGATGTGCGACTCGATCCCCTCGCCGCCGGCGAACGCGCAGGCGCTGCAGTCGACGATCAGCGCGCCGGGCGCGTCGATCCGCGAGCAGTCGCAGGCGCGCCTCAACAGCAGCGGTTGCGGGCCGTGCCACACGCAGATGGATCCCATCGGCTTCGGCTTCTCGGCGTTCGACGGCCTCGGGCGCTACGTGCCCACGGTGGGCGGCATGCCCGTCGACGTGAGCGGCAACGTGGTTTCGAGCTCGGAGCTCGGCGGCAACTTCATGGGCGTGCGAGAGCTCGGGAACAAGCTCGCGCAGAGCGCCAAGGTGCAGGCCTGCCTGGCTACGCAGTGGATGCGCTACTCGTTCGGCGAGACCGAGACCGGCGCGATGAGCTGCCAGATCCAGTCACTGGCCAATCGGTTCAAGCAGCAAGGGTATTCGCTGAAGGCGCTGTTCGCGCAGCTGACGGCGCTGGACGGCTTCGTCATGCGCAGCGCAGCCGCGGAGGGAAATTGATGAGCAACACGCAAGAGAAGAAGGACCTCTCTCGCTTCCCGCGCCGCAGCTTCCTCAGGGGCGCCGCCGGCGCCGCCGTCGCGCTGCCGTTCCTCGAGTCGGCGCAGAAGGCCAACGCGGCGGACATGCCGCTGCGCCTGGTCATCTACGTTTCGGGGCAGGGCACGCTGCCTTCCTTGTGGACGCCGGCCTTGACGGCGGACAACTCCCTGCAGCTCTCCGAGATGCTGATGCCGCTCAAGAGCCACCAGGACAAGCTCCTGGTGATCTCGGGCGTGTCGAACTTGATCGCGCCGATGCACCTCGGCACGGGCCACGTCTGTTGCGGGCACACGCTGATGAACGCGGCCCTCATCGACACGACCCGCACGGGCAACTTCGACAAGAACACGACGGCGCTGGCCAACATGCTGTGCCTCGGCCCGTCGGTGGACCACTACCTCGCGAGCAAGCTCGGGGGGCCCACGCCGCTGAACCTCGCGGTCGGCGACACGAACAGCGGCGAGAACAAGCTCTGGTACAAGGTGAAGGCTTCGGGGGTGGCGGGCGCCAATCCCGAGGCGCCGCTGAACAACAACCCGGTGAGCGTCTTCAAGGCGAACCTCGGGAGCGTCACCTCCGGCCCCGCGCCCGCGCTCTCGCGCGCCGACAAGTTCCGCGCGCAGCGCGCGAGCGTGCTGGACGCGGTGCAGAGCTCGTTCAAGTACGTCACGTCGAAGGTCAGCCAGGCCGACAAGATCCGCCTGCAGATGCACGCCGATTCGTTGCGGAGCATCGAGTCCAAGCTGTCGTACGTGCCGCCCACGACGTGCAGCGGCCTCACCCAGACGCTGCCGCCGGGCTTCAAGCAGCCCACGTATCCGACGTGGGCGCGCCTCGATCTCGAGGCCCAGGCCATGATGGACATCGCCGTGAACGTGCTCGCCTGCGGCGCGAACCGCATCGTCACGATCCAGGACACGAACTACGACTCGCCCAGCTTCGACTTCCTGCCGAGCGGGCCGATCATGGGCTGGCACGCGCAGGTGCACAACGATCCGTCGCTGAAGCTCGGGTACAGTGATCCTTCGCAGAACCCGACGCTGAAGGCGGGGTTCCAGTACTACGCCAGCGTGTTCAGCAAGCTGCTCGACCGCATGGACGCCGTCGTCGAGCCGAACGGCAAGACGATGCTGGACAACAGCCTGGCCATTTGGGTCAGCGAGTTCGGCGACGGCCGCATCCACTCGGGCAACGATCTGCCCGTCGTGTTCGCGGGCGGCGCCGGCGGCAAGATCGTCGGGAACCGCCACCTGGCTCGCAAGGCGACCACGGGCGATCTGTGGACGACCGTGCTCAACATCTTCGGCGTCCAGGCGAGCTCGTTCGGCTACAACGGCGCCGCGGGCCTCAACAACGGGCCCATCGGCGGCATCATGAGCTGAGCGCCGATGAGGTCGCAACGGGCTCGTCAGCCCGCTGCGACTTCGCCGGCGCGTCGTGCAGCTCCACGAAGAACGTCGCGCCCCGACCGGGCGCGCCTTCGGCCCACACCCGAGCGCCGTGCCGCTCGAAGATGCGCTGGACCGACGCCAGCCCCACGCCCGTTCCCGCGAACTCCCGATCGGAGTGCAGCCGCTGGAACGGCGCGAACATCCGGTGCGCGTCCTTCATGTCGAACCCCGCGCCGTTGTCCCGCACGGTGAGGACGCGGCGCCCCTCGATCATCGCCGTCGAGATCCGGATCTCCGCCGCCGGCGTCCGCGCCGTGTACTTCCACGCGTTGCCGATGAGGTTCTGCAGGGCCACGCGCATGAGCGCGCGGTCCGCGAGGCAGGAGATGCCGTCCTCGATGAACACGTCGACCCTCCGATCGGGATGGGCGTGGCGCAGGTCGGTGACGATCTCCCGTGCGAGGCCCGAGGCGTCGACCTCGACGCGCTGGAGGATCGCGTCCCCGAGGCCCGCGAAGGCGAGCAGGTCCTCGATGAGGCTGGACATCTGGCTGATGGCGCGCTGCGCGCGCCCGTGGGCACGCTCGACGTCGGCCGGGGTCGCACCGGGTCGGTTCATCAACGGCAGGGCCAGCGACAGCACGTTCATCGGCGTACGGAGGTCGTGGCTCACCATGGCGTTGAACGCTTCGAGATCGCGCATGGAGGTCTCGAGCTGACGGGTCCGCTCGGCGACGCGCCGCTCGAGCTCGGCGTTCATGCGGCGGACCTGCTCCTCGGCAAGGGCGCGGTCCGTGATGTCCTGGCAGACGCCGATGAGCCGGCGGAGCTGCCCCTGATCGTCGAGCACCGGATAGGCCCACGTGTGCAGGTAGCGCATCGATCCGTCCGGCCGGAAGATGCGCTCGTCGTGTGAGTACGGCACGTGCTCGCGGAAGACGCGGTTCGTGGCGTCCGCGACGCGCTGTCGATCGTCCGGGTGCACCTTCAGCAGGTAACCCTCGTACGTGGGCGTGTACGTCTCGGGAGTGAGGCCGTAGATCCTGTACAGCTCGGCCGACCAGTAGGCGTGCGGCTCGCTGACGTCCCACTCCCACGTCCCGAGGTGGGCGACGCCCTGCGTGTCGACCATGAGCTGCTCCTGCAGCCGGAGGCGCTGTTCGCTGCGCTTGAGCTCGGTGATGTCCGTCGAGACGCAGAGCCATGCCGCGGGGCCGGGGGCCGGGCTGAGCGGCGCCACCGAGCAGGCGTACCAGGCCTTCGCGCCGCCGGGGCCGAGGTCTCCCCATTCGGCGCGCTTGGCCTGGCCGGCTTCCAGCAGCGGGAGCACGCTCGCGCCGAAGCTGGAGGCGCGGTCGACGGTGTCACCCTCGGACCAGCGAGTCCGGGCGCCTCGGTTTGCGTACAGGACGTGACCTTCGACATCCAGCACGACGACGGGATCGGGGCTCGGGTCGAAGGTTCGCCGAAGCGCATCGAGCTGGACGTCGAGAGACATGCTGCGCCGACCATTCTGACGTGGCGAAACCGCGCCGCACAGTGGAAATGTCCTGGCGCGGTTCGCGGAAGGCCGGGAGCGTCAGCCGCGCTTCTGGAATCGGCGCGCGAACGAGCGCGCGAAGAGCTCGAACGCGAACGGTAGATCCTCGACGATGTAGCGCTTGAAGAGGCGCCGCGGCTCCTGCGTGAGGCGCCAGAGCCACTCGAGGTTCATGCGCTGCACGAAGCGCGGGGCGCGGCGGACGTCGCCGGCGACGAAGCTGAACGTCGCGCCCACTCCGATCATCCACGTCGCCGGGAGGCCGCCGCGCAGGCCCTGGATCAAGTTCTCCTGCTTGGGCGAGCCCATGGCCACCAGCACGATGTCGGGCTTGGCGGGCTGGACCTCGGCGCGGAGCGCCGCGAGCTGCGCGGGCGTGGGCACGCGGTCGACGTTCGGGCTCGCGTGGCCGGCGACCTTGAGCGCGGGCCAGCGCCCTTGCAAGACCTGTCCCGCGCGCAGGGCCGTGTCGGCGTCGCCGCCGAGGAAGAAGATCGAGCGACCCTCGCGCGCGGCGCGCTCGGCGACGTGCCACACGAGATCGGCGCCCGTGACGCGCCCGGGGAGGTCGTCGCCCTGCAGGCGCGCGGCCCACACGAGCGGGAAGCCGTCGGCGACGCGCAGGTCGGCAGCGGCGTAGAGCTGGCGCGCCTCGGCGTCATGCGCGTGGCGGCGCAGGAAGTCGAGGTTTGCCGTCACGAGCCAGCCGCCCCGCCCCTCGGACAGGCGCGCGAACAGATAGTCGATGAGGCCCGCGCTGTCGGTGCGCGCGATCGGCATGCCCAGCAGATCGCAGGTAGGGAAGGGGGCGCGGGCGTCGCGGTCCTGAGGTTGCGCCTGGTTCATGCCGGCCTCGTCGGCTCGGGCGCCGCGCGAAAGATCTCCAGCAGCCGCGCCGCCTCGAGGCGCGCGTCGTGCCGCTCGCCGACGGCGGCGGCGCCGGCCTGGCCCATGCGGGCGAGCTCGACGGGCGCCGTCTCGAGCGCGCGTCGCGCCGCGGCGGCGAGCGCCGGCACGGAACCCGCCGGAATCAGCCAGCCGGTCGCGCCGTGCTCGACCAGCTCGGGGATGCCGGCGACGAACGTCGTGATCGCGGGCCGCCCCAGCGCGAGCGCCTCCATCAGCACGACGGGCAGACCCTCGGCGAAGCTGGGCAGCATGAGCACGCGCGCCTCCAGCAGCTCCTTGCGAACGACCTCGCTGCTGATCCATCCCGTGATGCGCACGCGGTCACCGAGGTCGAGCTCCTGCACGCGGCGCTCGACTTCGTCGCGCATGGGCCCGTCACCCGCGAGCACGAGCTCGAAGGGAACGCCCTCGCGCGCCAGCACGGCGAGCGCGTCGAGGATCAGGAGCTGGCCCTTCTGCTCGCAGAGCCGCCCGACGCACACGAAGCGGCGGTTGTCGGCGACGGGCTGCGGTCCACCCGCGAGGAACGCGGCGTCCACGCCGCAGCGGACGACGTGCACCTTCGGCCAGGCCGTGTGCGGGATCCAGCGGAAGAGCTGGCTGCGGCCGAAGGAGCTCACGGCGACGACGGCGGTCGAGTGCTCGATCTTCTCGGCGAGCGACAGGCCCGACGGATCGTCGAACTCCTCGGGACCGTGCACGGTGAAGCTGTAGGACGGCCCGCCCAGCAGGCGCGCGAGCATGACCAGCGCCGCCGGGTTCGTGCCGAAGTGCGCGTGGACGTGGCGCACGTCGCCTTCGGCGCGCAGCAAGCGCACGAGCAGGCACGCCTCGGCGAGGTAGATCAGGTGGCGCAGCACGCCGCGCTCGGACCGCCGCCCGAGCCGGATCGCCGCGCCGAGCGCGCGGCCGAACTCGCCGGGCGCGCCCAGCGCCGCCGCGAGCGTCGCGCGCGCGAGCGCGAGCGCGGCGCCGCCGCCCAGGAGCACGCGCGTCTTCTTCGCCTCGGCCTGATCGCCGGGATCGACCAGCGACACGGGTGGTGGCCGCACGGAGAAGCGCGTCACCTCCACGCCCAGCGCTTCCAGCGCCGCGATCTCGCGGCGGATGAACGCGTGGCTGACGTGGGGGTACTGGTTGACGACGTACGCGACCTTCACGGAACCTCGACGGCGCCGCTCGTGCAGCCGTTCGCCGGGCGCGTCGTGCCGCGCTGATCGGTCGCCGGGCACGCCTTGCCGGCCTTCGCGGCGGCGCCGCCCGCCGCCGGGAGCATCGTGTCCGTCGGGCCGCCGTTCGCCGCCAGAGCCCCGAGCATCGGATCGCCGTACACGACGTCCGGCGTGCAAGCCGTTCCCCCTTGAGGGAACTGGACGTTGCCGCCGCCGGCGCTCGCGTGCGCCGCCGTGCAGTTGCCGCCCGCGTTGTTCGCGACGACGCTGTCGCCGATCGAGAGCTTCGCGCCGCCCGAGACGCCTTTGTCGTTGTCGGCGATCGTCGCGCCCTTGATCGAGCCCGTGATCGCCGCGTCCACCTCGAGCGCGCTCGCCTGGTTCTTCGTGAACGTCACGTTCAGCAGATCGACCGAGTTCGCCTTGCCGGCGTTGGGCGTCACGAACAAGCCGCCCGCGAAGGTCGCCATGTTGCCGGCGAACGTGCTGCCGCTGATCGTGGCCTTCGTGCCCTGGATGTAGAGGCCCCCGCTGTGCTTCGACTTCGTGCTGGCGTTGCCCTGCACGGTGCTGTCGCCCACCGTCGTGAACCCGTCGCCCGAGTTGCTGACCTGAAAGACGGCGCCGCCGAACGCGACGGCCGTGTTGTTCACCAGCTTCGCGCCGCAGATCGTGAGGTGGTATGGGCCGCCGTCGTTCGAGATCGCGCCGCCGTTGCCGCCCAGGTCGGGGTTCCCCGGCTGGCCCGTGGCGTTGTTCGACGAGAACACGCTGTTGTAGACGCTCCACGACGTGTTGATGCTGCCCAGCGCGCCGCCCGACGCGCAGCTGTTGCCGTCGAACGTGCTGCCGACGACGAAGTCGGGCTTGCTCTGCAGATACGTCGCGATCGCGCCGCCCGCGACGTCGCGCGCGGCCACGACGCCGTGGTTGTTCGAGAAGCGCGCGTTCACCACCTTCACGAGGCCGCCGTTCGCGTAGATCGCGGCGCCGCAACGGTTGGTCTCCGAGCTGAAGCCGTCGACGAGGCCGATGTTCTGCACCGTGAGGCGAGGGTGGTCATAGGTGTCGCAGTGGTCGCTGTTGTAGGGCTTCTCGCACGCGTTCAAGTAGAGGATGCGCGTCTTGCCGCCGCCGCTCAGCGTGACCTTCCCGCCGCCGTCGATCACCGTGTCGCCCAGCTTGTCCGCGCCGCCGACGTTGTTGATGCGGATCTGCTGCGTCAGCGTGATCGTCACGGGGCCCGAACCGCAGTTGAACGTGACGACGCCCGCCTTTTGCACCGCCGCGTCGAGCGCCGCCGCGGTGCAGCTGGCGGCCGTCCCGTCACCGACGACGGTCGTGGGCTTGGAGACGTCGGCCGCCTGTCCGTCGGCGGGGACGTCGCAGCTCGTCGTGGGGGGCGGTGGCGCACCCGCCTGGCCGCTCGTGCCCGCGTTGCCGGCGCCGGTACCGGCCGCACCCGAGGAGCCCGCGCCGCCGGCGCCGCCCGCGGAGCCGCTGCTGCCGCCCGTGCCCGCCACACCTGTGACGCCGGTGCCTGCGGCGCCCGACGGGCCGGCGCCCGGCTTCGTCCCGCCGCAGGCCGGCGCGAGCACGTACAAGCACAGCGCGCAGGAGATGGCACCGAGACCGCAGATTTTGCGCTGGTGCGCCTTCGCGGAGCTGGCGGCGTTCGAGTTTGCGCGTTGTGTCCGACGAGTCAAAGGCCCGCTCCTGTAACGATGGCGGCGCGAATTGTTCCACTTTCGCCGAATGAGCGCCACAGGGTTTCCATCCGACCTTGGCCACGATATCTTTTCACGGTCGGAACACGTGCGCGGCACGGAGAGGAAGCGGTGAGATCATGTCGACGTCGATCATCAATCCCCTGAACATCGATGCGCTCAGGCAGCAGTGGCAGAGCGCGCAGCCGTATCCGCACATCGTCATCGAGAACTTCCTCGTGCCGTCGGTCGCCCAGCAGATCGCGGCCTCGTATCCGACGTTCGATCAGGCGCTGAAAGATGGGTTCGCGTTCAACTTCGTCAACGAGCAGAAGAAGGTTCAGGTCACCGACACGAAGAAGTTCCCCGACCCGGTGAGGCAGCTGAACGACGAGATCTCCTCGCCCGAGTTCATGGGCGTGCTCGAGAAGATCACGGGCATCCCGCGGCTCGTCTATGACGAGCAACTCGGCGGCGGCGGCATGCACCTCACGGGCTCGGGCGGCCGCTTGGACGTACACGTCGACTTCAACCTGCTCGAGGATCGCAAGCTTCACCGCCGCATGAACATCCTCGTGTACCTCAACCCCGTGTGGAAGGAAGAGTGGGGCGGGCACATCGAGCTGTGGGACCGCGACGTCAAGAACTGCCACAGGCGGTGCGTCCCCTCGCTGAACCGCTGCCTCATCTTCGAGACGAACGAGATCAGCTACCACGGCGTCACGCCCATCAAGGCGCCCGAGGACATGGTGCGCAAGTCGTTCGCCGCGTACTACTACACGCGCGAGGCGCCGGCGAACTGGGACGGCAAGGTGCACTCGACGATCTTCAAGGCGCGGCCCGACGAGAAGCTGCGGCAGTACGTCGCGATGCCGGCGGAGAAGCTGCGCCGCCGCATCGAGAACAAGGTCAACCGCTCGAAGGAGATCGTCAAGGCGCTGATCGGCCTCAAGTAGGCGCGCACTCGACGCCGGCACGCCGGCGTCAGCCGGCGTGATGACCGCGGTGAATCACGAGCGCGGGCAGCGCGCCCCGCAGCAGCCGTCCGAGGGCGAACGCCGCGAGGAAGATGGCGACGGCGGTGAGCTCGCGCCGGAGGCGCAGGATCCCGTGGCGGTGCGCTGCCGGCCACACGGCAAAGACCGTCGCGGCCTCCGTCGCGACGGCGCCCCAGATGACCCCCGGGACGCCGCCCAGGTACCAGCCGGCGGGCACGAGGATCGCGGCGGCGCAGAGCCGCACGACGCTGCGCTGAAAGCCGTAGCGCGTGTGGCCGAGCGCGAACAGGCACGTCTCGCCGGGGCTGATGAGCGCCGTGATCGCGACGCGCACCGCGAGCACCTGCAAGATCCAGCCGGCGTCCGCGTAGCGCTCGTCCCACAGCAGATGGACGATCCAGGCGCCGAAGCCCGTGAGGAAGCCCGTCATGCCCATCGACATGACGTCCAGGCGCCGGCGCACGCCGTCGTAGAGGCCGCCGATGTGGCCGTCGGCCGTCTCGCCGCGCGCGGCCTCGCTGAGCACAGGGAACATGACGCCGCTCACGACGCGCCCGACGACGGAGCCCACGGCGTCGCTGAGGTTCAGGGCCACCGAGTACACGCCCAGCCACGCGGCGCCGAGGAAGCGGCCCATGAGGATGCGGTCGGCCTGACTGCCCAGGAATCCGGCGGCGCTGCTGCCGAACACCCAGCGGCCGAACTGCGAGATCTCGGCGACGGCCGTCTTGTCCCACTGGAACCGGTTGCGGTAGCCGACGGGCAGGAAGTGCGTCGCGATCGTGTAGAGCCCCGAGCTGATCACCATGCCCGCGACGAGCGCCCACGGGCCCGGGTACGTGCGCGCGAGCAGGAACGTGATGGGCAGCCCCACGGCGGTCTGCAGGAGATCGAGGCCGTTCACCCAGCCGAGGCGCACCTTGCGGCGCAAGGTCGCGATCGCCGTCGAGTGCAGGCCGTTGAACACCAGCTGCAGCGCCCCGAACTGCACGAGGTGCTCGAGCTCGGGCTGCTTGTAGAACCAGGCCGCCGGCTTGGCCAGCAGCACCATGAACAGCGCGATGACCACGCCGCGAATGGCCTGGAGGCTGAAGGCCGTGTTCCGGAAGGCCGGCTCGTCGCCGCGCCGGCTCTGGATGAGGCACGACTGTACGGCCACGTCGGACAGCATGACGAGGCCCACCAGGATGACGGTGACGATCGACGCCGTGCCGAAGGCCGCCGGGAACAGGATGCGCGTCAGGATGAGGTTGCTGCCGAGGCGCAGCACCTGCTGCGTGCCGTAGCCGGCGATCTCGTAGATCGACCCTCGCAGCATCCGCCCGCGCAGGCCCGCGCGCGTGGGCGCGGGCACTTCGACTGCGGGAGATGTCACGCGCCCCAATATAACGTCTCGCGCGGCCGACACCTCCAGTATCGGAATCGGAGCGTGGCGCGTCAGGTTCGCGACGCGGGGCAGGCCGCTCGCGAGGCGCCTCGAAAGGCGATCAGCCTGCGGCGGCGCGCGTTATATTGGTGGGCCCAGGTGACCCGTGGAGGGTGAGCCCAATATCCTCGCCTACGCGGCGCTGGCGCTGTGCCCCGTCGTCTCGATCGCGCTCGTCGCGCTGATGCGCGCGCAGCTGGCGGTGCCGATCATCATCTTCGCCGGCGCGCTGTTCCTGCCCCCCGTCGTGCAGGTGCACATCCCGCACCTGCCGCCGTTCGACAAGGACAACCTCCCCGGCCTCTGCGCCATGGTCGGGTGCCTCCTCTTCCGGCGGAAGGCGCTCGCCGGCATGAAGCCCGGGCGCGGCTACGACCTCCTCATCTTCACGCAGGTGGTCGGCATCCTGGGCACGGTGCTGACGAACCGCGATGCGCTCGTCTTCGGGCCGCGCGTGCTCCCGGCGCTGGAGTACTTCGATTTCGTCTCGGGGATGAACGGCATCCTCGTCTTCTGGTTCCCGCTGTTCTTTTTGGGCCGTGCGCTCTTCCGCACGGCCGAAGACTTGAAGACGCTGCTGGCGGTCGTGTTCGTGTGCGGTCTTCTCTACACGCCCTTCATCCTCTTCGAGATGAAGATGAGCCCGCAGCTGAACCTGTGGATCTACGGCTATCACCAGACCAACTTCGATCAGACGATCCGCGGCAGCGGCTACCGACCGATGGTCTTCATGAAGCACGGCCTCAACCTGGCCCTGTTCATCGTGATGGCGATCATCTCGGGGTCGGTGCTCGTGAAGGTCAAGCGGCGCATCCGGGGCCTCCCCGCGCGGCCGCTGCTCTACTACCTGATCGCCGTCTTGCTCTTCTCGCGCTCGGCGGGCGCCCTCATCTACACGCTGGTCGCCGTCCCCCTGATCTTCTTCACGCGCCCCAAGACGCAGATCCGCTGGGCGCGCGTGCTGGCGATTCTCGTCTTCTCGTACCCGGTCCTGCGCGCGTTCGGGCTCGTGCCCATCGACGCCCTCGGCAACCTGGCGACCTCGCTGTTCGGCGCGGATCGCTCCGGGTCGCTGCTCTTCCGCCTGCGCGAGGAGGCGAAGGTCATGGCGCGCGCGCTCGAGCGCGTGTGGTTCGGCTGGGGCGGCTACGGGCGGCCCTTCACGCACGATCCGCGGACGGGCGCCGATCGCTATACCATCGACGGCTTCTGGGCCATCCAGATCGGCAGCCGCGGCGCCGTCGGCTACGTCGCTCTCTTCGGCATCATCGTTCTGCCCGTGCTGCGCGCGAAGAAGATCTGCGCGCAGCTGGCCGATCGGCGCGATCAGGCGATCGTCGCGGGCCTGGCGCTCATGGCCGCGTTCTGGGGCGTCGACCTCTTGCCGAACGCCAGCCTCGATCAGTACCTGCCGTTCCTCGTGGGCGTGCTGGCCGGCACGAGCCAGGGCCTGCTCAAGACCGCCGCGCTCAAAGGGGCCGCCCAGCCTGTGACCCCCGAGCCCGAGTGGCAGCCCGCCCGGGCGTGAGTCCGCGACAGCCCTTCTAGCGATCGCCCGTCGCGGGAGCGGTCGCGACCCGCGCCGTGGGCGCCGGCCACCAGCGCGGGTTCGCCTGCATGAACTCCAGCGCGCCGGCCATCTTGGGCGCCGTCGCCACGGGCTGATCCTGGCGCTCGAGCATGCCCCAGTAGCCGAACTTCCCGTACGCCTGCACGAAGTTCACCAGCAGCATCAGATCGCCGCCGTTGTCCCGCCACGCCTCGAGGTAGCGCCGGTAGATGTCCTTCATGCGCGGTGAGCGGTTCGCCCACGCCAGCTTCTCGACCAGCGCCGGGTGTTCGTTCCACGCCATCATGTGCTGGCCACCTTCGTAGCCGACCAGCCGCAGGCCACGCGGCTGCGCCAGCTCGTAGTCGTGACGGATCATCGTGGCCATCGAGTCGTCGGACGACTTCGGGCACTGCACCCCCGGCGCCGAGCCCGAGATCGAGCAGGCGGCGTAGTCGACGATCTGGTCGACCGACCAGTCGTTCTCGGCGCGCTTCGTGTCCTCGGGCGACCACAGGCCCGCGAAGTAGGGCGCGACGGCCAGGGCGTCAGCGTGCTGGTACGCGCGCGTGCCGTCGGGGAACCGGAAGTCCAGCGTCTGGCGGATGCGATCGTAGAACGACGCCTGCGAGGCGATGACGCGCACGAGGCGCTTGCGGTCGATCTTGAGCGCGTCCATCTCGCGCTGGATGATCTCGAAGATCTCGCGCGAACGAATCACCTGATAGCGCAGGCGGTAGGTCATGTCGGAGCCGTCGTCCCCTGGCTCGAGCGGGATGTTCAGCTCGCGGCCGCGCTTGCCGATCCACCGGCCGTCCTCGCCGTAGGGGTGGGCGTCGTTCCAGATCTCGTTGCCGTATTCGACGTAGACGCTGCGCTTGGGATCCAGGCGCTTCCACACGAGGCGCGCGAAGTTCCGGACGTAGTCGTCGTCGACGCGCACGGGCAGCGAGAACCACGCGTCGGTGCCGCTCTCGTTGGCGAGATCGACGAGGTACTCGAGCGCGACGCCGTTGTCGGTGTCCTGGAACGCGCGCGTCGGCTGCGGCCGATCCGACCAGTGCACCTGCGTGTTGCCGTTCGTCTTCAGGTTGCCCATCTCGCGCAGCGCCGCGAAGGCGCGCAGCCGGTCGAGGAACTCGGGGTGGAACGGATGGGCGAGGTAGGTCTTCTCGTGCTCGATGGGGACGACGGCGATGTCGCGCATGTGGTCGCTCTCGTCGACGGCGTCGACGACGATCCACACGTAGTTCGAGTCGAGGACGTCGACGACGATGCGGCCCGGATCGCGGCTGACCTCGCGGCAGCTCCTGCACTTGATCGCGAGGTGGCCCTTGCCCTTGTAGAGCGCGACGTAGCGGCCGAGCGGGAAGTTTCGTTGAAAGCCGTCGGCGCCGTCGCCGATCATCGCCGTGCCGTTCTTGCCGGGCGCGAGCCACGTGATCCAGCCGTCGGCGTCGGTCTTGTAGTCGAGGCCGGGCTTGCCGCCCCAGTCTCGGATGCGCTTGACCAGGTCGACGAACATCCACTCGGCGGACCAGTAGGAGAGCCCCGACAGGTTGATGCCCACGGACGGCAGCTTCGGGCCGGGGAGCGCGGCGGGGTGGGGGGGCACCGCGGGCAGGAGAGCTGGGGCCGCGGCGGACTGACCGGCCGCCTTGAGCTTGCGCGCGACGGCCGGGCGCACCATCTTCGCCGCGCCGCCGAGCGCGACGAGCGCGAGGCCGCCCGCCGCCAGCATCCACGCCTTGCGAGGGGAGCGCGAGGGGCCGCTGCCGCTCATGGGCGCGCCACGATGCGCACGAGCTCCGGCTGCGCGCCCGTCCACTGGTTGTTCTGCAGCGGCGCGGCGTCGTTGAACTTCACGAGATCCGTCGTCCAGCCGGCCGCCGACGTGAAGAGGCCGTTCCAGTAGGCCGCGATGTCGAGCGGGCGATAGTTCGCCTTTCCATAGATGTCCTTCGTCGGGGTGAACGTGTGCTTCGTCCACGTCTTCGAACCGTCGAGGCGCTCGTAGTAGAAGCCCACGCCCTCGAGGATGACGCGCCCGTTGCCGTAGATGACGCCGTCGGCGTGGTCGGCGCCGGTGATCTGCGAGAGCGGCGTCTCGGTGAACGAGTTGTCGGAGGCGCCGTCCCACTCGAAGAAGTGGTAGTCGTTGCGGCTGCAGCAGCCGCTCATCGCGTAGAAGTGGCCGTTGCCCACGGCGAGCTCGCGGTAGCCGCGCTGATCGCTGTCCGACGCGCCCTTGTACGTGATGGGCAGCTCGGTCCACGTCTTGCCGTCGGTGGAGTACGAGACGTTGCCAGGGATCGTTCCCACCGCCACGAACTTGCCTTGATAGAACTTGATGACCCGGTTGCTCTTCGGGCCCTTGACGACGGGCTGCCAGTTGACGCCGTCGGTGCTGAAGCGACGCTCGGTGGCGAAGAGCCCGTTGCCGTAGGCGCAGCCGTCGTTGGGCATGCTCTTCGGGTTCATGCTCCACGTCCTGCCGTCGGTGGACGTCAGCACGAGGCCGTCCTTGCCGTTGCCACCGACCGCGACGAAGAGGCCGTTGCCCCAGCACACGCCGCGCATGAGGAACGCGTCGTCGCCCGTGGTGGGCGTCACCGTCGCGCCGTTTGCCCACGGCGGGTTCTTGATGATCGGCGCCTCGGTCCACGTCTTGCCGTCGTCGCTCGAGAGGCGCCGCCCGCCGGCGCCGACGATGACGAAGCGCGCGCCGGTGCCCGGCGGCGTCTCGGGCTCACCGCCGTCGGTCTGAGTCGAGCCCGTGCCCGCGGCGCCGTCGGTGCCGGGCGAGGCCGAGCCCGCGGTCCCCGAGGTGCCCGCGCTCGAGCCCGCGGCGCCCGCGGAGCCGGAGCTGCCGGCGCTCCCCGCAGAACCCGTGGTTCCAGCGGCGCCGTTGCCTGCGCCGCCCGCGGATCCACCATTACCACCCGTGCCCGCCCCACCTTCGTGCCCGCCGCCCGACTTGCTGCACGCGGCGCCGCTCACCCCAACCCCCACGAGGACGAGCGCGAACGTGATCGCCCGCGCCGCCTCGCCTCTTCGTCCGCACTTCATGCTGGGAAATCATAGCCCGCCCCGGCGACGTTCGTCATCGAAAGCGCCGGCGTGCTAGCTTGGGCGCCACTCGCGTGACCACTTCGAATCGTCCCCGCCGCAGCGTCGCGCTCTACAGCCCGGGCTGGCCGCCGGGACACGTGTCGAACGGCATCGTGACGTACGTCGGTCACCTACGGCCGGCGCTGGAACGCCTGGGGACGGACACGACGGTGCTGACGTCGCACGAGGCGGCGCCCAGCGCCAGCCCCGCGATCGACGTCAGCAAGCTCCGTCGCCCGCGCACGCGCGATCTCGCGCTGCGCGCCGCGGGCAAGCTGCCGCGCTTCGCGACGCCGGGCCTGCGTCTCGGCTGGGCGATCGCGCAGGCGGCGAACGACGTCGCCGCGCGCCGAAGGCTCGATCTGTTGGAGATGGAAGAGTCGTTCGGCGCCGCGTGGTACGTGCAGCAGGCGATCGACGCGCCCGTCGTCGTGCGCCTGCACGGCCCGAAGTTCTTGAACGCCGCCGCGCTGGGGACGGCGACCGGCGACGAGTTCCAGCGCGTGGTCGAGGCCGAGCGCGTCTGCATCACCGAAGCCGTGGGCGTGACGTCGCCGTCGCGCGAGGTCCTCGAGCGCACGCGCCAGCACTACGGCCTGCCGCTGTCCGACGCGCGCGTCATCCACTACCCCGGGCCGATCATTCCTGCCGAGCGGCAGTGGACTTACGAGAACTGCGACAAGAAGAGCATTCTTTTCGTGGGGCGCTTCGATCGCCACAAGGGCGGCGACGTCATCATCAACGCCTTCCGCGACCTGGCGGCGGCGTTGCCTGACATCGCGCTGCAGTTCGTCGGGCCCGATCGCGGCTTCGTCGACGACCAGGGGCGCACGCACCGGCTCGTCGAGTTCCTCGACGCGAACCTGCCCGCGGCGGCGCGCGCGCGCGTTCACGTCCACGGCGAGCTTCCCGCCGACCGCATCGAGGGGCTGCGGCGCCAGGCGCGCGTCACCGTCGTGCCCTCGCGCTACGAGACGTTCGGCTTCACCGTGGCCGAGGCGCTGGCCTACGCGTGTCCCACCGTGGCCGCCGACTCGGGCGGCATCCCCGAGGTGCTGCTCGGCGATCGCACGGGCCTCCTTTTCAAGCCGGGAGATCCGGCGGACCTCGCGGCGAAGATCCGCGTGCTTTGGGACAACCCGCAGCGCGCCGCCGACTTCGGGCGCGCGGGCGCGCGCGACACGGCGACGCGTCTCGATCCGGACACGATCGCGCGCGCGTCGCTCGAGTACTACGAGACGCTGTGGGCGAAACGGGCCTGGCGCGCGCCCGTGACGCCGCGATCGACGCTCGGCAGGCTCGCCTTTGCCGCGACGTCGCTCGTCTAGGTCGTCACTGAGTGCGGATGAAGTTCGGCGCCTCGTTGCGCGTCGTCAGCGTGAGCGCGACGTAGCCGAACAGCTGCTGCTGATGGAACCCTCCCGGCGAGGAGAACGAAGGCCGGCGATCCGAATAGCGGCCGCCCGCCTCGATCGACAGGTGGCTCGACACGCGGTAGCGCACGGGCAGCGAGACGGACACCGAGGTCAGGTCGGGCGGTGGGTTCGTCGTGACCGCCGACTGGCCTGCGACCGTCCCCATGTTCAGGGACGCGGTCGTCGGCGCCGGCGCCCAGCTGGTCGAGAAGTCGGCCTGCAGCGAGGCCGACCAGGCGGTGCTCGTCTGAAACGTGAGACGCGCCGACGTCAGCAGGCGCGGACCCGAGACCGCGAGGATCGGATCGACGTAGTCGTCGACGCCCGCCCTCAGATCTGCGCTCAGGGTCGCTTGGTCCGTGGCGGCGAGGCGCCCGATGAGCTGCGCCGTGGCCGTGGGCACCACCGTGGGTTGGCCATCCGTGACGGGCTTCGTTCCGAGGTTCTCGGCGTGCGACGCGCCCACGCCCATGCGCAGCTCCGAGTCGCGCGCGAGCCGCCGGCGCCACGTCAGCGTGGGAGTCACGATGAAGATCGAGGCGTCGACCTCCTGGAGCGTCCGGCGCGTGAACGGGTTCAAGTGGGGCGGCGCCGGAAGGTCGACGTAGGTCGTCCCCACCGTCAGCCCGACGAAGTCGAGGTGAGTGGCCTGGAAGGCGAAGCCCGGGGCGGCGGTGACGGTCGTCGATGTTTGGATGGGGACTGCGTTGACGACGTCATCGGGTTTTCCGACCGGTTGGAATCGGCTCACGGTGGTCGCGAAGAGCAACTGCCAGCGGCGCGAGACATCGGCCTGCAGCGCCCCGGTGCCCGTGGCTGAGAAGACGGGCTGGACCGGGGGCAGCGCGGCCTGCGCTGTCGGCAGCAGCTGAGGCAGCGCCGCGTAGTCCGGCGTCCCGTAGGCCGCGACCGCCTGCGCCGTCAGCAGCGTCGTCGACCGCAGCTTCGTCGTGAGCGACAGGCCGGCCTGGTGCATGGTGATGACGCCGGACGGTCCGGCGTAGGCTGGCGTCCGGCCGGTGAGCGGGTCGATCATCGCGTCGGGGCTCCCCGAGCCCTGCCAGTAAAAGCGCGGGAAGTAGCGCAGGCGGAGCGTCGTGCTCGAGCGCTGGTAGTCCAGGCTGGCCTCGGGCGTGATCACGGTCGCGACGAAGCTCGACGATGACGCCTGGTTCGCGTAGAGGGGCATCTCGCCCGCGCGCGTCTCCGTGGCGACGGCGGCGTTCGCCTCGATCGGCTCCGCGGTCAGCGCGAACAGCAGGCAGCGGACGAGCAGGGGGCCCACGGCGGCCGCCTCACTCTACGACGACGACGTCTCCGTCGTGGAGCTTGAACCGGGCGGCGTGCGCCTCGGCGCCCGTGAGCGCGGCCGCCTGGAAGCGGATGCGCTGGTCGCCGCCGCGCACGACGAAGATCCGGTCGCGGTGCGCGAAGTCCGTCAACCAGCCCGCGGCGGCCAGCGCCGCGATCACGCCGCGGTCGCGCGTCAGCTCGTACGCGCCGGGCGTCTTCACCTCGCCGACGACGTCGACGCGGATGGCCGCGACCTTCACGATCGCCACAGTCACCTCTGGCAAGACGATGATGTCCTTGAGGCGAGCCGCGAGCTCGGCGGCGACGACCTCCGGGGTCTTGCCGGCGACCGGGATGTTGCCCAGCGTGGGCTGCAGGTAGCCGCCGTCGTCGCGCACGACGAACTCGCCCGAGAGCGCCGTCTGGTTCTTCACGATGACGAGGACGGTGTCGCGCGGCTCGATCGCGCCCGCGGGCTCCACGTTGGCCTTCGGCAGATCGTTCACCCAGACGTAGGGGTGCTGCTCCGCGCACGCGACGGTCGTCAGGGGCAGCGCCGCGAGGGCGAGCGCAAGCAGGGCGATCTCGGATCGGCGATTCATGTGGAGGTTCCTACGGTCGCAGGCAAGGGCTCAGGAGCCCCGGTTGGCGCGGTTCGAGTCGTCGATGGTGGCCATCACGCCGGCAATGTACCGCCGCGCCTCGCGCGCCGCGAGCCAAAGGGCGGCCACGAACACGCCCGCGAACGCGCCGATGAGGAACCGGATCGCCAGCGTGGTCTTCGTCGACGGGCGCTCGAGCCGCATGCGGCCGATCTCGTAGCGCGACTGGATCGACACCTGCTCCAGGTTCAGCTGCAGCTCGGCCTGCTTGAGCTTCTCGAACAGCTGCTCGCGCAGCTTCGACGTCGACTCCTGCTCGGCCGTCAGCCGCACGACGCCCGCCTCGACGCGCGGCAGATCGCCCACGACGTTGCGCACCTGCGACAGGCTCTTCTCCGTGTCGCCGAGGTCGCGGCGCGCGGCCGCGACCTGCGCCTCGAGGCCTTCGACCTTGCTCTTGGCCGCCTGATACGCCGGATCGCTCTCGGGCGTGGCGAGCGCGCTCTCGTTCCCCGACGCGAGCTCCTTCTTGATGAGCTCCTCGAGGCGCTCCTTCTCGGCCTTGAGCTGCTGCACCTGCGGGTGCCCGTCGGCCAGGCCGCTCGCGTACGCCTCGGAGAGCTTCTTGTTCGTCGTGGCCAGCGACTCGCGGTAGGCCTGCGACGACTTGAACTTCGCCTCGACGAGCGGCCGCCCGGCCGCCAGCTGGACGCGCGCGGCGTCGAGCTGCGCCTCGAGCAGGCGCACCTGCGCCGTGAGGTCGGCGCGCCGGCTCTCCAGGGTGAAGCGCGCCGTGTGCGTCTGCATCGCGTCTTCGGGCAGTCGGTCGGCGTTCTGCGCGCGGAACTTCGTGCGCTCGTCTGAGATGCGCGCGAGGTCGTCTTCGACGGCCTTCATCTGGTTGCGCAGGAACGTGACCTTCGCGTTGAACTCGCGCAGCGCGCGATCGATCTCCTTTTGCACGTACGACTGCGTGTGCGTCGAGAGGAACTGCGCGACGGGCGGCTTGCCGCGGCCGATGTACGGCTCGGTGAAGCTGGCGCGGTAGAGGTGGTCGCCCATCGACTCGAGCTTGAGGCGGCTCGCGATCACGTCGACGCGCTTGTCGGCCGGGGGCGTTCCTTCCAGCTTCAGCAGCGTCGCGCTCACGAGCTCGGACGAGGTGAAGGTCCGCTCGGGGCTCGCGAAGTAGGTCTGCTGCTGCTCGTCCTGCGGCCGCCAGTTCTGATCGACCGGGTTGTCCTTCGCCTGCGGCACGAGCTTGAGCTCCATGACCGCCTGCGTGCGCGGCGGCACCGCGAGCATCGACGCCACGCCGAGCGCCGCGCACACGCAGATGATGGCGACGATGGTCCACTTCTGCGCCTGGACGTATCGGTACACGCGCAGGACGTGACCGATGATCTCCTGTATCGACGCCGAGTCGTCGTCGTCGCCCGAGGTCGACCGCGCCGCGTGTGGCCCGCGCGGCACCTGCGGCACCTGCGGCACGTGGGGCATCGGGTGCGTCGGGATGGCCGCCGGCGGCAGCGGCATCCCGGGCATCACCGTGCCGCCCGGCCGGATCAGCGTCGCGCCCGTGGGCAGCACGGACGCCGGCCCGCGCATGGGCTGGAGCTGCACCGTGGCGTTCGCCATCGGGCGCTCGAGCAAGAAGATCAGATCGACGTTGCCGACGGTGACGCGATCGCCGTTGCGGAGCGGCGCGCGCGAGATGCGCTGCCCGCCGATCACGGTACCGTTCGTCGAGTCGAGGTCCTCGATCTCGAAGCCGCGGCTGCCGTTGATGATGCGGGCGTGTCGGGCCGAGACGGACGCGTCGGTGAGGCAGATCTCCGCGTTCTCGACGCGGCCGATGACCGACGTGTTCCGGTGAAGGACGTAGACGCGCCCGGGCTGATCGCCCGCGAGCACGACGGCGTAGGCCAGCGGCACCGACGACGCGACAGATCTATCGAGCTCGGCGTCCAGCGGCTCGTCGGCGCCTATGACCCTCAAACCTTCGAAATCGGCGCTTTTTTCACTGCCCATGGTCTACGAAAACCCTCTCGACGGTATCCCATGCCCCGCCGTGATTCAACCGCCGCCCGCTCCCTCAACGTTCCAAAGACGGAATGATTCCGCCCATCTCCGATATTTTTGGACGCATTTCGGTCGTTTCGTCGTTAGCATCGCGGGCGTCCCGGCATGTCCATGGTCCTCGAAATACTGCTTACGGTGGCCGTCTGCGCAATGCTGGTTCCGGCGCTCGTCTTGCTGGTCGAAAGCCTGGCGGCCCGACCGGTGGCGGGGCCGCCCGAGGGAGACGCTTCGGAGCAGACGCCGCGGGTCGCGGTCCTGGTGCCGGCCCATGACGAGCGGTCGGGCATCGGGCCCACCGTCGAGGGCCTGCTGGCCGAGCTGGCGCCGGGGGACCGGCTGGTGGTCATCGCCGACAATTGTCGAGATGACACCGCGGACGTCGTTCGCGGCATCGCGGCGCGCGACGGACGGCTCCGGGTGATCGAGCGGAACGATCCGACGCGCGTCGGGAAGGGCTATGCCATCACGTTCGGCGTGGCGCACCTCGCGGGGGATCCGCCCGACGTCGTCGTCCTCGTCGACGCCGACTGTCGCGTCTCGGCGGGGGCCATCGGGATTCTGGCCCGCCGCGCGACGCAAGCGGGCGCGCCCATCCAGGGCGAGTACCTCTTGGGCGCGCCGGCGCGGTCGAGCCCGATGGCCCGCGTCAGCGCCCTGGCGCTGCTGGTCCGGAACCAAGTGCGCCCGCGCGGTCTCGCGCGGCTGGGGTTCCCGTGCCTGCTCACGGGCAGCGGGATGGCCTTCCCGTGGGCGCTGCTCCAGGCCGCGCCCGAGACCGAAGGGCACCTGGTCGAGGACATGGTCCTCGGCCTCGAGCTGGCGATCGCCGGGCACGGGCCGCGCCACTGCCCCGAGGTGCGCATCTCCAGCGAGCTGCCCGAGGATCGGGGCGCGGGGCTGCGCCAGCGGCGCCGCTGGGAGCACGGCCAGCTGCAGGTGCTGCGGCGCTACGGGCCGCGCCTCGGCCTCGCGGGGCTGCGCTCGGGGCGCGCCGAGCTGGTGGCGCTGGCGCTCGATCTGATGGTGCCGCCGCTCGCGCTGCTGGTCGGGCTGCAGGGCGCGCTCGTCGCCGCGGCGGCGGCGGGGCTCCGCGCGGGCCTCTCGTCGCCACTCCCGCTCGTGCTCGCGGTCGCCGGCCTCACGGCCATCGGCGCCGCCGTGCTGTCGGCGTGGTGGCGCTTCGCGCGCGACACGATCCGCGCGACCGAGCTCCTGTTCGTGCCCGCCTACCTTCTGTGGAAGGTGCCGCTCTACGTCGGGCTCGCCATCAAGGGGCGCCAGCGCGTCTGGGAGCGAACGGCGCGCGCCGGTGAGGCCGGGGGCGACGCCCGGGAGGGCGAAGCGCCGCCTCAGTGACTCGCGGCCGTCGCCGGCAGCGCCGGGGCGGGGGCGGGGCGCCGCGAGCTCGAGGGCCGCACGAGGGCGATCGTGAGCGCCAGCATCGCGATGCCGCAGACGACGGCGACCATGATCACGCGCCGCTCTTCCACCAGCCACTGGCGCAGCGTCTTCAACTCTTGCGACGGTGACGAGGCTCGCTCGACCTTCGTCGGGTCGCCGGTCGACGGCAGGAACAGCGTTCGCGCCAGCTTCTTCTCCGAAGTCGAGCCCGCTCGGACCGCGTCGTCTGGTCGGCCGCGCTCGTCCGCCGGGCGCGGTGCGGGCAGGTCGACGGCCGGGACGCCGTGCACGGGCGTGGGCGCCAGCACTTCGTTCGGCGCGGGCGCGGGCGCCAGCATGAACGTGCCCGATCCTTGCGACGACCCGCCCAGCTCGAACGCCCGCTGGATCAGCCGGCGCTGCTCGTCCAGCGACTCTCCGAACTCGCGCGTGACCCACTCGGCCACCTCGCGCGGTGAGGCCACGAGATCCTGGGCCGACGCGGCCTCGAACAGCGCGCGCGCCATCGCGGCGGCGTTCTGGAAGCGGCCCTCCTTCGCGCGCGACAGCGCGTGCAGGCAGATGTCGTCCAGCGCGGGCGGCGCGCCGAGCTCGCTGGGCGGCGGCACGCGCTTGCGCATGACGTTCAGCACGACGGCCTCGTAGGTGTCGGCGAGGAACAGCTCTTGCCCCGTGAGCGCGGCGTACATGGTCGCGCCCATCGCGAACAGATCCGTGCGCGCGTCGAGCGGCTCGGCCATGAGCTGCTCGGGCGCCATGTAGGAAGGCTTCCCCAGCGCGGCGACATTCCCGCGCGACGCGGGCTCTTCGGCGGCGATCCACGAGCTGCCGAAGTCGGTGATGCGCGCGAGGCCGTCCGTGCCGACGAGGATGTTGGGCGGCGAGACGTCGCCGTGCACGAGGCCCAGCGGCGCGCCGCGCTCGTCGGTCAGCGAGTGCGCCGCCTCGAGGCCGCGGAGCGCGTCGATCAGCACGGAGACGATGATCGCGGGCGGCGGCCGCCGTTCGCCGAGCAGCATGTCCGTCAGGCTCACGCCCGCGATGTAGTCGAGGATCAGATACGGCTGCTTCTTGAAGGTCCCCGTCTCGACGACGCGCTGGACATTGGGGTGATTGAGCCGCCCGGCGATGCGGCCCTCTCGCGCGAGCGACGCGGCCGCGACGTCCTGCTGGTCAGAATACTGGCGCACGACCTTGAGCGTGTAGAGGCGCTCGGGCTGCGGGTCGCCCAGGAGACGGCACACGTAGATCGAGCCCATGCCGCCCTGGCCGATGCGCGTCGCGACCTCGTAGCGGCCGAGCTTGTAGAGGCCGGACGCGCCGGCGCCGCTCGCGGCCGCCGGCACGGCGCCCGGCGGTGGCGTCGCGATGGGCCGCGGCGCCACGGCCTCGCGCGTCGCAGCGCCGCGATCGCGGTGCCGCGTGTCGATGACGATCACGTTGGCGCCCGTCGCCGTGCGGGCGCGCGCCGGTGGGCGGTCGCCGCCGCCCGAGCGGAGCAGCAAGCCGCGCTCGTAGAGCGAGCGCAGGTGCTGCAGCGTCGAGGCGTGGTCGAGCGGGGACAAAAGCAGGATGTCTGCCACGGTGCGCCGTCCGTCGACCAGCGCCAGCACGCGGTTTTCGTGGCCGCGCGCGGGCGCGCCGCCGGCTCCAGCGCCGTCCGTTTCGGGCGCGTGGGGCGCCGCGTCGGCGGCCGCCGCCTTGGTGTAGACCAAGTCGGCGCCGACGATGTCTTCCAGTTGGGAGTCGTCCGGTGCCATCGAGCTCGCATATCTTTCTACATCGGAGGGCAGTTGTCGAAGTCGGCGGGAGCGTTGGGACAGACGACGGGCGCGAAGACGGATGCGCCGCCAACCAGAATGAAACCGGAAGGAAACGTCGGTGTGTCGCGTCGTCGCCGACGCAGAAAAGTGACGCCTCAGGGGCGGTCTGTTGGCTAAAGTAGCGCGCGTCATGACCCGGCTTCACCGACGGCAAGGGCGGCTCGCAGCGGCATGAGCGCGGCACCGACCTCGGCGCATCCGGCTCGCCCCAAGCTGGCGCTCGCGGGCACCTTCACCCTCGAGCCGCTCGCCCCGCCGCTCGAGCTCGTGCTCGCGTCCATCGGTCTCGAGCTCGAGGTCGAGGTCACGCCGTACGCGCAGGTCTTTCAAGAGCTCCTCGATCCGGGCCGTTCGTTCGCGCGCAACCGGGGCGGCGTCAACGCCGTGCTCGTTCGCCTGGAAGACTGGTGGGGGCACGCGCCGCCCGACGGGGCGTTGCCGCCCGAGGAGACGCTCGCGCGGCCCGTCGACGATCTGGTGGCCAGCCTGCGCCAGGCGGCGGGCTCGTCGCCCGCTCCGATCGTCGTCATGGTGTGCCCGCCCTCGCCGCGCTGGACGCGCGATCCGGCGCGGCGCGCGCGCCACGACGCGCTCGAGCGGCGGCTCGCGG
>DASZUD010000015.1:0-7942 GCA_035548155.1 Polyangia bacterium
GCCCCGGGCGGCCGCGCCCGCCCCCCAACCGGAGAGGGCGCCGCCGCCCGTGGCCCCAGCGCCCGAGCCCGCGAAGCCCGCGGCAGAGGCGCCGGCCATCGCCGACAAGGCGAAGGAGACCGACGACGAACCGGCCGAGCAGCCCAAAGAGGAAGAGCCCAACGCGGCCGCCGATTCGGCGAAACCCCACAAGGCGGCGCCGGCGCTGGTCGCCGTGACGTTCCGCTCGGACCCCGAAGGCGCCCGCGTCGCGACGAAGGGCCACGTCTACGGGACGACGCCCCAGGCGGCGAAGCTCGCGCCCGGGACGGCGTACGAGCTGACGTTCACGAAGTCCGGCTACGCACCCGCGTCGAAGCGCTACGTCGCCCCGGCGGCGAAGGGGCCGGTGACGCTGAAGGTGAGCCTGAAGAAGCTGCCCGAGCCGAAGAAGGCGGCGCCGCCGCCCCCGCCGCCCCAGAGAAAGGGCTGGTGGTTCCAGCGGTAGGCCGTCCGCTGAGTGTCGGGGCCGGCCCGACATGCAAGCTCAATCATTTCGCTCACGTCCGCGGTCCATGCCGCGGTGTCCATCGACTCCTCCCGTTTCGGCATCAAACTTCCGATAGAGGGATTGAAGGAGGTCGCATGGACACCGTCGAAACCGGGTCCGGGTCCTGCCAGGTCGCCGAGGTGATGGGCACGGAGCTGTTCACGCTCACCCCCGACACGGTCGTCGCGTCCGCGCGGCGCCTGGCGTGGGAGAGCGGAGTGCGACACCTCCTCGTCTTGGACGGAGGCACGTTGACGGGGATCGTCTCGGACGAAGATCTGCGGACGGCCGCGCGCGATGCGCTCATCGGAGAGCTCATGCGCTCCCCGGTGTTGTGCATCGCGCCCGAAACGACGCTCGACGAGGCCAACGAGCTCATGGACGAGCACGGCGTCTCCTGCTTGCCTGTCGTCGAGGGCAGCGAGCTCGTGGGGATGATCACGCGCGAGGCGCTCGCTTCGCTGACGGGCGGCATCGACGTGAAGGACGGAGAGCACGCGCACGGCGACGTGTGCGTCGCCTGCGGCGGCCTCGAGGCGGTGCGGCGCGATCCGCGGGCCGGCATGGTGCCTCTGTGCGGCGACTGCCTGGGTCGCGCGCTGCCCAGCATCCTGCGCTCGTCGACGAGCTGAAGACCGCGCGCGCGCGGCGCGCTTTCTGTACAGTGACCGCGCCCATGAAGTTGGAGTCGAGGTCGAAGCCGAAGTCGACGACCCCGGACGCGGTCAGCCGAGCAGCCGGCAAGCTGGAGGCGGCTCTCGAACGCTTCGCGCTCGGCGTCGCGGGCGCCCGCGCCGTCGACGTCGGCGCGTCGACGGGCGGGTTCACGCAGACGCTGCTGCGCCACGGGGCCGCTCACGTCGTCGCCGTCGACGTCGGCCACGGCCAGCTCGCGCCCGAGCTGCGCGCGGACGCGCGCGTCACGTCGATGGAGGGCGTCGACTGGAAGCGCCTGTCGCTGAACGAGGCCCCCGGTCCGTATGACTTCTTCACGGTCGACGTCAGCTTCGTCGCCGCGCGCAACATGCTGCGAGGGCTCGCGTTCCGCCTGCGCCCCGGCGCCGAGGGCGTCGTCTTGGTGAAGCCCCAGTTCGAGCTGCCGGATCGCCAGGTGCGCGGCGGGCGCGTCGACGACGAGAACCTGCGGCGCGCCGCCCTCGCCAAGGTGGCCGAGAAGGCCGAGACGCTGGGCTTCACCGTCGTCGCGCACGCGGATTCGCCCGTCGCGGGCGGCAGCGGCCAGATCGAGATCCTCGCGCACCTGCGCTTCAAGGGGCGGCCGACATCGCTGCCCGCCGAGGGCGAGCGCCGCGGGCACGCGCGCGCGACGCGCCCGAAAGTGCGCGGAGCTTCCGACCGGCTCACCTGGTTCGCCGTCGTCGCGCCGGGGCTCGAAGAGCCCGCGCGGCGCGAGATTGCCGCGCTGCCCGAGGCCGCCGACGTGCGGATCGTCGAGGGTGGCGTCGAATGGCGCGGGCCGCTGGCCGTGGGCGCGCGCGCGAACCTGTGGCTCCGCGTCGCGACGCGCGTCCTCGCGCGCGTGGGAGAGGTCGAGGCGCGCGAGTTCGGCAAGCTGCGCCGAGGCCTCGCGCGCCTGCCGTGGGCCGCGTTCGTCGCGCGCGGCGCCACCGTCGCCGTGCGCGCCACCACGACGAGGTGCCGCCTCTACCACACGGGCGCGATCGCCGAGTCGGTCGTGCTGGGCCTGGGCGACGCCGTCGGCGACGTGAAGGCGGCTCCCAAGGCCAGCGTTGCACAGAAAGCGGGCGAAACGGAGGAGCGCGCGGACGAAGAGAGCGGCGGCACCGCGACCACGATCTACGTCCGCGGCGTGGGCGACGAGTTCACGTTCAGCGTCGACGCCTCGGGCGAGCTGCTCCACCGCCGCGGCGCGCGCATCGAGGTCGGCGCGGCGCCGCTGCGCGAGACGCTGGCCGCGGGCGTGCTCGCCCTCTCCGAGTGGTCACCCGCCGAGGCGCTCTGCGATCCGATGTGCGGCGCGGGCACCATCCCCATCGAAGCGGCGTCGCTGGCGCTCGGGCGCGCGCCGGGGCTCGAGCGCGCGTTCGCGATCGCGCGCTGGCCGTCGTACGCCGCGCGACCGGAGATCGAGCGCGCGCTCGTCGACGAGGCGAAGGCGCGGGCCGGGAGCGCCCCGGAGCCCATCACGATCACCGGATCCGATCGAGACCCGAAGATGATCGAGTCGGCGCGCCGCAACGCCGCGCGCGCCGGCGTCGCCGAGCGCGTGACGTTCACGTGCGCCGATCTCGCCGACGTGCGCGCGCCCGCGGCGACGGGCCTCGTCGTCGTCAACCCGCCCTACGGGCGCCGCCTCGGCGAGCCGGGCCGCATCGATCGCGCCTACCGCGATCTCGGCCGCGGCCTGCGTGCGCGCTTCCCCGGCTGGCGCGCCGCCGTGCTGGTCCCGGCCCGCACGCGCCCCGAGGCGCTGGGACTGCCCGTCACGGCGCGCTTCCCGCTGGTCAACGGTGGCCTCCGCGTCGTGCTGGCGCTGGTCCGCCTGTGACGCGGCCTGCGGCGCCGCTCCTTGTGGATCACGCAGCGACGGCCGAGGCCCCTGCCCCACGACCGCGTCACGAACGGCCTCCGCCGTCGCTGCGCACCCGAACTTTCGAAGCGGCAAAGTCAGCAAAAGTCATCTGGCTCGACGGCGCGGGCTTCGCGACCTCCGCGTTCGCTACGCGCGCAGCAGGCCCGCCTCCGTCGCTGCGCGGGGCGTCCCCGTGCTTCGCGAACCCGAGCTTCCGCGCCCACGTCTGAAACAGCGTCTGGATCGCGAGCGCGTACGTGCCCTCACCACGGCCGCGCGCGCCGAAGCGGGGGTCGTAGAGCTGTCCGCCGCGCGTCTCGCGGATGCGGTGAAGCACGCGATCGGCCGAGAGCGGCAGCGCCGCCCTCACCCGCTCTTCGAAAACCGTCTTGACCGAGCCGGGCAGCCGCAAGAGCACGCTCCCCGCGTGCGTCGCGCCGGCCTCACGCGCGGCGGTCAAAATCCTGGGGATGTCCTCGTCGTTCAGCCCCGGGATGATGGGCGCGACGTTGACGCCCACCTCGACGCCCGCGCGCGCGAGCGTCTCGATGACGCGCATGCGCCGCTGCGGCGTCGCGACGTAGGGCTCGATGGCGCGCGCCCGCTCGACGTCCCAGATCGGGATGCTCACCGTCACGTGCACCGACGCGACCTTCGTCAGCGTCTGCAGCACGTCGACGTCGCGCTCGACCAGCGGCGCCTTCGTGATGATCGCCGCCGGGTTCGCGGCGTCCGCGCACACCTCGAGGCACCCGCGCGTCAGGCGATACGACGCCTCGAGCGGCTGGTAGCAGTCGGTGACGCCGCTGAAGACGACGACGTCCTTCTTCCAACTCCGCTTCGCGAACGCCGCGCGCAAAAGCTCGGGCGCGCGCAGCTTCACCATGATCTTGCGATCGAAGTCGGTGCCCGCCCCCAGGCTGAGGTACTCGTGCGACGGCCGCGCGTAGCAGTACGCGCACGCGTGAAAGCAGCCGCGGTACGGGTTCACGCTGTACGTGAAGCCCACGTCGGGGCTGTCGTTCTTCGAGAGGATGTTGCGCGTCTGATCCTCGAAGACCTCGAGCTTCACCTCGGGGGGCGCCTCGTCGAGGTACTGCACCTCGGTGCTGGCCCACGGATTCGGTGGGTTCGAGACTGGCACCGCGCGCATGACCCGGCCAAGATGCACCTGAACATCGGTTCAGTCAACGACGCGCGGGGAGGTTTCGCGCAACGACCGGGAACTCCACGCTTCTTTCAGGCGGTTTGATTTTCGGCGTCCTTGATCCCACGGCACCGCTGCCGTAGTGTCCTGCCCCTGTTATGGCCGGCCCCCCCAGTGAATTCGCCAAGCAGTTCGCGCGCCTGGCCGCGTTGCCCCCGTACGTGCTCGCCGCCGTCGACGAGCTCAAGACGAAGCTCCGCGCCGACGGACACGACATCTTCGACTTCGGCCTCGGCAACCCCGACGGCCCGAGCCCCAAGGCCGCCGTCGAGCGGCTGACCACCGAGGCGCAGCGCGCGGGCAACCAGCGCTACATGCCGTCGAAGGGCATGCCCGAGGTGCGGCGCGCGATCTGCGACTGGTACGCGCGCAAGTACGGCCAGACGTTCGATCCCGAGAGCGAGGCCGTGGTCACGATCGGCGCCAAGGAGGGCCTCGCCCACCTCCTGCTCGCGCTCGTCGGCCCGGGCGACTGCGTGCTGTCGCCCGACCCGTGCTACCCCATTCACCGCTACGGCGTCATCATCGCCGGCGGCGAGCCCGTGCCCGTGGCGACGGGTCCCGACAAGGACGCGTACGCCGAGATCGAGCGGGCGCTCGCGCGCGCGCCGCGCAAACCGAAGGGCCTCATCGTCAACTTCCCGCACAACCCGACGAGCGCGGTCGTCGACCAGG
Source organism: Polyangia bacterium (assembly GCA_035548155.1). Lineage (GTDB taxonomy): Bacteria > Myxococcota_A > Polyangia > Fen-1088 > Fen-1088 > DASZFV01. Next base: position 4,966 of record DASZUD010000015.1, read on the forward strand.
CCTTCTACGAGAAGGTCGTCGCGCTCGCGAAGCGCGAGCAGCTGTGGGTCATCTCCGATCTCGCCTACGCCGACCTGCTGCACGACGGACGGCCCGCGCCGAGCATCTTCCAGGTACCGGGGGCGCGCGACGTCGCCGTCGAGTTCTTCACGGTGTCGAAGAGCTACTCGATGCCGGGCTGGCGCGTCGGCTTCTGCGTGGGCGGCAGCGGCCTCGTGGGCGCGCTGACCACGATCAAGGGCTACCTCGACTATGGCATGTTCGGGCCGACGCAGCTCGCGGCGGCGACGGCGCTCACGTCGTGCGACGCGGACGTCGCCACGAACCGCGAGCGTTACAAGCACCGCTCGAAGCTGCTCGTCGACGGGCTGGCCAAGGCCGGCTGGAACGTTCCGTTGCCCAGCGCCTCGATGTTCGTGTGGGCGCCGATCCCGAAGTCGCACGCGCAGCTCGACGCCGTGGGCTTCGCGTCGGCGCTCCTCGAGCAGGCGCGCGTCGCGGTCTCACCGGGCGTGGGCTTCGGCCCCGGCGGAGAAGGCTTCGTGCGCTTCGCGCTCATCGAGCCCGACGATCGCGCCCAGCGCGCCTGCGCGGCGATCGGCGAGTTCTTGAAACAGCGCTGAGCAGGTCCCCGGACGCGCTCAGCGCTCGGCCCGTTCGGGAGAAGGCCGGTGGCGCTTCGGCGCGCTCGCCTTCTCGCCGTGCGCGGGCAGCGGCTCGACGATCGCGCCGTGCGACGAGTCGCCGCCCGGAGCGGCCTCGCGATCGGCGCGCGGCGACGGGAGCTGCCCCGAGCGCAGCAGCGCGACGCCCGCGCCGATCGCGAAGGCCAGCAGCGCGCCGACGACCCAGGGCCAACGTCTGCCCGAACGCGACCGCGACGACGAAACGGGGGCGCCCTTCGGCGCGGCGGCGGCGCGCACGACCGGGCGCATCGGCGAGTCGAGCGGCGCGGCCGCCTCGAACGCCTTCGCGAAGGCCGTGATCGTGGGGAAGCGATCGATCTGCCGCTTCGAGAGCGCGCGCCGCAACACGGCCTCGACCTGCCCGGGCAACAGCCCCGCGAGCCCGGGCCCGAGCGGCGGCGGCTCGCCGTTCATCACCTGATGAAGGATCGCGTTGACGTCGGGCCCGAAGAACGGCTGCTGCCCGACCAGCATGTGCCAGGCGATGCACGCGAGCGACCACTGATCGCTGCGGTGATCGATCTCGTCGATCTTCGCGGCCGCCTGCTCGGGCGACATGTACTCGGGCGTCCCCACGATCATCTGCGCGCGCGTGAGCTTCGTCGTCGACGCCTTGAGCACCTTCGAGATCCCGAAGTCGACCACCTTCACGAAGTCGGTCTGGCCCGGCACCTTCACGAGGAACACGTTCGCGGGCTTGAGGTCGCGGTGCACGATGCCTTCGGCGTGAGTGACCGCCAGCGCGGACGCCAGCTGGTTGACGATGTGCACCGCGCGCGCGAACGAGACGCGCCCCTCGCGCTCGAGCACCCGCTCGAGATCCTCGCCCTCGAGGTACTCCATGACCAGGAACGGCTCACCCGTGGGCGCCGTCCCGAAGTCGGAGACCTGCACGATGTTGGGGTGGGCCAGCTTCGCGGTGACGTCGATCTCGCGGCGGAACCGCGCGATGAGCTCGGGGTTCGCCGCGAGGTTGCGATCCATCACCTTCACGGCGACGCGCTTGCGCAGGCGCAGCTGCACGCCCTCGTACACGGCGCCCATCGCGCCCTGCCCGACGAGCCGCGTGAGCTGATACGCGTTCTCGAGAACGCTGCCGACGAGAGAAGGTGCTGCTTCCGTCATTCCAAGGGTCACGCCACGCATCGAGCGGTCCCGAGCGCACAGGATACAGGATCCCGCCGTCTCACGCCCTGCGTCACTCGCTGTCCCCTCTCGCTTCGGGTCCGGCCGACGACCGGCGGCTCGAGGGGAGGTCGCGGTGGTGGTTGACAAGGCACCGGCCCTCCAGTAAAACCCCCGCTCTCATCATGCCGCGCACTGCAACACAGCACCGCCCGACTTTCATGGCCACGGGCGACTTCGAGCACTCCTGGTACATCGCCGACGTCGAAGGAAAGACGCTCGGGCGCGTTGCGACGAGCATCGCGAGCGTGTTGCGCGGCAAGCACAAGCCGACGTTCACGGCGCACGAGGACGCTGGCGACTTCGTCGTCGTCGTCAACGCCGACAAGGTGAACCTGACGGGCAAGAAGTGGCAGGACAAGCTCTACCGTGATCACTCGCTGTTCCCGGGCGGTCTGCAGACGAAGACGGCCGAGCAGCTGCTCGCGCGTCACCCCGCTGATCTCATCAAGCGCGCGGTTTGGGGCATGCTGCCCAAGGGCCCGCTCGGCCGCCGCCTCTACAAGAAGCTGAAGGTGTACACGGGTGCCGAGCACCCGCACGCCGCTCAGCAGCCCAAACCCCTCAAGCTCGCCTGATTTCGGAGCAACGTAGAATGCCTGATACGTCGAAAGCGATTTACGCCACGGGTCGTCGCAAGCACGCTGTGGCCCGCGTCTGGCTGCAGCCGGGCACCGGCAAGGTCGACATCAACCGCCGCACGCTCGAGGACTACTTCGGCCGCGAGACGTCGCGCATGGTGTTCCGTCAGGCGCTCGAGCTCACTGAGACGACGGGCCGCTTCGACGTGTTCGTGAACGTGTCCGGCGGCGGCCTCTCGGGTCAGGCCGATGCGATTCGCCACGGCATCTCGCGCGGGCTCACGAAGGTCGACCCGGCCTTCCGGCCGGCGCTCAAGAAGGCTGGCTACCTGACGCGCGACGCGCGCCAGAAAGAGCGCAAGAAGTACGGTCAGCGTGGCGCGCGCGCCCGCTTCCAGTTCAGCAAGCGCTAGCACGACGCGCCCAGCGGCGCGGTTACTCAGAAGCGCTCGCAGCCACCGGCTGCGGGCGCTTCGTCGTTTTGGGGGCCGAAGAACGCGCGAGCGCGCCGGCGCGAGCGGCCGC
>DASZUD010000016.1:0-12944 GCA_035548155.1 Polyangia bacterium
AGCGGCGGCACCTCGTAACCGACGTCGTGCAGGTAGCGATCGACGATGAGCGCGACGGTCTCGGCCAGCGCGGGGCAGTCCGGCGCGTGGCCGCGCGGCGGACCCGGCAGCACGCGGTGGAGCACGACGTCGCCCTGGGCGTCGAACAGATCGACGCGGACGTCGCCCTCGCCGTCCGCCGACGAAGCGATGAGCAGCCGCAGGCCGCCGGCCAGCGCGAGCGGCCCGCCCGGCCGCGCCTCGGGGGCGACGCCCGGAATGAGCGCGTTCAGCGACGCCGCGATCTGCGCGGGCGCTGGGCACTCCGACGCGGGCGTCGCCGCGGCCAGCGCCGAGACGAGGAGCGTCGAGACCACCGCGAGCACCACCGCATATTGCACGGGTCGCGCGCGATGTGAAAACCCGGGATTCAGGCCTCGCAGCGCGCGACGAGGCGCCGAACAGCTTCGGCGAAGACCGCGGGTGGCGGCAGCAGCGACAGCACGAGGTACGCACCGCCGCGCAGATCGAAGAAGTAGCCGGGCTGAACCAGCACGCCGTCCTGCGAGAGCAAGGCCGCGGCCCACGCCTCGTCGGTGCGGGTCGCAGGCACGCGCACGATCGCTGACCACCCGCCCTCGGCGGGCAGCCGCGTGCAGGGCGAAGAGGGCCCGATCGCGGCGGCGAGGTGCGCCCGGTTCGCGGCGACGCGCGCCGCGATCGCCCGCCGCGCGTCGCGCCCGATCGCGAGCAGGCGCGCGGTTGCGTCCTGAACGGGCGCGCCCACCGACAGGTACGTGTCGGCGATCAGCGAGAGCCGCGCCACGGCCGCGTCGGCCACGTCGGCCGGACCGGCGACGGCGATCCAGCCGAGCTTGACCTGCGGCAGGCCGCACGACTTCGAGAGCCCGCCCAGCGCGAACGTCGCCACGCGCGCCGTGAACGCATCCTCGCCGGCGAGCGCGCGCACGCGCGCCGCGTCCTCGCCGAACGCGTAGGGCGCGAAGACCTCGTCGGCGATCACGGGCAGACCGTGCGCCTCGCAGCGGTCCGCGAGCGCCGCCAGCTCGAAGCGCTTCAAGAACGAGCCCGTCGGGTTGTTCGGGTTGACGACGACGAGCGCGCGCACGCGGAGGCGCGCGAGCGCCTCGTCGAGGCTCGCGAAATCGACGTGCCAGGTGCCGTCGTAAGCCAGGCGATACGGCACGGGCGTGACGCCTTCGAGGCGCGCGAGGTACTCGAACAGCGGGTAGCTGGGCTCCGGGACCAGCACGGCGTCGCCCGGATCGCAGAGCAGCTTGAACAGGAACCCGTACGACTCGCTCGAGCTCGCGGTGACGACGAGGCGCTCGGGCGAAATCGACGCGGCGGCGAGCTCGGCCGCGATCGCTTCGCGGGCCGCGAAGGCGCCCAGCGGATCGGGATCGTAGGCGCCGCGGGCGGTGGCCGCGAGCGCCTCGCTCACGCGCGCGCCGAGATCGGGCAGGCCCACGCGCGTGGGGTTCGAGACGGTGAGGTCCAGCACCTCGCCGCCGCGCGCGCGGCGCGCGCGCTCGAGCGCCGCCAGCGCGTTCTCGGGGTGATCCCAGGCGAGTCGGCGCGAGAAGTCGAGGGGCACGGGCGAGACTATTTCATGACGCCGCGGCCACGGCCGGGCCGAACCTCCGCGGAGCGTCTGGAGCACCGCGTCAGGAAGCTGCGCCGGCCGATCGGGGGCCTCGCGGGAAACGCGCGAACCCACTAAGATTCTGGGCGCATGAGCCTCGACCTGCGCGATCTCCTGCGGACGGAGGTGCGCGCTCACCCCCGCATCGCGCAGCAGTCGCTGTTCGCAGGCCGCGACGAAGCCGCCCGCATCGCCGCGACGCTCCCACCGCTGGTTCCGTTCGGCGGCGCGAGCTACTCGAGCGGCCTGTGGATCGTCGACTGGGATCACCGGCTGCCTTCGCGGCAGGCGGTGCTGCGCCTTTACGCGTGCTACTCGCCCGAGCGACGCCGGCAGCTCGACACGGCGTACGAGACGCGCATCGCCGAGATGGCGAAGGAAGACGTCTTCCCCGAGTTCGACATCTCCGACTTCATCGGACTGCCCGCCGACGAGGCGTATGAAGCCGACCTCGATCTGTCCGGCAGCCCGGCGCGGCTCAAGCTGGTCAGCGAGTGGCGCCGCGACATCCAGCCGGCGCCCGCGACCGCCGCGATCGACATCGTGCGCGCCTCGGATCCCTTCCGCGAGCTGCGCGCGCAGGCCAAGGTGCGCCCGCCGGGGCTCGGCGATCTCGAGCCGGCCGAGTGGTCGCCGCCCTGCGAGAGCGGCCACGTGCGCTGGGGCGTGGACGTCTGGTACCTGCTCACCTTCAACGGCATGGTGGGCGAAGGCCGCGCGTTCCTCGTCGACCTCGAAGAGAAGAGCGTCGTCCGCGAACGCGACTTCCAGTTCCGGGCTGGCTAGGGGGCGCTCCCAAAGGCCGCGAGGGTGTGGTCGCAGGGCGACAAGGCCGACGTCCCGCGCCGCGGGGCTGACCGACTAACGCGCGAGGCGCCGCACGGACGGCCGCGGGCCCCAGGCGGCCCAGTAGACGTTGTCGCTCGTCACGGCGAGGAAGTGGGGATCGGGCTGCCCGCCGACGAAGCGCGCGCCCTTCCCGTTCGAGGGCGTGAGCGGCCCCGCGAAGATGGCGCTGTCAGCGCCGAGCACGCTCCAGAAGAGCGAGGCGCCGTCGGTGGCGAGGCCGTAGGGCTGCCCGTCGACGCCGGCGACGACCTCGAGCGCGCCGCCCGCGAGCGGGACGCGCACGACGCGCCCCGCGTGATCGGGCACGTAAGCGAAGTCTCCGACCAGCAGAAGATCGGTGGGGTTCTGCAGGCCGCTCGCGAGGCGCGTCACCGTGCGGACGCCCGCGTCAGCGGGGCCGAGCAGGTGGTCCTCCGTGCGCAAGATCGAGCCGTCCATGAAGTCGGTCCAGTACACGAAGCCGTCGCGCACGGCGATCGCGCGCGGCTGCGCCTGCCCGTCGGCCAGCGTCACGGGGACGGACTCGGGCTCGAGATCCAGCTTCTGGATGACGCCCGCGCCCATGCCCGTGGACGGCGCGCCCGTCCAGTAGAGGCTCTTGCCGTCGGTCGCGAGCAAGTACGGCGAGGGGACCTTCGTCGCGAGCACCTCGGGCGTCGAGTGGCCCGCGAGCGGCACGCGCAGCACGCGGCCGCGCGACGGCTGCGTGTACGTGACGAACCCGCCGTCGACGACGATCCCGAACGCCCCGGAGAAGTCGGACGCCAGCGCCTCGGGCCCGCCGCCGGTCAGCGGGGCGCGCAGCACGATGGGCCCGCCGCTCTGCACGGTCCAGTAGACGTGATCGCCCGAGACGACGACGCGACCTATGGCCCCCTGGCCGCACCCGAGCGTCGCCGGCACGAGCGCGCTGGTCCCCCCGAGGACGCACGGCGGGCCGAGGTCCGTCGGCGCGTCGACGACCGGCAAGGCGTCGAGAGCATCGGGAGCGTCGGCCGACCCGTCGGGTTGAACGAAGAACGCCGACGCGTCGGCGCTGCCGCCGAGGTCGATCTTGCGCGGCGCGCAGGCGGAGACCAACCCCGCGGCGCCGAAGGCGAGGAGGCCTGCCTTCAACCCCTTCGTCATGGGTCCGAGTCTACTGCGATCCGCGCGCGAGAAGCTCGTCCGCGAGCCACTGGCCGAGGCACCGAGCCGCCAGCTCGGCGGCGGCTCGTTCGGAGCCCTCGGACTCGGCCAGCGCGGCGCAAAGCGCCCCGAAGGTCGTGCCCGACCCGAGCTGCCCGAAGGCGCGCGCCTCCGCCGGCGTGACCGCGCGGTGGTGCACCGTCACGTCCTTGCGCCACACGAGCACGGCGTGGCCCGGCTCGGCCGGCGCCGCCTCCGGAGGCTCGGCGCCCGCCTCGACGGCGCGCCACACGTCCTCGATCGCGAAGCGCGCGGGGACCAGCGCGCTCGCCGGCACGGGCGCGAGGACCAGCGCGCCGAAGTCCTCGGGCGCCAGCGCCGCGAGCGCCGCGCGATCGAGCACGGGCGCGTCCGCGCGATCGAACACGTCGACGCGCGCCCACTCGAGCGCCGCCAGCTCGCCGAGCCACTGCCGCTCGGCCACTCGCGCGGATCCGGCGACGAAGCCCGGCAGCGCCGCGCCCACGAACCGCAGCGACGGGTGGCGCGACGGGTGCGCCTGCAGGTAGTCGGTCGCGAGGTCGTGAAACGCGTCGTCGCCCAGCACGGCGACGAGCTTCGGATAGTCGGCGCGCAGCACGTCGAGGATGCGGAAGAAGTACATGTTCGCGTAGACGTCCAGCCGCCCGGCGGCCGACGCGCGCGCGTCACCCGCGACGATCGCCGCCAGCTCCGACTCGGGGATTCCACTCGCCGCCAGCTCCTTGGCCACGCTCTCGGCCCCGGTGATGAGCGCGAAGAACCGGCGCTGCAGCTCGGTCAGCGTGGGTGGATCAGCCACGCAGCACCTCGGCCGCGACGGCCTTCGCGTGCAGCGATTCTTCCACGAGGCGCGCGAGCGGCGGCAGCTTGTCGTCCCACTCGATGAGCGTGGGCACGGCGCCGAAGCGCGCCACGGCGTGGCGATAGAGGGCCCACACCTCGTCGCGCACGGGGTGATCGTGCGTGTCGAGCAGCAGCTCGCCCAGGCGGCTATGCCCCGCCAGGTGAAACTGGCCGACGCGCCCCGCGGGGAGCGCGTCGATGAAGGCGCGCGCGTCGAAGCCGTGGTTGTGCGCGCTCACGAAGACGTTGTTGACGTCGAGGAGCAGGCCGCAGTCGGCGCGCTCGGCCAGCGCCGTGAGGAACTCGGGCTCCGTCATCGTCGAGTGCGCGAAGGCCACGTAGCTCGACACGTTCTCGACGAGGATGCGCCGCTTCAGGCGATCCTGCACGCGCAGCACGCGCTCGGCGACGTGGGCCAGCGCCTCTTCGGTGAAGGGCAGCGGCAGGAGATCGTGCGCGTAGCGGCCGCCGTGGCCGCCCCAGCAGAGGTGGTCGGACACGATCGCCGGCTCGACCTCGGCGGCCAGCGCCGCGAGCTCGTCGAGGTAGCGCGCGTCCAGCGGGTCGGTGCCGCCCAGCGACAGCGACACGCCGTGCAGCACGACGGGCCAGCGCTCGCGCACGGCGCGCAGCACGCGCCGCGGGTTGCCGCCGGGCACCATGAAGTTGTCCGAGACGACCTCGAACCAGTCGACCGGTCCGGCTCCGCCTGGCGGCGCCGCCAGCACCTCAGCGTAGTGCTCCGTGCGGAGGCCGATGCCGTGTCCGAGCGGGGGAACGTCGATCATGGTGCCTTGCGTGCGAAGCGGCTCGCCCGGCTTGCCAGGCGAGCCGTCACGGACGTGCTTACTTGCCGGCCTGCGTGACCTTGCCGCCCTTGGCCTTGCAGTCCTTCTCAGACATCTCCATCCAGCCCTTGCCCTTGCAGCCGTTCTTGCCCGCGCAGGCGTTCGAGGCGCTGTGACAGCTGCCCTTGCCCTTGCACGAGTTCACGCCCTCGCAGTGGACCTTGGCCGTGTCGGCGGCGTTGGCGAGGACCGGCGCGCCCGCGCTGAAGATCCCGGCGGCCATCGCGGCGATGAGTGCTCCCTTGTTGCTCATGTCGTTCTCCTGTGGGGGTAGGTGCTGCGGTTGTTACGGTCTGACGCTCGCTGGTTGTACACGATTCAGGCGCGCGCGGTTTCGGGGGGCCGGCTCTTTTTTCCGAGCCACTGGTCGATTCGCGGCGCGATGAGGCGATCGAGCGAAAGCGGCCCGGCGCCGGCCACGGCCAGCCATACGAAGAACACGAGGTAGCTCCACTCCTCGAGGCCGACGAGGTCCGTGAGGCCGTGAACGTCGCCCCGCTTCGCCGTGACGATCGCGATGACCATCGTGAAGGCCATGGGCAGCACGGCCAGCCGCGTCGCGAAGCCCAGGAGGACGAGGATGCCGCCGAAGAACTCGGTGCAGGCCGCGACGCGCGCGTTCAGGCCGGGCAGGGGGATGCCGAGGCTCGCGAAGAAATCCGTCACGTCGGGCAGCGAGTGGAGCTTCCCCCACCCCGTCCCTAGAAAGACCAGGCCCACGGTGAGGCGCGCGAGCGTGGGCCCGAGTGGTCCGAGGCGGCGCGTCACCACGGAGAGGGTTTCACGAACCTTGGCGATGGGACTGGTCTGGTTCACGGAGGCTCCTTTTGTGAGGTCGTACGTCAGCCTCCCGGAGGAAGTTACGGCGTGCGCGTCGCTCTGCTAGACTGGGCCTCATGGCAGGAGGTCGCCCTCCGCGCGGCAACAAGCGCGGGAAAGGGAAAAAGGACCTGGCGCTGGTCTTCGGTCCATCGGAAGACGGCGAGGGCTTCAACGTGCTGCGCAAGCGCGCCGGCACGGAGACGATCGAGGCGGGCACGGTGCGCCCGATGCGCGAGGGCCGCGCCATCACGGGCGAGGTCGTCCGCATGGAGCAGCGCAAGGAGGCGCCCTTCCTTTTCGACTGCGAGACGGACGAAGAGCTCTCGGCGCCGCGGTCTGCCCGGCCCGAGGCGATCACCGGGCCACCGCAGGTCGCCACCGAAGAGTACCGGCGGGGCTGGGAGGCCATCTGGGGCTCCCGCACGCGTTCTCGTCCCACTGCCGTCAACTGACGCCGTGAGGATCTCGCGCGTCGCGGTCGCGGCCGCGCTGCTGGCGTCGTCGCTGGCCCACGCTCACTCGCGCAGCGCGACGTTCGGCGAGGTCGCGGCCGATGAGCGCGGCGTCACCTGGACGGTGCGCGTGCGCGTCGCCGATCTGGTCGGGCCCGAGATCGGCGTGGGCCTCGCGCCCGGCGCCGGCGTGGCGGACGCGCTCGCGCGCGGCGCGGCGGTCGAGGAGCGCCTCGGGCGCGGGCTCCACGTCGCGAGCGGCGCCGACTGCCCGATCACGGAACGCAGCCTCTCGCAGGCAAGTGAGCACGAGGTGGCCGCGCGCTTCCGCTTCGCCTGCGCCGGACCGGCGTTCGTGCTGCGCTACGACCTGTTCTTCGACGTCGACCCGCTGCACAGCGGGTACACGAAGCTGGAAGGCGGGACCACGCACGTCTTCCGGGCGGCCGATCGCATGCTGCCCCTGGGAGCCGCGCGATCGATCTGGGCGGGCGCGCGCGAGTACCTGCGGCTCGGCGTCGAGCACATCTTCACGGGCTACGACCACCTGGCGTTCCTCGCGGCGCTGCTGCTCGCGACGGGCCTCGCGCACCGTTCGGGGCGCGAAGGGCCCGCGGTCCCGAGCGAACCGCGGCGCGCGCTGCGGGACGTCCTGCGGATCGTGACGGCGTTCACCGCGGCGCACTCGCTGACGCTCATGGTGTCCACGCTGCGCCCGGGCCTGCTCGGAACGGCGTGGGTCGAGCCGGGGATCGCGCTCTCGATCGCCTACGTCGGCTTCGAGAACCTGCGCGCACGCCCGCCGCGCCGGCGCTGGACGATCGTGTTCGCGTTCGGCCTCGTGCACGGGCTGGGCTTCTCGTCGGTGCTGCGCGAGATCGGCCTGCCCGCGCGTGGCTTGGTCCTGGCGCTGCTCGCGTTCAACTTGGGCGTCGAGCTGGGGCAGCTCGCCGTGGTCTCCGTGGTGCTGCCGCTCGTGCTGCTCGCGGCGCGCCGGCGGCCGGCCGCCTTCGAGCGCTGGGGGCTGCGCGGCGGCTCGCTCGCGATCGCGCTCGCGGGCGTCGTGTGGTTCGTGCTGCGCGTTCGCTGAACATGACCCCGACGCGCGTGGCTCTGTTCTGGTGCCTCGCGTCCACGTTGGGCGCCGCGCGCGCCGCGCACGCCGTCGGGGGCGCGGCCGCCGACGCCTACGACGACATCACCGCGGGCGCGGCCGTCGACGCGCACGGGCTGCTGGACGTCTACGGCCTCCACAACTTCGACGCTCCGGCGTCCAAGCGAAATGAGCTGCGCGCCGTCGACGTCTACGATCGGCCGGCGCGCCTCGGTTATCTGCGCCTGACGCTGGCGCACCGGCCCGAGCGCGTCGGGTTCCGTGTCGACGCCGGGTTCGGCGACACGGCGAAGTACTTCGAGCGCCAGGATCCCGCGGTCGAGAGCCACCCCGACCTCGCGCGCGCGGCGTCGTACTTCGGACAGGCGTTCGTCACGGCGAGGATCCCCGCCGAGCGCGCCGTCGCGAATCGACGTCGGCCGCTTCGGGACGCCCATGGGCCTCGAGGACAACGAGGCCTGGCAGAACTGGAGCTACTCGCGCTCGCTGCTCTACACGTGGGCCGAGCCGACGCAGCACACGGGCGTGCGCGTCTCGTGCGCCGTCACGGACGCGCTCGCGCTCTCGGCGGTCTGGGACAACGGCTGGAACGCCGTCTTCTTCGACGGCAGCGACATGCGCACGGGCGCCCTGGCCGCGACGTGGCGCGCGACGGAGGCGCTGATCCTCTCCGTGACCGACATGCTGGGGCCCGAGCGCGCGCTGACCGGTCCGCCGACCTACTCGTTCCGAAACCTCCTCGACGCGTTCGCCGTCTACGAGGCCAGCGACCACCTGTCGCTGGCGTTCACGGGCGACTACGGCTTCGACGGCGCGCGGGGCGGCGTGTCCTGGTATGGCGCCGCCGGCGCCGCGCGCCTGCGCGCCTCGCCCTGGCTCGCGGCGGTGTTGCGCGCCGAGGTGTTCGACGATGCGAGCGGGTTCACGACGGGCACGACGCAGGTCGTCGCCGAGGGCACGGCCACACTGGAGGCGAGCGGCGCGTTTGAGCGCCTGCGCTGGGCGACCCGCCTCGAGGCGCGTCACGACCACTCGTCAGCGCGGCCGTTCGACGGCGCGACCCCGGCGTCGCTCGCCAATCAGACCACGCTCACGCTGGCGCTGCTGGCCGCGTTCCCGTGAATCACGGGGAAACTTCGGCCGGGAGCTGCGGCGCGGGCGCACGCCGCTCGACGAGCGCCCTCGCGATCACCTTCAGCACGGCGGGAAGATCGTAGGGCTTCGGCAAGAAGTACGGCGTCCCGACGGCGCCCGCGACGCGCGAGAGGTTCGTGACGCCCGAGAGCAGCACGATCGGTATCTCCTCCTGGCCGAGGTCGTGAAGCAGCATGCGGTACGACATCTCGGGCCCGGTGAGCCGCGGCATCTCGACGTCCAGCAGCACGAGATCGGGGTGGCGCTCGGCGACGCGCGCCAGCCCCTCCTCACCGTCGCGCGCGAGCCGCACGGTGTGCCCCTCGCCCGCCAGGAGGTCGCGCAGCAGCTCGCCGAGATCGGGATCGTCGTCGACGACGAGCAAGTCCGACACGACACCTCACGCGCGGCGCGCGCCCCCCGGTGACGCTGCCGTCGAATCCTCTCGCGCCAGCGGCAGGTGCAACAGGAAGGACGAGCCTTCGCCGACCTGCGAGCGCAGCGACAGCGTCCCGCCGCTCGCCTCGACGACGCGGTTCACGATCGAGAGGCCCAGTCCCGTGCCGGGGACGCCGCGCGTGCGCGACGCGCGATAGAACGGCTCGCCCACGCGCCGCGCCTCTTCGGCGGCGATGCCGACGCCGTTGTCGGACACGCGGAGGTCGTACGAGCCGTCGACGGGCGCGCCCGCGACCTCGATCTCGGGCGGCACTTCGGGCCGCTGGTACTTCACGGCGTTGTCGATCAGGTTCACGACCGCCTGCCGCAGCAGCCCCTCGCTGCACGCGACCGTTCCGGGCGACACCGACACGCGCAGCGCGCCGTGGGCCGCCTCGAGGCGCGGCGCCAGCTCCTGCGCCACCTGCGCGACGACGGCCGCCGGGTCGCACCGCCCGCGCGCCTCCGCCTCGACGCGCGCCAGCGTCAGCAGATCCTCGACCAGCGCCTCCATGCGCTTGGTGCCCCGTCGCAAGATCGCGAGCGCGCTGTCGTCCTTCGGCAGCCGCTTCTCGAGCGGCGTCATCGCGAGGGTGATCGTCGTCAGGCCGCCGCGGATGTCGTGCGCGACCCGCCCCGCGAACGCGTCCAGCTCGCGGTTCTGGGTTTCGAGCCACTCCGCGTGCGTCCACATTTCGCGCTCGTGGCGCGCGATCTGCTGCAGCGACCACCGGCCCACGATCGCGATGACGATCAACGAGGCCAGGCCAATGCCCACCAGCGTCACGACGAGCCGCTGCCGGATCTTCGTGAGCTCGGTCACGCTGGCCGCGGCGCCGCGATCGTTGATGGCGATGAGATCGTCGATGTCCTTCTCGACGGCCGCGAACTGACCGGCCACGCGATCCATCATCACCTTGGCCTCGACGTCGCGGTTCACGCGCGACAGAGCCAGCGCTTCCGCCACGGGCGCCCGCAGCGCCTCGAGCTCGCCGCGCATGTGCGTCCAGATCTCGTGCTCGCCGGGCAGAAAGAGCCACCTCTCGAACTCTGCCAACCTAGCGGTGACGTCGGCGTCGACGTCGAGGAGCTGGCGGTCCAGCTCGGCCGTCTCGACACGGCCCTTCGCGAAGATGTGATCGTCGATGAGGATCCGCTGCTTCTCGATGCGGTTTTCCAGCTGTCCGGCCAGGCGGATGCTCGTCAGCGTGTTCGACGCCACCGCGCGCGCCTCCGCCTCGAGGCGCCGCGCCTCGATGACGGCGAACGAGGTGGCGGCCAGCGCGCCCAGCGCGACGAAGGTAAAGGCGAGCCTGACGAACCGGCGGCTCGACTGGATCGGTCTCGGCTTCCCCGGGGTCGGCGTGACGGCCATCGTGCACTCCCCCAGAAAAGTCTGTGCACGACGGCGGCGAAGCGCCCGTCCCTAGTGGTTCGGTGGACGCAGGATTTCCACGCGCACGGGGACCACGCCGGCGCTCAGCATGTGCAGGCGCTCTGCGGCCGCGCGCGAAAGGTCGACGATGCGGCCGTGCGTGCACCCGCAGCGGTCGTTGACCCGCACCTCGACCGAAGGACCGTCGGTCCCGCCCTGAATGCGCGTGACGCGGATCACCGTCCCGAGCGGCAGCGACTTGTGCGCGGCCGTCATCTTGCGCGGGTCATAGCGCTCGCCCGAGGCGGTCCGGCGGCCGTTGAAGTTGGCCCCGTAGTAGCTGGCGCGGCCGGTCTCGACGTGGCCCGCGGGCCGCGCCGGTCGGCGCGCCTCGGCGTCGGTCGCGCAGCCGAGCAGCACGGCGCCCGTGACGGCGGCCGCGACCGCTGCCACGAGCAGGGCGCGCGCCCGCGCGAGCTCAGCGGGGTTTCGGGTCACCCGAAGGGGTGCCGGAGCCTCCGGCGTCGGGGCCGTCGGCGAGCAGCGCCCCTGCGCGTGCCTCGTCGCCAGCGGTGGCCGCCGCCCCCCGATTCTCCCGCCCTTCAATGGTCCCGACGCCGTACTTCTCGAGCTTGTAGTAGAGCGCGCTCGTCTTGATGCCGAGGAGCCGCGCGCACTCCGTCTTCACGCCGCCGCTCTTCTCGTAGGCGCGCACGATGAGCTGCCGCTCGAGATCCTCCAGGATGTCGGGCAACGACATCTCGCCCGAGGGCACGGCCAGCGTGTTCTCGGCGGTGCCGCCGCGCACGCTGGCGGGCAGCGCGCTGACGTCGATCTTGTCGCCCTCGGCGAACACCAGCGACTGCTCGATGACGTTCTCGAGCTCGCGGACGTTCCCGGGCCAGTTGTAGGTGACGAGGCGCGCGAGCGCGACGTCGGTGATGCCGTTCACGGCCGCGTTCGTCCGCGGGCCCAGCTTCGCGATGAAGTGCGCGACCAGGCGCGGGATGTCTTCCTTGCGTTCGCGCAGCGGCGCGACGACGCACGGCACGACGTGCAGGCGATAGAAGAGATCCTCACGAAAGCGCCCCGCGGCCACCTCGGCCTTGATGTCGCGGTGGGTGGCGGAGATCACCCGCACGTCGACCTTGATCGTCTCCTCGCCGCCGACGCGCTCGAACTCGCGCTCCTGCAGCACGCGCAGGAGCTTGAGCTGCAGGCCCGGCGTGACGTCGCCGATCTCGTCGAGGAACAGCGTGCCCTTGTCGGCCAGCTCGAAGCGCCCGAGCTTGCGCTTGATGGCGCCCGTGAACGCGCCCTTCTCGTGGCCGAAGAGCTCGCTCTCGAGCAGCGTCTCCGTGAGCGCGCCGCAGTTCACCTTGACGAAGGGTCCGCCTTCGCGCTTGCTGCGCGCGTGCACGGCGCGCGCGACCAGCTCCTTTCCCGTGCCCGACTCGCCGTGGATGTACACGGACGCGTCGGTGGGCGCGACCTTCTCTATCGTCGCGAACAGCGCGCGCATGACGGGCGTCTCGCCCACCATGCCGATGCCGTCGCCCGCGCGGTAGGGCGCGGCGGCGTCGGCGCGCAGCGCGGCCGACTCGGCCTCGGCGCGCTCGCGCGCGCGCTTCTCGCGCGAGAGCTCCAGCGCACGCTCGACCTTGAGGCGCACCACCTCGGGCGCGAAGGGCTTCTGCAGGAAATCGAACGCGCCCAGGCGCATCGCCTCGACGGCGGTCTCGACCGTGCCGAAGGCGGTCACGATCATGACGGGGCACTCGGGGTCGCGCTCGCGCACGGCCTTCACCACGTCCAGGCCGCCCGTGCCCTCCATCTTGAGATCGGTGATGACGAAGTCGGGCCGCGCCTTGTCGAAGGCCGCCAGCCCCGCCGCGCCCGAGGCGGCCAGCTGGGCCTCGTGGCCCATGCGGCGCACCGTGGCCCCCAGGCCTTCGCGCATCGTCTCGTTGTCGTCGATGATCAGGATGCGAGCCATGAAATTGGATTGGCGCGGTCGAGCGCCCCCCTCGCGGACGAAGGCCTCTCAGGATAGCCTATCGCGCGTGCCAATTGGAAAGACCGCCCGCAAGACCCTGACCCGCATCGGACCGAGCACGGAAGGGACCCCCACCCTCTCGCTGGTGCGCCCCGCGATCCGCGCGATGCGCGGCTACACGCCGGGCGAGCAGATCCCCGAGGCGATCAAGCTGAACACGAACGAGGGCGCGTACCCGCCGTCGCCGCGCGTGATGGC
>DASZUD010000017.1:0-6888 GCA_035548155.1 Polyangia bacterium
GGCGCGCGCGCCCGGCGCCGCGGCGAGCGCGCTCGAGCCCGTGCTGCAGAGCCCCGACGGCGGCGTGCGCCGCGCCGGCCTCGCGCTGCTCGACACGATCGCCGCCTCCGACCCGGCCGCCTGCGCCGCGCCGCTGCGCAAGGTGGTCGCCGATGACAAGGCGCCCGAGGAGGCGCGCGTCGAGGCACTGTTCATATTGCGTCGCGCCGGCACCCCCGCCGCCGATCTGCGGCCCTTGCTCGAGCAGGCCGTGCGGCCCGAGGCGTCGCCGCGCCTGCGCGCCGCGGCGCTGCCGCTGTACGCGCGGCTCGTCACGCCCGAGCAGGCCGAGGAGATCGCGCGCACCGAGATGAAGGGCTCGCCCGCCGCGCGCGCCGCGGGCGCCGCCGTGTGGGGCACGGTCGCGATGAGCCGCCCCGATCTCGCCGCGAAGCCGCTCAAGTCACTGCTCTACGATCCGGCGGCGGAGACGCGGGTCGAAGCGGCGCGCTCGTTCGCCTACCTCAAGCGCGACGGCCTGGAGCTGGTCGAGAAGGCGCTCAAGGACGGCAGCGCCGAGGTGGAGCGCGCCGCGATCGACTCGGCCGTCGCGCTGGCGCCCATCAACCCCTACCAGGTGGCCGAGATGCTGGGCCACGCCACCAAGTTCGTGCGCGCCAGCGTGCGCAAGAACATCGTCGATGCGCTCGCGAAGATCGGCGAGACGAAGGCAGCGGCCGTCGTGCCGCCCCTGGCGCACGCGCTCAAGGATCAGGACGTGGGCATGCGCGCCGCCGCGGCCAACGCGTTCTGCGCGCTGGCCCAGAAGAGCGCCGCGGTTGCGTCCCCCTACCTGCGCGTCGCGGCCCGCGACGATCGCGACGAGGTGCGCACCGCCGCCGCCGCCTGCCTGGGCGAGCTGTCCGAGGCCGATCCGAAAGGCGCGGCGCGCATCGCTGCCGAGCTGGGGGACGCCCCGCAGGCGGGCGTGCGCGTCGCCGCCGCCGAGGCGCTGGGGCGTCTCGGCGCGAAGGCACGCGACCTGACCGTGCCGGCGCTGCTGAAGCTGGTCACCGATCCCGAACGGTCCGTCCGGCTGGCCGCCGAGCGGTCGCTGGGCGTGGTCGCCGAGAAGAGCGCCGGCCAGCAAGGGCAAGCGGACGCAGACGCGGGCGCGACCTTCTTCACGGGTAAGCGCGCCACCGATGCCGAGCGCGCGCTCGGCACGGCGCTCACGCAGGGTGATGCGCAGGAGCGCCGCACGGTCGTCGGCGCGGCCGCCAAGGCCGGGCTCGTCGGCGTCCTGCGCCAGGCCAGCGCCGACGGCGACGAGAGCGTTCGCCTCGAGGCCGTGCGCGCCGCGGGGGCGCTGGGCGGCGCCGCCCTCGAGGTCGTACGCAGCGCCGTCGACGATCGCGCGAACGGCGTGCGGGCCGAGGCGACGCGGATCCTGGCGGGCGTCTCGGGCGCGGGCGCGCGCGAGGTGCTGCCGATCTTCGAATCGATGCTGCGCGGGGGCGACAAGGCCGCGCGCGAGGCGGCCGTCATCGGCGTGGGCGATCTCGTCGGCGCGGGCGAGGCGGGCGCCCGGCTGCTCGGCGAGGCGCTGAGCCAGCGCAGCGAGGCGCTGCGCACGGCGGCGGCACGCGCGCTCGGCCACCTCGCCGAGCGTGAGCCCGAGTTCGCGCAGCCGTACCTCGAGCGGGCCGTGCGCGATCCCTCCTACGACGTCCGCAACGCGGCGATGCCGGGGCTGGCGCTCGCCTGGGCACGCCGCCAGCCGGCGCCCGAGCTGGGCCGCGCCCTCGAAGCGGCCGAGGCCGACAGCACCCGTCGGTTCGTGGCGCTCGAGGCGCTGGTCCTGAAGGCGCAAGGCCCGCGCCCCGGCGCGTCCGAAAAGGGCCTGCCCGCGCCGTCACCGGCCGAGCGCGAGGCCGCGCGCCAGACGCTTCAGATGGCGGGCGACCACGGACCGCCGCTGGCGCGGCTCGCGGCGCAGATCGGCCGCGCCTTCCTCGAGGCGCAGCCGCCCGATCTTCACGCGTTCATCGAGCGATTGCTCGGCAGCTGACCGTCTGCTCGCTGGCGATCGCCCACTCAGGCCTTCGACCACAAAGTCCACTGGCTGATCAAGATCAGCGCCCCGACGAAGGCCAGCACGCGGCCCGTCCGTGGCGGCGAGACCAGCAACACCAGGGCCGTCGAAAAGAACACCACCTGGTGCGCGTAGCGCTCGTAGAACGGGATGCCCCCGCTGATGCCCAGCTGCTCGAGTGCGAAGAACACCACGGCGGCCGCGCAAAACGGAACGAGGGTCCCCACGCGCTCATCGCGCGACGTCCACACGAGCCACGCCAGGACCAAGACTCCAATGAACGCGACCCCCGAAACGGCGGCGTCGGCCACGAGCTGCAACGTTGGATGAACGCGCCGCATGCCACTGATCAACGAGAGGATCGGCCCCTGTCCCCAGACCGACCGCCCCGAGGCGACGATGGCCAGCGCGACGGCGAAGCCGATGCCCGCCAGCTTTGCCAACAAGGGCCGCGGCAAGCGTTCGCGATCGCCCCAAGGCAGGAGCGGCAGCGCGTACGCGCCCACGTACGCGAGCGCGCTGAACGGACGCAGGAGGTTGAGGGCCACCTTCACCTGCACGTTGGCGCCGTACATGCCCCCGCCGATGCGCGCGGTGGGGTTCGCCAGCCCCCCCCACAGCGAGAACAGCACGGCCACCGCGACCATCGGGCCCAAGGCGAACAGCGCCCAGCTGCGCAGGCGCTCGGGCGCGAACCAGTAGCCGACGACGAAGGCGGGGACGAGCGCCAGATAATATTGCCGAAACCACAGGCCGAGCCCGAGGCAGAGCCCCGCGAGGAAGACGTGCAGAGGGGGTGCGGAGCGCGGCGCGCCCGCTCTCGCGAGGCCGGAGGCGAGGAGCGCGGCCACGGCGCACCCGAAGGCCGGTCCCTCGCTGAGCAGCGTCGCCATCGACAGCGGCGAGTGCGGATAGGCGAGCAGCACGGCGCCCGCGACCGGAATGACCGCATCCTCGCGCCGCTGCCGGGAGAGCCCGACCAGCAGCCCCACGGCCACGACCCACGCGAGGAACACGGGGATGCGGCGCGCGACCAGGCTCCCCGGCACGAGCCGGCCGCCGATCGACGCGATGATGGGCATCCCGGGGCCGGCGGGGCTCGTGTGCGCGCGGATCGCGGCCGCGGTCGCGCCCATCCGCTCGTAGCGCCCGCAGTCCGCCTCGTAGGCGCCTTCGTCGAAGACGTCGTGACGAACCGTGAGCGCGAACATCAGCGCACCGGCCAGCTGGAGGACCGCGACGACCAACATCACGCGTCGCCACTCGATGGGCGACAACGAACGCAACGAGAACATGGGGCGGGACGTTATCGCCGAAGCGCTTCGCGCACGATGTATTTCGGGATGTTCCTCGCCGCCGTGAACGCACGGATCGTGAACTCGCCTACCATGCAGAGCACGGCCATGAGCGCCAGCGACGAGACCACGATCGCGTTCAGCACGAGCCCCGGCGTGATCGACCCCAGGATCGAGTACGGCAGGAAGAAAGCCAGCAGCGTGCGGACCGCGAACAGTGACGCCAGCGCCAAGCAGACGAAGCCGACGATCTGGAACGGCCGATCGGACAGCTGGACGACGTTGTCCATGTTGTAGGCCATGAGCTTGCGCAGGGTCCACCCCGACTTGCCGTACTTGCGCGGCTTGTGGCTCACCGGCACCTCGGTGCGGCGGTTGGCGGCGGCGATCACGTCGACGGGCGCGAAGATCCGCTGAGGCCCGAACCCGAACGCCCGCACGAGGCGGGCGTCGAAGATCTTGAACGTGCACCCGAAGTCGTTGAACTCGCTCTGCGAGGCGGCGCGCATGATCTTGTTGGCCGCCTTCGACAGCAGCCTGCGGTACAGCGAGTCCTTGCGCTCTTGGCGGCAGCCGCTCACGACGTGCGCGCCCGCATCCCAGGCGGCGACCAGGTTCGGGATCTCCGCGGGATCGAGCTGGAGATCGCTGTCCATGAACAGCAGGGCGCGGCCGCTGGTCTCGCACAGCCCCGCCGCCATCGCCGCGCGCTGCCCCGAGTTCTTGAACAGGTCGAGGACGGCGTGGACCTTGGGATCAGCGCGGAAGATCGCCTGCAGCCGCTCCCAGGTCGCGTCGGTGCTGCCGTCGTTGACGAAGACGATCTCGTACGACCGCCCGAGGCTCTCCATCGCCGCCGAAAGCCGCGCGTGGAACTCGTCGATGCTCTTCTGCTCGTAATAGCAGGTGATGATGACCGAGAACTCCGGCTCGCTCGGCGGCGTCGGCGTCGACATGATCAGGCGACTGAAGCGTGAAGCTCGCGCAGCACCGACGCGATGACCTCGGGCACTCCGGGCTCCAGCCCGCCGTAGATCGGCAGACACAGGACCTGCCGGGCGATGCGCTCGGCCACCGGCAGGTGGGCGGGCGCCGCCGAGGGCAGCGCCGAGTAGCAGGGCGCGTGCGACACGAGCGGGTAGAAGTACTTCCGCGTGTTCACGTTGAACTGCTTGAGCACGACGTAGAGCTCGTCGCGCTCGAGCCCGTACCGCTCGGCGTCGATGATGATCGGGAAGTAACCGTAGTTGTGCTCGACCCCAGGCAGGTCATCGAGGAACCGAAGCCCCGGGATGCCCGCGAGGTGACGCCGGTACGAGAGCGCCAGCGCGCGCCGTTTGGAGATCTCGTCGCGAATCGTCGCGAGCTGCAGCAGGCCGAAGGCCGCCTGGAACTCGTTCATCTTGCCGTTGATGCCCGGCCCGATGATGGTCTCCTCGTTGGCGATGCCGAAGTTCTTGAGCGAGTTGATGCGCTCGCGCTCGACCTTCGACCGCGAGACGAGCGCGCCGCCTTCGATCGTCGAGAAGACCTTGGTGGCGTGGAAGCTCAGCATCGACATGTGACCGTGATCGAGGATCGAGCGGCCCTTCCGGCGCACGTCGAACGCGTGCGCGGCGTCGTACAGCACGTAGAGGCCGTGCCGGTCCGCGATCGTCTGGATCGCCTCGACGTCGCACGGGTTGCCGTAGACGTGGACGCCGAGGATGGCGCGCGTATCGGGGCCGATGAGGCTCTCGATGCGCGCGGGGTCGATGTTGAACGTCTTCTCTTCGATGTCGCAGAAGACGGGCTTGACCCTGTTCCAGTGGAGGATGTGCGCCGTCGCCGGGAACGTGAACGGCGTCGTGATCACCTCGCCCGTGTTGATCCGCAGCGCCTGCAGCATCACCAGCAGGGCGGTCGCGCCGTTGTTGAACAGGCTGAGGTGCTCGACGCCCAGGTGCTCGGCGACGTCCTTCTCGAGCTGCCGGTGGAGCTCGCCGTCGTTCGTGAGCCAGCGCCGCTCCCAGATGCCGGCGAGGAGGCGCGTGTAGTCTGCGAGGGGCGGCATCGACGGCCGCGTCACCATCACCGGATCGGGCAAGCGGCGCTCTTTGACGAGGCCCGCGAGCCGAGACGCGCTCAAGATCCTTTTTTCGGCACTGCTCATCCCGTGATCAGGCACGTAACTGGTCCACCAGGTTGCCGCAGTATACTCTCCTCGATCGACGGATCAAGACAGCGGCCCTCGGATGACGACGAAGAAGATCGTGATTGCGGGCGCGGGCGGACACGCGCGCGACGTGCTGGACGTCATCGAGGCGTGCAACGACGCCGGCGCCGAATACGACGTCGTCGGCTTCATCGTCGGCGCCGGCTTCGGCACGCCCGGCGTGCTGGTCAACGGACGACCGATCCTCGGCGACTTCGGTTGGCTCGCCGGTCGCACCGCGGAGGTGCGGCTCGTCACCGCGGTGGGCAGCCCGGCCGTGCGCCGCCGCTTCGTCGACGCGGCGCGGGCCGCGGGGGCCCAGTTCGCCGATGCCATCGTTCACCCGAGCGTGATCCGCACCAAACGGGTCCAGATGTCAGAAGGCTGCGTCGTCGGGGCAGGCGTGACGATGACCAGCCTCATCCGCCTCGGCCCCCACGCGCAGATCAACAACGGCTGCACGGTGGCGCACGACGTCGTCATCGGGGATTACGCGACGATCTCGCCCGGGGTGCGGCTGTCGGGCAACGTCGAGATCGGCGAGGGCGCGTTCATCGGCACGGGCGCCAGCATCATCGAGAAGATCAACGTGGGCGCCTGGTCCGTCGTCGGCGCCGGCAGCGCTGTGATTCGCGACGTGCCGGCGAACGCGACGGCCGTGGGCTGCCCCGCGCGCGTGATCAAACAGCGGCCCGCCGGCTGGCACCTCGGCTGAGGCCGCCGCTCACAGCACGTCGCAGAACGGCTCGTGCAGCTCGGTGCAGAAGTTCTCGCGTGCGTGGTTGTAGTGCGCCTTTGCGAAGTCGCTGAAGGCCGCCGCGTCGAAGCACGAGGCGCGCAAGGTCCAGGTCCACGCCGAGGCGGCCCAGCGCACGTCGAGCGTGGGATCGGGCGCCAGGATCACGCGTCGCTTCGTCGACGCCGTGCAGAGCACGTCGACCGGCAACGCGTCGATCATCGCCTGCGCCGCCGCGACCTCGTCGGGGCAGCCGCCCGGGCAGTTGTAAACGATGACGACGGCGCCGTGCTCGAGCGAGTGCACGAGGTGCCCCCACGGCACGGGCTCGTCGTACGTCCTGAAGTCGGCCCAGCTCGGGTAGTGGTTCCCCGAGGACGGCGGCTTCGTCTTGTAGATGGGAACGGGCGTGCAGTTGACGTGGTTGGCGCCTTCGTCGGGGTGCTGCGCGATCTGCACCTTGCACGCGCTCGCGGCGTCGCCGGCGTCGACGCCGCCGTCGACGTTCGCGGCATCGCCGGCGTCGGGGTCCGCGTCCGTGCCCGCGGCGCCACCCTGACCGCCGGCGTCGGGCGGGCACGCCGGCGCG
>DASZUD010000018.1:0-18358 GCA_035548155.1 Polyangia bacterium
CTGCAGGATCTCTTCGGCGCCGACGATCGCGCGCGGCTCACGTCGGGGTTCGTGACGCGCGTCCTCGTGCGCGTCGCGATCTCCGAAGAGGGCGCGCGCGAGCCCCTCGCCGTCGCCTTTCAGCGCGCCGAGATCGCCTACGACATCTGGGACGAGCGGTTCCGCATCCGCATCACGCGCGGCACGGGCCCCGAGGCGCACCTCGAGGCGCGCACGCCCGACGAGGCGATCGCGCGCGCGTCCATCCTGTGGCAGCTTCCGGTCGTCGAGGCGTCGCGGCTGCGACCAGGCACGCCGTACGTCATCGCCTTCCGCGGCGACCTCAACCCGATCTCCGAGGAGCTGCTGGCCGACGTGCGGCGCTGGCTGGTGCAGCCCGCGCGTGGCCAGCGGCGCGTCGGCACCGGTGACAGCTTCTTCGGATCGTTCGTCAGCATCTTCGTCAACCCGCGCATCGACGACAGCGAGCGACAGGTGCGGTTCCTGTCGCAGCGCTTCGACGTCAGACAGGTTCGCGATCTCCGGGGGGTGCGTCCATGAAGCTCTTGCGGCTGCCCGGGAGGTTCGAGTGGAAGATCCTCGTGGCGCTGTTCATCGTCGCGCTCTTGCCCTTGGGCGCGGCCGCCTACTTCACGCGTGTGACGCTGGAGCGGGTGACCCGCATCACCAGCGCGCACCAAGAGTCCGTCGGGCAGTCGCTGGGCGGCGCCGTCGAGGTGTATCGCTCGTACTTCGCGCAGATGAAGGAGATCTTCCGCCAGCGCACCGCCGAGATCGGCACGACTCCCATCGAGCACGCCGCCGACCTGGCCGACGTCCCGGAGCTGCTGCACGCGCGCATCCTCGAAGGGACGCGCGTCGTCGACGAGTGGAGCGCGCCGGTGTCGGTGCTCGATCACGCGCGTGAGGGGCCGCCGAACCTCGTCGAGCTCCCGGGCTCGAAGCCCGAGGCGCCGCGCCTCTTGGAGCTGACCTTCGGGATCTCGAAGGAGATCTACGCGAACTTCCTCGCGCTGCGCGAGGCTATGGAGCGCGAGCAGGATCTGGATCGCCTGCTGCCGGTCGTGCTGCCGCGCATCTTCCGCGGGCTCGGCGTGGCGCTGATCATCGTGCTCGGCGTCGCGACGGCGCTGGGCCTCTTCGTCGCTCGCCGCGCGACCGGGCGCGTGGCCGCGCTGCAGGACGCCGCCCGGCGCGTCGGCGAAGGCGATCTCTCGGTGCGCGTCTCGCCACGCGGCAAGGACGAGCTCGACGAGCTGGGGCGCGCCTTCGACCAGATGGTCGCCGAGCTGGCCGAGGCCCGCCCGCGCCTCGAATACCTCCAGAAGGTGTCCGCCTGGCAGGAGGTGGCGCGGCGCCTGGCCCACGAGATCAAGAACCCGCTGACGCCGATCCAGCTCTCCGTCCAGGAGCTGACCTCGAAGTACCGCGGCGGCGATCCGGCCTACGAGCGCTTGCTCGCGACGGCGCAGGAGATCTTGGCCGAGGAGATCGGGACGATCCGGCGCCTGGTGGACGACTTCTCGGCGTTCGCCAAGCTGCCCAAGGTCGAGCCGCAGCCCGTCGACCTCGCCCAGATCGTCGACGACTTCGTGCGGACGCACGCCGAATGGCAGCCCTGCCTGCGGTGGACGCGGCCGCCCGCGGCCGTCGTCGCCCAGTGCGATCGCATGCTGATCCGGCGCGTGCTGGCGAACCTGGTCGAGAACGCCGTACAAGCGGCCGAGGGCGCGGGGCGCGAGCCGATCGTCTCGCTCACCGTGGCGTCGAACGGTGGGTCGGCCAGCATCTGCATCGACGACAACGGCCCCGGCGTGCCCGCGATGGAGCGCGAGCACATCTTCGATCCCTACGTGACGACGAAGGAGCACGGCACGGGGCTGGGCCTCGCGATCGTGCGCAAGATCGTCCTCGACCACGGCGGCGACGTGCACGCGAGCGCCGCGCCCGCGCAACTCGGCGGCGCGCGCCTCACCGTGACCCTGCCGGCGGTCCGGACGGCGGGCGAGCCCCCCGCTGGAGAATCGGGACCGCGCGGCCCGCGAGCGTCAGCGTCGCGGCTCTCGACGAGCCGTCCGACGGAAGGTTGATCCGCTCCGCGAGCGTCGCCGCGACGGCCGTCGCGAGCCGAGCCTCGAGCCGGCCGCCGCGCACGCGCGCGCGCAGCACGCCGTCGTCGTCGATCGTCAGCGTCGCGGGGGCGAGCGGCTCCTCGCTGCCGTCCGAGAGCGCGAGCACGAAGATCTCGGAGTCCCCCTGTCCGCTGAACCGTCCGGCGCGCGCCACGAGCGGCGTGTCGTCGACGTCGACGTAGGCGAAGCGCCGCGGGTCGAGCCGCAACACGACGCGCCCGTCGGGCTCGGCATCGAGCCACCGAAAGAGCGCACGCCGCAGGCCCTCGTGCTGAACCTCGGCGCCTTCGTGGACGAAGCGCCCTTCGCGGTCGATGCGGATCCCAGAACGCCGCAGACGCTCGAGGAGCTCAGCGTCGGGAACCAAGTGCTGCCTCCGATCAGCTGGCGCGCCGCGCGGGCGACGACAGCCAGGCGATGCGATCCTTCGCGCGCAGCTTTTCCTTCTTCAGCTGGCTGCGCTCGATCTGCTCCTCGGGGGTGAGCGACAGGTGCCGCTCCAGCTCGGACAAACGTCTCTCGATCTCGTCGTGTCGCGCCCTCAACCGCTCGACCTCGGCCCCCGGCTCGCTCTCCACGCGGATCTTCTCCATTCGTTCGAACCTCCGACACCGATCGTGACAGCCGCCCGCGCCTCTGTCTACTCGGTTCGCCACCTCACCCACGGGCCTGGAAGCGCTGCCACGCGCCACGCCGCCCGTGGCGTCCGGCCCCGGGCGCCTCCCTCGATCTCCCAAGTGCCTCGCCGCACCTCAACGACGTGGAAGTACGACACGCGGGACCGAGTGTACCCCCTCGCGCGCGCCCCGCAGCGGAGGGCGCGCGCGAGGGGCGAGCTCAGCCGCGGCTGTTCTCGAACTTCGTGATCTCGGCGTCCTGCGACAGCAAGAACTGCAGCTCGTCGATGCCGTTCAGCAGGCAGTAGCGCGAGAACGGATCCACCGAGAACTTCGCCGTGCTGCCATCCGGCAGCGTCACGGTCTGCGCCTCGAGCGAGATCGTGACCTCGGCGCCCGGCGCGGCGAGCAGCTTCTTGTGCGACGCCGCGTCGATCGCGATCGGCAGGAGGCCGTTCTTCAGCGAGTTGTTCTTGAAGATGTCGGCGATCGACGTGCTGATCACGGCGCGGAAGCCGTAGTCGTACAGCGCCCACGGCGCGTGCTCGCGCGACGAGCCGCAGCCGAAGTTGTCGCCCGCGACCAGCACGCGCGCGCCCTTCGCCTCGGGCTTGTTGAGGGCGAAGTCCGCCTTCACGGCGCCGCTGCCGTCGAAGCGCCAGTCGGAGAACAGCTTCTCGCCGAGGCCGTTCTTGCTGGTCGCCTTGAGGAAGCGCGCCGGGATGATCTGGTCGGTGTCGATGTTCTCCGTGGGGAGAACCACCGTCTTCGAAGAGAACGTCTTGATGGGTTCCATTAGACCAAGCTCCTGGCGTCGGTGACCGTACCCGTGACCGCGGCGGCCGCGGCCGTGAGGGGGCTGGCGAGGAAGGTGCGCCCGCCGGCGCCCTGGCGTCCCTCGAAGTTGCGGTTGCTCGTGCTGACGGCGTACTGCCCCGGCTTGAGCTGATCGCCGTTCATGGCGATGCACATCGAACAGCCCGCCTCGCGCCACTCGGCGCCCGCCTCGGTGAACACGCGATCGAGCCCCTCGGCCTCGGCCGCCTTCTTGATGCGCTGCGAGCCGGGGACGATCAGCGCGCGAACGCCCGCCGCGACCTTGCGGCCCTTGAAGACGCTGGCCGCGGCGCGCAGGTCGGACATGCGCGAGTTCGTGCAGCTGCCGATGAACACGACGTCCACCTTGTGACCGATGAGCGGCTTGCCCGCCTCGAGGCCCATGTACGAGAGCGCCTTCTCGTCGCTGGCGTTCGCCGGCTTCGGCACGGCCGCGCCGATGGCGATGCCCATGCCGGGGTTCGTGCCGTAGGTGATCATCGGCTCGATGGCGGCCGCGTCGAACTTCTCCTCGCGGTCGAACTTCGCGCCCGCGTCGGTGCTCAGCGTGCGCCACGCAGCGACGGCCTTGTCCCACGCCGCGCCCTGCGGCGCGCGCGGACGGCCCTCGAGGAACTCGAACGTCACGTCGTCCGGCGCGATCATGCCGGCGCGCGCGCCCGCCTCGATCGACATGTTGCAGACGGTCATGCGCTCCTCCATCGAGAGGCCGCGGATCGCCGAGCCGCGGTACTCGATGACGTGACCGGTCGCGCCGCCGATGCCCAGGCGCGCGATGACGGCGAGGATGATGTCCTTCGCCGTGACGCCCGGCTTGAGCTGCCCCTCGACGGTGATGGCCAGCGTCTTGGGCTTGTTCTGCAGCAGGCACTGCGTCGCCAGGACGTGCGAGACCTCGCTGGTGCCGATGCCGAACGCCAGCGCGCCGAAGGCGCCGTGCGTCGACGTGTGGCTGTCGCCGCACACGATGATCTGGCCGGGCTGCGTCACGCCCAGCTCGGGGCCGATCACGTGCACGATGCCCTGCCCTTCCGTGCCCAGGGCGTGGAGCTCGATGCCGAAGTCACGGCAGTTCGTCTCGAGCTGCGCGATCTGCGCGGCGGCCGCGTTGTCGAGCACCGGGATCTTGCCTTCCTTGTTCCGCGGCGTCGTGGGCGTGGAGTGATCCATCGTCGCGACCGTGCGCTCGGGGCGGCGAACCTTGAGGCCGCGCTCGCGCAGCCAGGTGAACGCCTGCGGCGACGTGACCTCGTGGATGAGGTGCAGGTCGACGTAGACGATGGCGGGCGTGTCCGCCGTGGCGGCGCGCACGAGGTGCGCGTCCCAGATCTTCTCGAACAGGGTGCGTGGCTCCATGTGCCCAACTCTGCCTGGCCTGGCCCGAAGGGTCTAGTGACAGCTGCCGGGCGTGACCGTTAAGTTATACTTAAGGGTCGACCTTGGACGCCTCTCTCATCCCTGCCTTTCACGACGCGCTCGTCGTCGCGCGGACCGGGTCCGTCGCCGAGGCCGCGCGCTTCCTGCACAAGACCGCCTCGGCCGTTTCGCAACAGATCCGGCGCATCGAGGCGCGCTTCGGCGTCGCACTGTTCGAGAAGGCCGGGCGCGGCATCAGGCTGAGCTCGGCGGGCGAGGCGGTGCTGGGCAGCCTGACGCGTCTCTTCGACGAGGCCGCGTCGCTGGAGACGGCGCTGCAAGAGCTCACGGCCGCCCGCGTGACCACCCTGCGAATCGCGGCGAGCGACTACCTGGGCGAGGCGCTGCTGCTCCCGGTGCTGCGGCGGCTGTTCGCCGAGGCGGCGCCGCTGCGGTTCGAGATCACGACGGCGAACTCGATCGAGGCCGGCCGGCTGGCGTCGGAGGGCCACGTCGACGTCGCAGTCATCAGCACCGAGCGGACGATCACGCCCACGGAGATCGCGCTGTGTGAGCAAGGCTTCTACTGGATCGCCCCCGCGCAGAAGGGCAAGCGCGATCGGGCGCCGCTGCGGGCCCGCCTCGCGCGCGCGCCCTTGCTCCGCCTGGGCGCGGGCAGCCAGGGCCGGCGCGTGCTCGACGAGCACCTCGGCCGCCTCCGGCTGCGCCCGATCTCGACGATCGACGTGCCCAGCGTGTCGCTGATCTTGTCGTACGTGCGGCAAGGCCTGGGCGTCGGCCTCGTGCCCGGCCTCGCGCTGCGCGCCGGGCGCGACGGTCTCTTCGCCGAGGCGGCGGACGTGCCCGCCATCGACGTCCGGCTGATGTGTCGCCCCACCCTCAAGCGCACGAAGCCCATCGCGCGCTTCCTCGACGCGCTCGTCGAAGAAGCGCGCCGCGCTTGAGCGCGGCGCTCAGGCGACGCGCGACGCCGCGGCGCGCTCGCGCGCGAGCGGCAGCTCGAGGGCGTCGGCCAGCGCGGCCACCGAGGCCTCGATGATGTTCTGCGAGACGCCGATCGTGCTCCAGCGCTCCTCGCCGCGCGCGGCTTCGATGAGCACGCGCGTCTTGGCGCCCGTCGCCGCCTCGGGATCGAGGATGCGCACCTTGTAGTCGGCCAGGTGCACCTCGCGCACGAGGGGGAACGCCGGGTTCAGCGCCTTGTGGAACGCGCCGTCGAGCGCGTGCACGGGGCCCGTCCCCTCGGCCACCGTGTGGACGATCTCGTCACCGATGCGCAGCTTCACGGTCGCCTCGGCGAACATGCTGTTGCCGCGCCGCTGCTCCGAGATGACGACGACGTCCAGCACCTCGAACGGCGCGACGTAGCCGCCCTGATGCCGGCGCGTGAGCAGCTCGAACGAGCCCTCGGCCGCCTCGAACTGATAGCCCTGGTTCTCGAGCTCCTTGATGCGCGCCACGAGCGCGCGCTCGCTCCCCGCGACGTCGATGCCCAGCTCGCTGGAACGCATGCGGATGTTGCCGCGGCCCGCGAGCTCGGAGACGACGATGTGGCGGCGGTTGCCCACGCGCTCGGGCGGCACGTGCTCGTAGCTCGACGAGAACTTCTCGACGGCGGCCACGTGCGTCCCGCCCTTGTGCGCGAAGGCCGAGCGCCCGACGTAGGGCGCGTGCGCGCGCGGTCGGATATTGGCGATCTCGCTCACCGTGCGCGACAGCTCGGTGAGCCGCGCCAGGTGCTCGTCGGACACGCAGCGGCGATCCATCTTGAGCTGCAGCGCGGGGATGATCGAGATGAGGTTCGCGTTCCCGCAGCGCTCGCCCCAGCCGTTCATCGTGCCCTGCACCTGCGTGCAGCCCGCCTCGACGGCGGCCAGCGCGTTGGCGACCGCGAGATCGCTGTCATTGTGCGAGTGGATCCCGAGGCGCGTCGGGATCGCGGCGCGCACGACGCCCACCACCTCGGCGACGTAGCTCGGCAAGCTGCCGCCGTTCGTGTCGCACATCGTGACCCAGTCGGCGCCGGCGTCGGCGGCCGCCTTCACGGCGGCCAGCGCGTACTGCGGATCGAGGCGGTAGCCGTCGAAGAAGTGCTCGGCATCGTACACGACCTCGCGCCCGTTCCTCTTCAGGAACGCGACGCTGTCGGCGATCATCGCCAGGTTCTCGGCCAGCGTGGTCTCGAGCACCTTCGTGACGTGCAGGGTGGACGACTTGCCGAAGATGCACACGACGGGCGTCTCGGCGTCGACGAGCGCGCGCAGGTTGGCGTCGTCCTCGGCGCGCACGCCGGCCTTGCGCGTGCTGCCGAACGCCGTGAGCTTGGCGTGCTTGAGCGCCAGCGATTTCGCGCGGCGGAAGAACTCGATGTCCTTCGGGTTCGAGCCCGGGTACCCGCCCTCGATGAAGTGAATGCCGAACCCGTCGAGGAGCTTGGCAATCTTCAGCTTGTCCTCGACCGAGAGGCTGAGCCCCTCGCTCTGCGTACCGTCTCGCAGGGTGGTGTCGAAGAGGTGGATATTCATCGTGTTTTCTCCGGGATTCGGGCGTGGATCGAGTCCGGAAGACTATGCCGGACCCTGCCCGATCTCCAGGGGATTTCGTGGACGCGCGGCGTCTCGCCTACCGCGGGACCCGGTCGATTCGGCAGTCCTAGGTCGCCCGTCGACCACCGGGGCGACGGCCAGGGGGCGCCGCTCGCGTGACGCGCACCGAGCGCGAGGCACGACGGCGACTGGGGCGTCCATGCTTCGGATGCCCCGGACCTATGGATGAAACTGCCTCGCGGGCTCGGGCTGACAGCGGGCGACGCAGCTCGCGTCCACGTAGCAAGAGAACGCGCTTGGGCACGTCATGGACGCGCACGGGTTGCCGCACTGCGAGGCCTGCGGGCCCGCGGCGAGGCTCGCGCAGCCGCCGAGAACGGACGACGCAAGGACCAACACCAGACGACGAGACCAGCGCTTCATGACGCGCACCGTAGCGCCATTGCCGTCGGCGTGCGAGTGTCGGCGGTCATCAGGGATGAGCCGCGTCGCCGAGCCCGCAAACTCGCCAGCCCGCATCGTTCACCACGCCGAAGCGGTTGCCTGGCTGAAGGAGCGCGGCCGCCTCGATGGCTGCAGCGCCGTGACCTCGCTGCCCGACGTCTCGGAGGTGCCGGCGCTCGACCTCGCCGTCTGGTCGCGGTGGTTCGAAGACGCGGCGGCGCTGGTCGTCGGCGCCGTGCCGGACGACGGCGTCGCCGTCTTCTTCCAGAGCGACATCAAGCGCGGCGGCGCCTGGATCGACAAGGGCGCGCTCGTCCAGCGCGGCGCCGAGCGCGCCGGCGCCCGGCTGCTGTTCCACAAGATCGTGCTGCGCAAGCCGCCCGGAGCGGTCGCGTTCGGGCGCGCCACCTACTCGCACCTCCTCGCCTACTCGCGCGGCGTGCGCCCGCGCCCCGAGCGCGCGACCGCCGACGTGCTGCCCGATGCGGGCTTCATGCCCGGCACGAAGGCGATGGGCGTGAACGCTTGCGTGGACGCCTGCCGTTTCGTCCTGCGCGAGACGACGACGCGCACGATCGTCGACCCATTCTGTGGCTACGGCACCGTGCTCGCCGCCGCGAACACCCTCGGCCTCGACGCCATTGGCGTCGACCTATCAGCGCGCATGTGCAAGAAGGCGCGCACGCTGACGATCGAGCTTCCGCGCTGACGCGGAACTTGTGCATCGGCCGAAGCGTTCAATAGCGAGACTTGCACTCCCACACGAAGGGCGGCTTGCGATCCGAGATCCGCCAGACGCCGTCAGTGCCCTTCGAGATCGTGTAACGCGAGGTCCGCCCCGCATTTGCGAGTTCCTTGACCGTGAAGCGACGAGGTTCCTCGTCGGTCCAAGTGCCAGCAACTCCGTTGTCGACTTCTTCGAATCCGAGCTCCTGCACGTCTGCGACAACTCTATCGGCCGTTTGCTCGATGATCGTGACGTTCGAAAGCGTGAACGGCTTGTACTCCGATGGGGAACGCCCATCCACGGGAACGTCGACTCCGACGACGCTTCCGAAATCACACCCAAGGATCGTCGTCACGTAGCACGACAGGGCGGGCTCTTCGAGCAACGGACGGAGGCGACGTATGATTTGCGTCTTGTCGATGAAGATCGACACTTGCTGGCCGTGACACCTCTGAGCCGGGTGACGAGTCTTTCCGGTCGTCCTGTACTCCTGCGCCTCGAGTAAGTCCATTTCGCGCTGGACGCGCAGCACGAGGTCGCGAACTCGATCTGACGACCACCGGCCGCTCGGCGAAGCCGACCCGCGGGCGTCACGGGTATTTCCAGCCCGCGAGGGTGATGCGAGACCTACGCCAACCACTGCGATCATCACGATGCGCGCGATCACGACTGAGCTCCCTTCTCGAGAATGAAGCACCGATTCATTTCCTTCTGGAGCTGGGCCCTCGAAATCCAAACACGTCCACATCCGTTCGATGCACCGGGAATCTGCACGACACTGAGGTCGGTACCGAGCACGCCCGTTCGCTGATGGCGCTGGTCTTCCCGGCCAGGATCTGCGACCGCGAACCAGTCATCTCCGTCCTTCTTCGCTACGCCATTGACGACGATCACGTGGCTGCGATCCGTGAAGTGCCCCTTCCCGTTCGCAGCGTCTACGCCGACGCTGACGAGAGCGACGCCCCCCGCTCGAATCTTGGCCGCCAAGATGTCGAGGTTGGCCGTCGCGGTGAAGCCGTCGCCCCGCTCGGAGGCCCATGCCTTTGTGAGGCCGCTCGTTTCCGTTCCTGCACCACCCGGGCGGCCGCTGAAACCACGTCGAACCGAAAAATCGGCCGTGGTCTCGGGCCTCGTGGGAGAGCCTCTCAGCGCACTGTCCGCCATCGCGAGAGCACACGGCGCGCACCCTGCGCTGTGGATGGTTCGGACGGCGCCAGGCTGCGCCGGGCTTGTCGGATACGGGTGAGATGCGAAGTCACCTCGCCCCTGATTCCGATACTTCACCGGAGCAAGGTGGACCTCGGAGAAGCCGGCGGCGGCTGTCTTCGCGAGCGATGTCTCGACCTCGCGAGGGCTGGGCATCGCTTCGTTCGAAGATCTTGCGCCAGCTGTCTGCGCCGGCGGCCGCAACCGCGCGGTCGCGAGGTCCTTCGCGAGCGCGTCGTAGGCGCCGCCGCTGACGGTGGGGTCGTTCGAGCCCGAGGTCCGCGTTTCGATAGAGCGGTAGTGGCCGTCGTGGTCGACGCGATCGAGCAGGTCGAAGAGGCGGCCGAGCTCGGCGTGCGTGTCGATCTTACCGTTGGCGCCGGCGAGGGCGTGGAGGTCCGCGGCGCCGATGCCCGCCTTCTCGAGGGCGGCGCTCGCGTCGGCGCCGAGCGCCGCTGCGTCGAGGCCGCCCGCTGACTGGAACTGGTCGATGAACGATTCGCGCCTGATTCGACTCATGCCGGGGTTTCGACCACCCCCGGCGCGCGTTGCGCGCTAGTGGCGAAGCGCGCGCGGGCGGGTCAGCCCTTGGCGGGGGCTTTGTTGCCGCCGGGCTTGGTGATGTCAGGAGGCCGGCCGTACTGCGGGACGGCCTTTTCCAGATCGTCGCTCTCCCCGCGCAAGAGGCGCGGCAGCGCCAGCGCGCCGATGCCCAGCGCCGTGGGCCCCGAGACCGGCGCACGCCGCGCCGACGGACCGAGCCGCGCGTCCAGGGCCGCCGCGTGACGCTCGGCGCCGTTGCCGGCGATGACGGCCGCTGGAAGCTCGGCCAGCCGTTCGGCCAGAGCTTCGGGAAGCAGGCGCCAAGGCTCGCCGCTCGCGCCGACGTCCACCTCACCCGAGCCGCCGACCGGGCACGCGAGCGCGTAAACCTCGCCCTTGCCCGCGTCGATGCACGGGACCACGAACCCAGCCGTGACCGCGGCCGAGCGCGCGATGTCGCGCGCGAGCGCCTCGAGCGACGACACGAGCAGCAGCGGCGCGCCCGTCGCGAGCGAAAGTCCCTTGGCGACCGCGAGCCCCACGCGCAGCCCCGTGAAGCTGCCGGGCCCCGCGCCGCAGGCCACGCCCGAGAGATCGGTCGCCGCGATCCCCGCGACGCGCAGCACCTCGTCGCACAGTTTCAGCACGTGCGCCGAGTGCCGATCGGCCGTCGCCTCGGCTTGCGCCAGCGCGGCGCCGTCGCCGTCGAGCACGGCGATGCGCGCCGTGGGCGTGGAGGTGTCGAGCGCGAGGAGGCGAAGCGGAGGCGTCATCGGGGCAAGAGGTATCGCACGACGTCGTTGCGAAGGGCGAAGATCATGAGGGTGCCGACGATCACGAGGCCGACGTAAGAGGCTATCTCCCGCGCGCGGGGGGAAGGGGGACGGCGCTTGAACAGCTCGAGGGTGAAGAACACCAGCAGGCCGCCGTCGAGGATCGGCACTGGCAGGAAGTTCAGCAGGCCCAGGTTGATGCTGATGAGGGCCATGAGCCACAGGTACTGGTCGAAGCCCTGCTCGGCGGCTACACCCGCGACGTAGCCGATCATGATGGGCCCGCCAAGCGTCGACAGCGGCACGCGCCCGCGCACGATCTCCACGAAGCCGTGCACCATCGCCAGGACGATCTGCCCCGTGCGCTCCACCGAGTGCCCCAGCGCGTAGCCGAACCGGTTCGAGATCGGCACGGGCGGCTCGGTCTTCCACGCCAGCCGGTTCAGCGCGCCGAAGACGAGGTGCTGGGCCTCCTGGCGATAGGCGTCCATCTCCTCACGCATCTCCTGCCGGAACGTCGCCTCGTGGCGCTGGCCGCCGGGCGAGATCCAGCTGATGCGGAAGACGTGATCGGGCGCGGCGGCGAGGCGTTCGCGCAGGAGATCCCAGTGCGGCAGGGGCTCGCCGTCGAGCGCGAGGATCTGGTCGCCGCGCCTGATGCCCACGGCGTCGGCGGGGCTGCCGGGCTCGACCGAGTAGACGAACAGCTCCGCCGAGAGGAGCCCCGTCTCGTAGTGGCGGCGGCCCGCGCCGTCGAACACCGGCACCGGGATGACCACGGCCGCGCCGGGCTGCTGCAGCTCGATGTGGGCGAAGGGCACGGCCGAGTAGCCGCCGCGCAGGTAGTTGAGCCGCAGCGGCGACGCGCCCACCCGCTCGATGGCCTTCTCGAACTCGGTCCACGTCGCCACCGGCACGCCGTTGACGGCCGTCACGAAGTCGAAGGTCTTGAGGCCCGCCTGCGCCGCCGGCGAGCTGGGATCGAGGACGCCGATCTCGGGCAAGTGGAAACGCGGCGAGACGCCGATCCAGCCGACCCGCTCCTTGAGGCGGAGCGTGCCGGCACGCTCGATCTCGACGGGCGTCACGTCGCGCTCCTCGCCCTCGGTGCCGCGGCGAATCCCGAAGCGCATCGTCTTGCCGGCGTTGTCGGCGATGACGCGCTCGAGCTCCTCCCAGTAGCGGATGCGTTCGCCGTCGACCGTCTCGACCTTGTCGCCCGGCACGAGGCCCGCCTTCGCCGCCGGCAGATCGGGCAGCACCGTGCCGATCGTGGGCGGCAACAACGTGCGCTGCCCCGCGTAGTGCACGAAGTAGATCAGCAGCGGCAACAGCAGGTTGAAGACCGGACCGGCGACGACGATCGTGTAGCGCTGCCACAGCGGCTTCGCGGCCAGCGCGCGGCGGCGATCGACCGGAGCGATGGGCTCGGAGGGATCTTCGCCGAGCAAGCGGACATAGCCGCCGAGCGGCACGAGCGAGAGCTGGTACTCGGTCTCGCCGCGCTGAAAGCCGATGAGGCGCGGGCCGAAGCCCAGCGAGAAGCGCAGCACCTTCACGTCGAAGAACTTCGCGAACAGGAAGTGGCCCAGCTCGTGGACGAGGATCAGCACGCCGAGCAGCACCGCGACCGCGGCTGCCCAGAGCAGCAGGTTCACGCGCGGAGCTCCCGCGTCATTTGCCGCGTCATGCGGCCCCTCCTATAGCACTCTTCCGGCGGCCTCGGGCTGCGCCGGCGCCGCCGGGAACGCGCCGTCGCGCCGCAGCCGGCCATCCTTCCAAAGAGCGTCCTCGATGGCCGCGAGCAGCGGCGTCGTCGTGACGGCGTCGCGCGCCGAGATGCCGACCACCGACCGCCGCGCGTCGAGGCGCGCCTCGCGCAGAAGCGCGTCGCGCTCCTCGTCGGGCACGAGGTCCATCTTGTTCAGCACCATGAGCCGCGGCGTCTCGGCGAGGCCGAGGTCGGTGAGGATCGCCTCGACGGCGGCCGTCTGCTCTTCCCGCGCCGGGTCGCCGGCGTCCACGACGTGCACCAGGAGATCGGCCTCGTCCAGCTCCTCGAGCGTGGCGCGGAAGGCCTGCGCCAGATCGCGCGGCAGATCGCGGATGAAGCCGACGGTGTCGGCGATGATGATCTCGCGCTCGTAGGGGAAGCGCAGGCGTCGCGTCGTGGGATCCAGCGTCGCGAACAGCTTGTCCTCGGCCAGCACGTCGCTGTTCGTCAGCGTGTTCAGCAGCGTGGACTTGCCGGCGTTCGTGTAGCCGACGATCGCGACCACGGGCAGGCCGCGGCTCACGCGCGCCTTGCGGCGGCCGGCGCGCTGCTCGCCGTAGCGATCGATTTCCTTCTCGAGGCGGTGGATGCGCTCGCGGGCGCTGCGGCGGTTCTCCTCCAGCTTCGTCTCGCCGGGGCCGCGGCCGCCGATGCCGCCCGTGAGTCGCGACATCATCGTGTTCTTCTCGTGCAGGCGCGGCAGCCGATAGCGCAGCTGCGCCAGCTCGACCTGCAGCTTGCCGTCGCGGCTCTTCGCGCGCTGGGCGAAGATGTCCAGGATCAGCATCGTCCGATCGATGACCTTGAGATCGGTGAAGTCGGCGATCGAGTGCGCCTGCCCGGGCGTGAGGTCCGGATCGAAGATCAGCACGTTCGCGTCGACCTGCATCGCGCGGATCAGCACGTCCTCCAGCTTGCCGCGGCCGACGAGGTACTTCGGGTCCAGCTCGTGCCGGCGCTGCTCGACGACGCCCATCACGCCGACGCCCGCCGTCGCGCACAGCTCCTTCAGCTCCTCGACGCGCGCGGCGATCCGGTCCTGGCGCTGCGGCGGCGCTCCGGCCGCCTGCGCCACCTTGGGCCGCTGCGACGCCACGTCGACGACCACCAGCAGCGCGCGATCGCGCATGTCGGTCGCGACGACGGCCGGCGCCACGCGGTCGAACTCCTCCTCGAGCGCCTCGACGAGCGCCTGCGGATCCAGCGTGCTGCGGTGGAACGGCACCGTGGGCAGCAGGCGCCAGGGCTCGCTGCGCTGCCCGTGCACGGGCGGCAGGAGGTGCGCCGCGTGCAGGTCGGCCGGCCGGCCATCGGGTTGCACGCCGATCGCCGCGACGAGGTCGAGCCGCAGCAGAGCGAGGTCGACGAGGTCGTCGCGCGTGAGCGGCTCGTTGCGAAGGTGCGTGTGAACGAGCCGCAGACCGCGGAAGCGCCCCCGGCCCGCGCGGATGCGGCCGAACTCGGGCAGGTTGATGCGGGACGCGTCGCCGACGAACACGTGCTCGATGTCGCCGCGCCGTCCCACGAGAAGCCCGATCTGCCGCTCCATTTCGCGCGAGAGCGCGCAGAGATAGGTGGCAAGCTCCGGCGACGCGACCTCGGAGGGCGCGAGCCGGCGGCGGTAGACGCGCTCGAGCGCGTGGAGCTGGCTCGGCTTGAGGCCGGTGACGTTCCCCGTGACCGACTTCAGCGCACCGCCTCCCGCGCGGCCTTGCGCGACGCGGCCGCCGCTTCCTGCGCCCTGATTCTGGCTGTCTCTTCAGTCACCAACTTCAGTTTGGCAGCCGCGACGGCGTCGCGCACCTGTTGGCGCTCTTCTTTCGTCATGGCGGCCCACGAGCCCGCGGAGTACCCCGCCGTCCAGAAGAACACGACGTCCCAGGCGTAGTGCGGGAAGAAGATGACCGAGAGCGGCGTCGACGTCAGGAAGCCGATCAGCGAGATCTTGGGGAACCAGAACTGCTTGCGGCCGTGGTGGCTCATGAACGGCAGATTCGAGAGCTCGGCCACCGCGACCAAGATGACCAGGGGAATGCCCAGCCAAAGCCCGCCGGGAAGGCGGCTGAAGAAGACCGAGTTCGTGAAGCCGAGCAGGACGAACGACGCGACGTTGCGGGGCATGCCGATCCACGCGAAGTCGACGGCGACGGGCCGCACCGTGTTGCGGGCCTGGCGGATCGTGGCCGCCAGCACCAGCACGGCCGCGAGGAAGAGTCCGATCGCGTCTGCGACGCCGTCGCTCACGCCGAGGCGCGCCGCCGAGTGCATGTAGAGCGAGCACACGACGAAGGCGGGCGCGACGGCCTGGGCGACGAAGTCCGCGGCGGTGTCGTACTCCGAGCCGAACTTGTTGCCCGACTTCGTGGCGCGCGCCACGAGGCCGTCCACGCAGTCGGCGGCGTAGCCCGCCAGGAACGAGTACGACGCCCACAGCGGGTGGCCCTTGATGCAGAGGAAGACGCCGACGACGCCCGAGAGCGCGTTCAAGGACGTGAAGACGTCCTTGAGGCCGAACATGCGACGCGCGCCGAGCGGTATCTCCGCGCCCGCCGCTGCCACTCCATTGCCACCGGCCGCCCCCGACGGGGCGGCACTGACCTCTGAGCCCTGAATCACCGGACGTTACGTCTTGAGATCGGTCTCATCGGGGGCCGGCTTCGCCGCGTTCGCGAGCGTCGCGATCGGCCCCGTGTTGCCCGTGCCCGTCGCGGGGGCACGCTCATCGAGCAGCGCCAACGCCACGGCCAGCGCGCGCTTGGTCTTCTCCGTGGTCTTCTCGTCGCCGCGGATGCGCTGGTAGGCGCGCACGAGCTGATCCTCGTACTCGGCCACCTTCGACTCGAGGGCGCCGACCCGATCGCGCCCCTGCGCGAGGCGCACGTCGCGATCGCCCAGCTCGGCGCGCGCGGCGTCGAGATCCGCCTCGAGCCCCGCGAGCCGCCGGTACGACTGATCCAGCTCCTGGGCGCGGGCCGCCAGCTCGCCCTCGGCGCGCGCCGCGCGCGCCAGCGCGGCGTCGTACTCCGAGCGGTGCTTCTCGGCCAGCTCGGTCTTCTCCGTGAGGTGCCGGCGCTCGATCTCCGTGACGCGCGCGTGCTGCTCCTCGTCGCGCGCCTGCAGCTCGGCGCGGCGCCGGTTCTCGGCGGCCTCGAGCTCGGACACGCGCCGCGCTTCCTGCTCGGCGACGTCGCGCTGCCGGCGCTCTTCGCGCGCGGCCAGCTCCTCCTCGTTCCGCCGCCCGAGACCCAGGATCTCGGCGCGGTGGTCGCGCTCCTTCTGCTCGGCCAGCGCCTCGTACGCCTGGCGCTCCGACGCGATCTGGGCCGCGCTCTCGTCACGCAGGCTCGCGACGGCCTTCTCGTGCTCGCGCTTGAGCTTGGCGATCTCGCTCGTGAGGCGCTCGCCCGAGGTCGCCTGCTCGTCCAGCAGGCGGCGCTGCAGCGTCTCGAGCTCGGCCTTGTGCGCGGCGTCGAGGCGCGCCAGCTCCGCCTGGTGCGCCGAGTCCTTCGAGGCGTCGGCCAACGCACGCTCCTCGTTGGCCTTGGCGATCTCGGCGCGGTGGTGCTCTTCGAGCTCGACGATCTGACTTTCCAGCTCGGCGCGCAGCCGGTCGGTTTCCGTGCGCGCACGAGCCTCGTCCTGCGCGATCTTCTTCTTGAGGACGTCGACCTCTTCGTGCGACTTGCGCAGCTCCTCGTGGGCGTCGTCGAGGCGCGCCTTGAGGCCCTTCTCGCGCTCGACCGACTTCTCTCTGTCGAGGGCCAGCTCGGCCACCTTCTCGTTGGCGGCGACCAGGCTCCGCTCGAAGCCCAGCGTCTTCTCCTCGAGATCGCGGCGGCCACGATCGAGCTCGCGCACCTTGTCGCGGTAGTCGAGGATCTCGCGCTCCTTCGCGTCCATGGCGTCGCGAAGGTCGAGGATGTCCTTCTCTTTCTTGTTGATGATCTCTCTGAGGCCGAGGAACTCCCGCTCCTTAGAGAAGGTCGACGAGTGCGTGAAGCGCTCGCGCGCCTCCTCCAGCTCACGGCGCAGCGTCTGCCGCTCGTTCTCGAGCGACTGGATGCGCGCCTCGAGCTCGGCGTTGCGCGCCTCGAGCTCGCGCGCGCGGCCGTCGTCACGCACGACGGGGATCCCCAGCGCCGCGCCCACGCCCATCTCGGCGTGGCCGGCGATGGTGGGGACGTCCATGCCCAGGTCCTCGGGCGAGGGCGGCGCGCCCGGCACGTCGATGTCCTCGACGCCCGTGTCGACCACGGCGTACGCGTCCGAGCCCGAGTGCAGCTCGCGCGCCTCGGATGACAGATCCGGTCCCAGCGTCTCCCCGGTGCGGTACGCGTCGGGATCCGCGATGACGGTGGCGTCTTCCTGATCGGCCTCGGCCGCCTGCGCCTGCTCAGGGCGCAGCGCGTCCTCGGGCAGCGCCTGGTCCTTGCCCACGGCCGTGGTCACCGTGGCCTGATCCCAGTTCAGCGCCGAGGGCAGGTCGTCATCCGACCACAGGTTGCGCAGGTCGACCATGTCGCTGCCGGCCGTCTCGGGAGAGCCTGCCTCGAGGGCGGCGAACGCGGCCTGCGTCTCGGGATCGAACTTCTCGCCCTCGAACGGCGACGCCGGCTCTTCGGCCTCGGCCGCCGCCGCGGGGATCGGCTGCTCGCGCGTGTCCTCGACGGGCACGGCCGCCGGCCCCGACGCGCCCGTACGCACGCCAGCCAACGCCGCATCCTCGTCGGGATCGCCGTCGTCGGAGCTCGCGATGATAGCGATGTCCTCGTCGTCGGCGATGACGATGTCGGCGTCGGCGTCCAGCTCCTGCACGTCCATCTCGTCCGTCTTCTGCTGCTTCTCTCCGAGGCCAACGAGCCCGTCGACCTTCGCGGCGAGGTCAGCCATGTCGAGAGGCTTGAGCAGGTACTCGTCAGCGCGCGACTTCAGCTTCTTGTGCTGCTCGAACGTCGCGAGCGTCTCTTCGGACGAGATCAGGATCAGCGGAACGTCGCGCAGGCTGGGGCTGCGCTTGAGCTTGTTGCAGATCGCGTAGCCGACCTTGCGTGGCTCGACGGACAGCACGATGAGCGCAGGCCGATTCGTCCGCCCCCACTCGATCGCATCGTCGCCGTTCGGAATGCTCTCGATCGCGAAGCCGTACGGCCCGAGCTCGCGGCGAATCTCGTCCACGGTCCCGGCATCGGGTTCGATGCACAGCAAGGTACGCTCGGCCATCGGATCCCTCCTCAAGGACCGCCCATACTACCAGAACCCCCTCGAAAATACGGCACATTTGGCCCCTCCGCCGCGCAGCCACGTCGCCAACTTTCTGGCGTCGCGGACCAGCTCACCCAAGCAACCCGAGCGCAGCGTGGCTCCGCCACGCGCAGCGAGCGC
>DASZUD010000019.1:0-10789 GCA_035548155.1 Polyangia bacterium
CCGGGGGCGCGCCGCGGGGCGCCCCCGCCTCTGCGCGTCGTCCTCGACGGCCGCCTCCGCGCGCGGCCCGGCGCGAGGGTGATGTCCTCGGACGCGCCGACGATCGTCTTCACGAAGCGCGGCGCGCCGGCCGCGCGGGCGCGCGCGCTGCGCGCCGCGGGGGCCGAGGTCGTCGAGGTTCCGGCGCCGCGCGGGCGCTTGTCCGTGCCCGCCGTGCTGCGCGCGCTGGCCGAGCGCGAGGTCCAGTCGGTGCTCGTCGAAGGCGGCGCCGGCATCCACGGCGCGTTCATCGCGTCGGGCCTGGTCGACCGCGTCGCGCTGTTCGTCGCGCCCATCTTGCTCGGCGCCGGCGTGCCCATCGCGGCGGGCTTGGGCCGCGACCTCGGCCACGCGTTGGCCCTCGGCGAGCTCTCCTGGCGCCGCGCCGGCCGTGACCTCCTGCTGACCGCCGACGCGGGCCGGCCGAGGTCATAGGTGTTATAATTCTCGGGCTCGCCGGGCCGCTGCTGCGCGCCCGCCGGGCTTTTTCATGTTCACGGGCATCATCGAGGCCACGGGCACGGTCGCCGCGCTGGAGAAGCGCGAGGGCGGGGTGCGCCTCGCCGTGACGACCGAGCTCGACGTCGGCGGCCTGCCGCTGGGCGCGAGCATCGCGGTCGACGGCGTTTGCCTCACGGTGGTCGACCGGACGGCCGGCCGCTTCGCCGCGGATCTCGGGCCCGAGACCTTGGCGTGCACGACGCTCGGCGCGCTGGCGCCCGGCGCGCGCGTCCACCTCGAGCGCCCCCTGCGCCTCGGCGACGCGCTGGGCGGGCACCTCGTCTCGGGGCACGTCGACGGCGTGGGCAAGTTGGTCGCGCGCCGCCCCGTGGGCGATTCACTCGAGCTCGAGATCTCGGCGCCGGCCAGCGTCGCCTCGACGCTGGTGCCGAAGGGCTCGATCACGGTCGCGGGCGCGAGCCTCACGATCAACACGGTGGTGGGCGAACGTTTTGGGGTGACGTTGATCCCCCACACGCTGGCCGTCACCAACCTGGGCGCGCTCGGCGTGGGCGCGCCCGTCAACCTCGAAGGCGATCTCATCGCCAAGCACGTCGACCGGCTCGTGACGGCCCGGCTCGAGCGCCAGATCCTCAAACAGAAGTAGCACGGAAGGAATCATGTCGACGCTCAGTGACATCAAGGGCCCCGGCGCGGGCGCGCCCGATCCGGATCGCATGGCGGCCGTGGCGCGCGCGATCGACGAGATCCGCAACGGCCGCATGGTGATCCTCGTCGACGACGAAGACCGCGAGAACGAGGGCGACCTCGTCATGGCCGCGGATCTCGTCACGCCCGAGGCGATCAACTTCATGGCGCGCCGCGGGCGCGGGCTCATCTGCCTGTCGCTCACCGAAGAGCGCGTCGCGGCGCTGGGGCTGCCGCTCATGACGTCGTCGGCCGACAACCGCTCGCCGCGGCACACGGCCTTCACCGTGAGCATCGACGCCCGCCACGGCACGACGACCGGCATCTCGGCCCGCGAGCGCGCCGAGACGATCCGCGTCGCCGTCTCGCGCACGTCAGGGCCCGACGATCTGGTGACGCCGGGGCACGTCTTCCCGCTGCGCGCGCGGCGCGGCGGCGTGCTCGTGCGCTCGGGGCACACGGAGGGCTCGGTGGATCTGGCGCGCCTCGCGGGCCGCGAGTCGGCCGCCGTCATCTGCGAGATCATGCGCGAGGACGGCGAGATGGCGCGCATGCCGGACCTCGAGGCCTTCGCGTCCGAGCACGGCCTGTGCATCATCAAGATCGCCGACCTCATCGAGTATCGCCTCGCGCAGGAGATCCTCGTGCGAAAGGTGGCCGAGTCGGTCGTGCGGCCCCGCGTGGGCGGCGTGCGCGCCGAGTTTCGCGCGTGCGTGTACACGACCGAGGTCGAGGACACCGAGTACCTCGCGCTCGTGCTGGGTGACGTGCGCCCCGAGGAGCCCACGCTGGTGCGCGTGCAGACGGCGCGCGTGCTGCCCGACGTGTTCGGGGCCGCGCCGGGCGACGACGCCCAGGGCGCAGGCGCGCCGCTGCGGCTCATCGAGGCGGAGGGGAAGGGCGTGCTGCTCTACGTGTTTCCACGCGGGCGCGCGAGCGTGCTCGACGAGTTCCGCGCCGTCTTCCCGCAGGCCGGCGAGCCCGCGACGGCGGCCCCGGCCGGCGAGCCGCGCCTGCGGAACTTCGGCCTCGGCGCGCAGGTGCTGGCGCACCTCGGCGTGCAGCGCATCCGCCTCCTCACCAACCACCCGCGCCGCATCGTGGGGGTCGCCGGCTACGGCCTCGAGATCGTCGAGTGCCTCCCTATCGGCGAGCCCGCCAAAGTGGTAAGGCTTTCCAAATAGGGCCGACGCCGTAGGGAGGCGCAAGGACGACGACCGTGCAGGATCAGCAGCAGAACCAGAACGACATCAAGGTTCACGAGGGGCAGCTCAGCGCCGCCGGGCGCGGGTTCGCCATCGTCGCATCGCGCTTCAACGACTTCATCGTCGAGAAGCTCATCGCGGGGGCGCGCGACGCCCTGCGCCGCACGGGCGCCGAGCCCGCGCGCGTCGAGCTCTTCCGCTGCCCGGGCGCCATGGAGCTGCCGGGCCTCGCGCGGCGCGCGCTGGCGACGGGCCGCTTCGACGCGCTCATCGTTCTGGGGGCCGTGATTCGCGGCGCGACGCCGCACTTCGACCTGGTCGTCGGCGAGGCCACGCGCGGCGTGGGCGC
Organism: Polyangia bacterium; assembly: GCA_035548155.1. Lineage (GTDB taxonomy): Bacteria > Myxococcota_A > Polyangia > Fen-1088 > Fen-1088 > DASZFV01. The sequence continues at coordinate 2,743 of DASZUD010000019.1, forward strand.
GCTGGCAGACGAGACGGGCTGCGCCGTCGGCTACGGCCTGCTCGCGTGCGACACGATCGAGCAGGCGATCGAGCGCGCCGGCACGAAGGCGGGTAATCGCGGCTTCGACGCGGCCATGGTCGCCGTCGAGATGGCGGAGCTCTACGCGCGGCTCGACGCCGAATCGGGCCCTGGTTTCGGGGGCGCGCGCGCGAGCAAGGCCGGCACGCTTCGGCAGGACCTGCCGCGAAGGAAGTAGCGGGGGGCGTTGGAGATGATTGGGCCGCGTCGCCGCGCGCGAGAGATCGCGCTTTCAGTGTTGCACGCCATGGACGTGAGCCCCGAGGTGCCCGTCGAGGTGGCGCTCTCGCGCACGTTCGAGCACTTCTTCGGACCCGCCGCCGGGGAGCGCGCGCCGGCCGACGAGGACGACGGGTTCGGCTCGGGCGAGCTCGTCAACGTCCGCCCCGATCGCGCGCTCGTCGAGGAGCTGGTGCGCGGGGTGGGCGCGCGCAAGGAAGAGCTCGACGCCACCCTGACGCGCCTGTCGCGCAACTGGCGCATCGAGCGCATGGCGGTGGTCGAGCGCAACATCATGCGCCTCGCGCTGTGGGAGCTCCTGCACGCGCCGGCCGTCCCCATCAACGTCGTCATCAACGAGGCCATCGAGCTCGCGAAGCGCTTCGGCACCGCCGAGGGCGCCGCGTTCGTGAACGGCATCTTGGATCGGGCCGTCACCGAGCTCGAGATTCGGCGCTAGCGCGCCTTCCTGATTGAGGGGAGGGGAAGCCGTGACGGTCTCGCTGCTCCCCGTCGACCTCGCCCGGTGGGATCAGGCGGCGCCGGGCGACCTCGTCTGCGTACCCGTTTGGACGGACGTGCGGCCGCTGCGCGGGGCGGCGGGCCTGCTCGATTGGCGCATGTGCGGCCGCCTCTCGACGATGCTGGGCGGGGCCAAGGTCACCGGCGCCGACGGCGAGCAGACGTTGTTCCCCACGGCGCACCGCCTGCCATGGCGGCTGGTGCTGGCGCTGGGCGTGGGCGCGCGGCGCGACCTCTCGGAGCGGCGCTTCTCGGCCTGCGTGAGGCGCGCGCTGGACGCTGCCAAGGGCATCAAGGCGCGCCGGCTGGCGTTCGCGCTGCCCGGGCGCGACGGTGACGGCGGAGGCGCGGCGCTGCCGGCGACGATGACGTCGCGCCGCGCGCTGGATCTCTTGCTCGCCGAGCTGGACGCCACGCCGGGGCTCGTCGACGACGTGGTGGTCATCGCGCCGGGCCCCGTCCAGAAGGAGCTGGGGGAGGTGCTGCGCCTGCGCGCCGTGCGGGGCGCCGCTCCGCCGGTCGCGCGCGCCCCCACCGCGTCGCGCCGCGCCGTCCGGCGGCATTGACGCCGAAAATTTGCGCCCGCGAGCGGCGGGCCCCAACATCGGCACCGTGGGTGCTCGGCTCGACGAGGAGATTCAGCAGTTCCTCGATCACCTGCGCGTCGAGCGCGAGCTGACGCCCGCGACGATCGAAGCCTATGGGCGCGATCTTGCGCTCTTCGCGCGCTTCGTCACCGCGCGCGGCGCCGCCGACGCCGCCCAGGTCCGTCCGATCGACGTCCTCGATTTCCTCGCGTTCCTCACCGAGCGGAAGCTGACGCCGCGCTCGCAGGCGCGCCGCTTGATCGCGCTGCGGCAGCTCTTCAAGTTCCTCAAGGGCGAGCGCGTCTTGACCGTCGATCCCACGGAGGACGTCGATTTACCGCGCTACGGGCGCAAGCTGCCCGAATTTCTGACGGTGGAGGAAGTAGACCGCCTGCTGGCGGCGCCCAACCGCACGACGCCGCGGGGCGCGCGCGACGCCGCCATGCTGGAGACGCTGTACGCGACGGGCCTGCGCGTGTCGGAGCTGGTGAAGCTGCGCCTGCGCGACGTGAACTTCGACGCCGGGTACCTCATGGCCTTCGGCAAGGGCCGCAAGGAGCGGCTCGTGCCCATCGGTGAATCGGCGCTGGCGGCGCTGCGCGCCTACGTCGAAGGCGCGCGCGCGGCGTTCTGTGGTGCGCGCGCCGTCGACGCGCTCTTCCTCACGCACCTCGGCGGCCCCATGACGCGCCAAGGCTTCTGGAAGCTGCTCGGCCGCTACGCCGTCGCGGCGGCGATCCGCAAGCGGATCTCGCCGCACAAGCTGCGCCACTCGTTCGCGACCCACCTCGTCGAGCGCGGCGCCGATCTGCGCGCCGTGCAGGCCATGCTGGGCCACGCCGACATCGGCACGACCGAGATCTACACGCACCTTTCGCGCGGGCATTTGCGCACGCTCTACGATCGGTTCTTCCCGAGAGCCTAGCCCCCTTTTCGAATGCGAGGAGGTGGGGGAAGGGCGTGGAGGCCTGCTCCGGATGAGCGCAGGGTGCTAGGGTTCGGGCCATGGACGTCTCGCCCGACCAAGTCCGGACCGCGATCTTGTCGCTGGTCGCGTTCCTCGTGTCCGTCGCCGTGCACGAGTTCGGGCACGCCTTCGTGGCCGATCGGCTGGGAGATCGGACGCCGCGGTCACAGGGACGAGTCACGCTGTCGCCGCTCGCGCACGCCGATCTGATCGGCACGATCATCCTGCCGCTGCTGGCCGCCTTCAACCCCGGCATGCCGATGCTGGCGTGGGGCAAACCCGTCGAGACGAACCCGGGGAACTACTCGCGCCGGCTCCCTTGGCGCGTCGGTCACATGCTGGTGGCCGTCGCTGGGCCCGCGATGAACCTCGTGCTGGCGCTGGTCATGACGGGCGTCGTCGTGGGCCTCGGGACGGCGCACGCCATCCAGCTTCCTCTCGCCGCCGCGCTCGTGCGATACGTCGTCTATCTCAACATCGTCCTCATGTTCTTCAACCTCATCCCGCTGCCCCCGCTGGATGGCGCGAACGTGCTCGCGGGCTTTCTCCCTGCGCGCCTGCAGATCGTCCCCCAGACGCTGAGGCGCTACGGTACACTCCTGTTCCTCGTTTTGTACCTTTCGGGCGTGCTCAGCTTCGTGATGAGGCCGGCGTTCCACGTAGCGAACGTCTGGGCTGAGGCCGTCCTCCGGAAAGTTGCGGCCGCCGCATGAGCGAGGCCGCGCCCTACCGGGTCGCGTTGCCCGAGTTCGAAGGGCCGCTCGACCTGCTCTTGCACCTGTGCAAGACGCACGAGATCGAGGTCGTCAACCTCCCGATCGCGTTCATCACGACCAAGTACCTCGAGTACCTCGAGATCATGCAGACGATGTCGGTCGACGTCGCGGCCGACTATCTGGTGATGGCCGCCACGCTGGCCTACCTCAAGTCGCGCGAGCTCGTGCCGCAGCCCGAGCCGCTCGAGGCGGCCGCGGAGGGCGAAGAGGAAGAGCCTCTCGACCCGCGCGAGGAGCTGATCCGCCGCCTGCTCGAGTACCAGAAGTACAAGGACGCCGCCGAGCAGCTGGGCGGGCGCCCCATCGAGGGCCGCAACGTCTTCGGGCGCGGCGCGCCGATCGAATCCATCGACATTGGCCCTGGTCCCGTGGCCGACGAGTCGGTGTGGAAGCTGATCGGCGCGTTCGGGCGCATCCTCGAGAAGGCCAGCAAGAATGCGGGCTCGACCCACAACGTCGTCGTCGATCGCATGTCGATCGGCGCGCGCATCAACCAGCTCGTCGACCGGCTGCAGCAGAATGGCGGCTCGTTCCTGTTCGAGAGCTGCTTCGACCTGACGCTGTCCGAGCCCGAGCTGCGGAACCAGATCGTCGTGACGCTGCTCTCGATCCTGGAGCTCGCGCGCCTCAAGGTCGTGCGCGTGCTGCAGGCGGAGGACCAGGAGACGCTGTTCGTGACGCACATCGCGGGCACCGACCTCGAGGCGGCGAGGCGCGTGCACGTCACGTCGGCGGACGAGGGCGAGGGCGACGAGGACCGAGAATCAGACGGAGCGGAGGGCGCGGAGGGTGCAGCAGACGCGGACGCGGCTTTGGCCGCGAGCGAAGACATCGGCGAGGCCGCCAGTGAGGAGCACGACGTGAGCGCGACAGACGAGACGAACGCCGAAGGCTTCGACGAGGGCGACCTCACGGACGCGGGCGGCGGGTTCGACGAAGAGGCGGAAGGTGACGCGACGCTCGTCGAGCCCGCGCCGGCAGGGGCGTCCGAGGCCGAGCTGAAGGATTCAGGAGAGTCAGAGGAATGAAGCGGAAGAAGAACGACGCCGCGCCCGAGCTGCCGCCCGAGGATCTCACGCCCGCGGTGGGCGGCGAGGCAGGCGAGCTCGGATGGGACGGCCCGACGCGCGCGGGCGACGAGAGCGAGATCGCCGAGCTCGCGGCTGAATCGTTGCGCGCCCGAGATGACGTCGAGGCCGAAGCCGGCGCTGCGAGCGTCGAGGCGGCCGCCGAAGGATCGCCCTCCCACGACGAGCTCGCGGCGGAGCGCGTGAACCTGGACGAGAATGCGGCCGAGCCCGCCGTCATCGAGCGCGAGGCCGTGTCCGCGTCGGTCTCGGTCGAGGTCGATCTGGGAACCGAGCTGCCGATCGAGCATGGCGCTTCGGACGAAGCTTTGGCCGAAGCGTCGGACGAAGCTTTGGACGAAGCGTCTGACGAAGCGTCGGCCGAAGCGTCGGACGAAGCGTCGGCCGAAGCTTCAGACGAAGCTTCAGACGAAGCGTTGAACGCTGCTTCCGACGAGACGCGCGGCGCGGGCGAAGGCGCCGCCTCGGGCGAACCGCCGGCGGAAGCCCCCGGTGAAGAATCCGCAGACGGCGAGGCCTCGGCTGAAGCCGCGGGCGCGGGCGGCGAGGCCGCCGTCGGCGCTGAAGACGACGAGGACGCCGAGCCGCCCGTCGAATCGGCGGACCGCCTCGAGAGCATCGTCGAGAGCCTGCTCTTCGCGTCGGATCGCGCGCTCTCCGTGAGCGACCTCAAGAAGCTCACGAACGAGCGCGACGCGAAGAAGCTCACGGCGGCGCTCGAGGCGCTGCGCGAGCGCCACGCCGAGACCGGCATCCAGCTCGCCAGCCTGGCGGGCGGCTGGCAGTTCCGCACGAACCCGATCAACGCGCCGTGGGTCAGCCAGCTCATCGCCGGCAAGCCGCAGCGCCTGTCGCGCGCGATGCTGGAGACGCTGGCGATCGTCGCGTACCGGCAGCCGATCACGCGCCCCGAGATCGACGAGATCCGCGGCGTCGACTGCGGGCCCGTGCTGAAGACGTTGCTGGATCGCGGCCTCGTGCGCATCCTCGGCAAGAAGGAAGACGTGGGTCGTCCCATGCTGTACGGGACGACGCCCGACTTCCTCAAGACCTTCAGCCTGAAGGATCTGTCCGAGCTGCCGACGCTGCGCGAGTTCCACGAGCTGTCCGAGCAGCAGATGGCCGTCGTCGACGCGAAGGCGCCGCTGGCGGAGGGCACGGTGCCGCCGCCCGTCGGGGCGCCCGATGCGCCGCGGTCGCCCTTCGCGCCCGCGACGATGGACCTTTCGCCCGTCGACCAGAAAGAAGAAGACGACCTCCTCGCCGAGCTGGAGACCGCGACGATCGCGGCCTCGCGCGCCTCGGGACCACCCCCCGGCCAGGCCGAAGGCCCGACCGAGCCGACCGAACCACAGAGTTAGCCAATGCGTCTTCAGCGTTACCTTGCCCAGGCGGGCGTCTCCTCGCGCCGCCAAGCGGAGCAGCTCATCGAATCGGGCGCCGTGCGCGTCAACGGCGTCGTGGTCAGCACGCTGGGCAGCAGCGTGCGCGCGAACGACACCGTCGAGGTCGACGGCAAGCGCGTCGTCCCCGAGGCGCCGATCTACCGCCTCATGCTCAAGCCGCGCCTCTGCCTTTCGACGCTGGTTCCACACCAAAAGGCGGACCGGCCCACGCTGGCCAAGTACCTGCGCGCCGCCGAGCCCGGCCTGCAGGTCGTCGCGCCGCTCGACTTTCTCGCCGAGGGCGTGGTGCTGCTCACGAACGACGGCGAGCTGGCGCAGGCCATCACGAAGGGCAAGTCGGGCAAGGTGCCCATGACCTATCACCTGAAGCTGCAGGGCAAGGTGAAGGACGAGGATCTCGGCCGCCTGCTCAAGGGGTGGCGCTGGGAGGGGCGGCCCGTCAAGCCGATGACGGTCGAGCCGATCGCGACGACCGAGAAGAACACCTGGATCGAGATGGTGGTCGCCGAGACGCGCCCGCGCGCGCTCAAGGGCGGCTGCGAGTGGATCCGCCACACTCTGCTCAAGATCTCGCGCGTGCGCTTCGGGGGCCTGTCGTTCGAGGGTCTCGCCATGGGTGGTTGGCGCGACCTGTCGAAGAGCGAGATCGCCGATCTGCGCAAGCGGGCAGGGCTCGAGGCCTGAGGTCGTTTTCGCCGTTCCGCTCAACCGGAGCGGTGATAAAAGACCCGCGTGGCAAACCTATCCAAGCTGCAGCGGGCGCTGGTCTCGGTCTCGAACAAGGCGGGGCTCGTCGACTTCGCCAAGGGGCTCTCGGCGGCCGGCCTCGAGATCCTCTCGACGGGCGGCACGGCCAAGTCGCTCGCCGAAGCGGGCGTCCCCGTTCGCGAGGTGAGCGACTTCACGGGGGCCCCCGAGGTGCTCGACGGCCGCGTCAAGACGCTGCACCCGCGCGTGCACGGCGGCATCCTGGGCCGCCCCACGGAGAAGCACCGCAAGGAGATGCAGCAGGCGGGCTTCGTCCCGATTGATCTCGTCGTCGTGAACCTCTACCCGTTCCGCGAGACGGTGGCGCGCGGCGCGCCCTTCGAAGAGGTCATCGAGAACATCGACATCGGCGGCCCGGCCATGATCCGCTCGGCGGCGAAGAACCACGAGCGCGTCGCCGTGATCGTCGATCCGGCCGACTACGCGCGCGTGCTCTCGGAGATCCAGAGCACGGGCGAGGTCTCGGCGGCGACGCGCTACCAGCTCGCGCGCAAGGCGTTCGGGCATACGGCGGCCTACGACGGCGCGATCGCCGCGCACCTCGGCCGCCTCGCGACGCCCGAGGCGCCGCTGGCCGACTTCTCCGACACGCTGAGCCTCACCGCCTCGCTGGCTCGCGCGCTGCGCTACGGTGAGAACCCGCACCAGAAGGCGGCGTTCTACGCCCTCGACGGCAATGTGGATGCCCCGTCGCTCGCGAAGGCCGAGGTGCTGCAGGGCAAGGAGCTGAGCTACAACAACATCCTCGACCTCGACGCGGCCATGCGTCTGTGCGCCGAGTTCACGCAGCCGGCCGCCGCGATCATCAAGCACAACAACCCGTGCGGCGCGGCCGTCGCGGACAACGTCGCCGAGGCGTACAAGCGGGCGCGGGAGACCGACCCCGTGTCGGCGTTCGGCGGCATCGTCGCCGTGAACCGTCAGGTGGACGCCGCGCTCGCGCGCGAGATGAGCGAGACGTTCCTCGAGTGCGTCATCGCGCCGTCGTACGCGCCCGAGGCGCTGCAGACGCTGTCGTCGAAGAAGAACCTGCGCCTGTTGGCGTACGACTTTCCGGGCGACGCCGTCGGCTCGGTCGAGTATCGCAGCGTCACGGGCGGCCTGCTCGTGCAGTCCCGCGATCGCGACACGGCGAAGGCCGCGGACGCGAAGGTCGTCTCGAAGCGGACGCCGACGGCCGCCGAGCTGACCGACCTCGACTTCGCGTGGCGCGTCTGCAAGCACGTGAAGTCGAACGCCATCGTGTTCGTCGCGGGCGGGCGCACCGTGGGCGTGGGCGCCGGTCAGATGTCACGCGTCGACTCGACGCGCATCGCGATCTCGAAGGCGCGCGCGTCGCTCAAGGGTTGCGTCATGGCCTCGGACGCGTTCTTCCCGTTCCGCGACAGCGTCGACGAGGCGGCCAAGGCCGGCTGCGTCGCCGTGATCCAGCCGGGCGGCTCCGTGCGCGACGACGAGTCGATCGCCGCCGCCGACGAGCACGGCATGGCGATGGTCCTCACCGGCGAGCGCCACTTCCGTCACTAGCATGCGGGTCTTTCTGGTCGGATCGGGCGGGCGCGAGCACGCGCTGGCCTGGCGAATCGCCGAGAGCCCGGCCTGCACCCGGCTGGTGGTCGCGCCCGGGAACCCCGGCATCGCCCGCGAGCCGAAG
>DASZUD010000020.1:0-4908 GCA_035548155.1 Polyangia bacterium
CGGGCGGCGCGGGCACGACGGGCGCCGCCGGCAGCACGACGGGTGCGGCGGGTACGACGGGCGCCGCCGGCAGCACGACGGGTGCGGCGGGCACGGGCACCTCGACGGGCGCCGCGGGCACGGGCGCCGGCGGCACAGCCGCTCATCACGAGTCGAGCTCGGGCTGCGCGTACGCGCCGGGAGGCGAGGTCGGCTTGTTCAGTCTGCTGTCGCTGGTCGCACTGTCCGGCTTCGTCACGCGCCGCCGGCGATCATGACCAACCGGCGCGCGGCGGCGGCGCTCGCCGGCCTGGGCGCGATCGCGGCGCCCGCGGCCGCGCGCGCGACGGTCGTTTGGACGGCCACGATGGAGAAGGGCGATCTCTCCGAATGGACGTCGACGACGAACGGCACGAAGGCGCTCGACGGCGGCGTCCGCAAGAACATCGAAGCCAGCACCGACCGAGCCTACCGGGGCCAGTACTCGTGCAAGGTCACCGTTCACCCCGACGACGACTTCGGCCAGTACCACCAGGATCGCGCCGACATCAAGCACGACAGCACGCTGACCGGTGAGGGCAAAGACTCGTATCTCTCGGGCTATTACTTCCTGCCCGAGGACGCGAAGACGCGCGACGAGATCGCGTTCTACGAGACGAAGGTCACCTCGCGAAACTGGATGGACCTGTGGCTCGAGCCCAAATCGGGCGGCGGAACGACGGTGAAGTTCGGCATCGAGTCGAACGGCGCCAACCTCGGGTCCGTGCTCGTGTGGACGGGTGAGTGGAAGGCGGGCGTGTGGCACCAGTTCGCGATCCACGTCCATTGGTCCACCGACGCGACGAAGGGCATGGTCGACTTGTGGCTCGACGGGCAGCCGGTCGTCGCGAGCTACAAACACAAGACGAAGTTCGACACGAACGACATGTTCTTCCAGACGGGCCTGCACCGCGTCCTCACGCAGCCGTACACCGAGACCATCTACTTCGACGACTTCATCGAGTCCGACACGCTGGCCGAGGCGAAGATCATGGCGCCGGTGCAACCGAGCGCCGACGGCGGCACCAACCTCGACGCGGCGGACGCCACGGGTGCGGGCGGCACGACGGGTGCTGCCGGTACGACGGGGAATGCCGGATCAACGGGCGCTGCTGGCACGACCGGCGCAGGAGGGACGACCGGCGCCGCGGGCACGACGGGTTCCGCAGGAGCGACCGGCAGCGCGGGCACGACGGGATCCGCCGGCACGACCGGCGCGGCCGGCGCGACCGGCGCAGGCGGCAACCGCACTCATTCCTCGGGCGGCTGCGCCATCGCAACTGATCGCGCGTCTCTGTCGAGCCTCGCGTCGCTCCTTGCCCTCATCGGCACCGTCATCTTCCGACGCAAGCGCTGGAACTAGAGAGCGCTTCTCGAGGGGGTCGAGCAGGCGCGCCTTTCGCGCCGCCGGCTCACCGAACAGAGCCAAGGTTTCGAGGAGCCCCTGGGGCGTCGAAGACTCCTCCCGCTAGACCTCGAGCGCCGACAGCCCGCTCGTCACCTGCCCGCCGCCTCCCCCGAAGGTCGTGAGCGGCACGCCCACGGCGCGCAGCATCGACATCAGAACCATGCTGGCGTTCTCGCCGTTCGGCGAGCGGTAGTGGACGCTGGGGTACGTGAGCTTGCCGCCGGCGCGGCCGGCGACGAGGATCGGGTAGTCGTTGATCGAGTGCGCCTTGCCGTCGGCGGTGTCGCTGCTGGCCAGGATCGCGCAGCTGTCCAGCAGGTTGCCCGCGCCCTCTTGCACGTTCTTCAGCGCGGTCAGCAGGGTCGCGAACTGTTGCATCGTGAAGATCGTCGCGTTGTGCACCGTCGGCTGCGGGTCCGGCTCGTTGTGCGTCAGGTCGTGGTGGCCGCCCGTCGCGCCCACCTGCCAGAACACCGTGCCGCACACGCTGCCCGTGAACATGATCGAGAACACGCGCGTCTGGTCGCACGCGAACGCCATTGCGATGAGGTTGCTCATGGCCGTCATGCGCTCGGCGATCGCTTCCTTGCTGCTGGTCTCCGACGGCAGCGTCGGCTTCGTCGGTACGCTGCACTTCGCCTGCGCCACGGGAGAGCCCGTGTTCGTCACGATGCGGTTCTCGATCGACCGGATGTTCTCCATGTGCTGATCCAGGCGCTTCCCGTCCGCCGTACCGACCTTCATCTTCAGCGCCGTCACGTCCGCCTGCACCGCGTCGAGCACGCTCTTCTTCAGCACCTTCGAGACATCGATCGCCGGCATCGTCGACGTCGTGCCCGGCGGCACGAAGTCGGCGCCGAACAGGCGGCTGAACACGGCGCCCGGGTCGTACTCGGGCGGGTTCGCGCTGTCGGGCCCGTTGTGCGAGAGGTAGTGCAGCGTCGTGCCCTCGACGCTGTCGATGCGCTTCGAGATGCCGACCTCGAGCGACTTGAAGCGCGTCGTGGTCCCGATGGCGTTCGCCGCCACCTGGTCGATGCTGGGCGCGCTGAAGGTCGACGCGTATGGCGAGTTCGGGTGCGGCTGCGAGATCATCGGCGAGCCCGAGAGGATCCCGACGCTGCCCGCGTGATGGCCACGCTCGTTGCCGGTCTTTATGTTCATGCCGGACACGACGTTGACGTAGTCCTTCACCGGCATCAGCGGCGCCAGCTCCAGGCTGGGCGTCCACTGCGAGCCCGTGTTCTGCGGCGTCCAGCGGTCCAGCTTCACGCCGTTGCCCCAGAAGAAGACGCCCAGACGCTTTGGGATCGCCGCGCCCTGCGCGTACGCCGTGCCGTTGCCGTTGAACATCGCCTCGAGCGGCGGCAGGCCGATGCCGACGGCCACGCCGCCCACGAGCCCGCGCAGGACGGTCCGGCGGCCAATCACGGTCTTCTTCATTGCGGAACTCCCGCGTAGCGGAAGCTCGCGCTGGCGACGACGCCGAGCACGAGCGAGCTGAACTTGTAGCCGTTGGCGGAGAACTGCTGCGACAGCGCGTCGACGACTGCCTGCTCGCCCGGCGTCTCGACGTGTCCCATCGTGTAACGAAGCACGCCGCGCGTGAGGCAGCTGCCCAGGCTGGGGTGGTTCTTCAGCGCCGCGCCCAGACCGCGCGCGTCGTTGTACGCGACGCCGTCCAGGTTGCCGCTCGCGTCGATGGTCTGCCCCGCCTCCATCGTCCGGTAGGCGCCGATGCCGTCGAAGTTCTCGAGGCCCAGTCCCACCGGATCCATCACCTGATGGCACGCCGCGCACGACGAGCCCGCCATGCGGTGCGCCTCCAGCTTCTGGCGCGTCGTGCGCTGCGGGTCGCCGGGCGCGTCGACGGGGAACTGCGTGTTGACGTCCGGCGGCGCCGACGGCACGGCCTGGCACAGGATCACCTCGCGGATGAACTTGCCCCGACGCGTGGGCGAGCCCGAGTCTGCGTGTGAGTACATCGCGAGGAAGCTGGCCTGACCCAGGAACCCGGCGCGCGGCCCCGCCGCAGGCAGCGATACCTTCGTGAAGCCCGTGCCGGTGACCGCCGGAAGCCCGTACAGGCTCGCGAGCTCGTTGTTGACGTACGTGGTCGTCGTGTCGAGGAACGAGCGGTAGTCACTTCCGCTGAACGCGATGTCGTCGAGCACTTTCAACGTCTCGGTGCGCATCGAATCGCCCAGCGTCGCGCTCACCTGCGGGAAGAACGTGGGTGACTGCGGCAGGCTGTCGAGGTTGTCCAACGCGTAGAGCTCCGTGAAGAAGTTGCCCATGGCGTCGTGTGCGCGCGGCGACGCCAGCAGGCGCTGCGCCTCGGCCGCGAGCCCCGCCGTCGTCGCGAGCTTGCCCGCCTTCGCGGCGTCGAGCAGCGCATCGTCCGGCGTGGAGTTCGTCACCAAGAAGGAAAGCCGGCTCGCGAGCTCGTAGCCCGAAAAGATGCGACGCGCGGGCACGGCAGGATCCGCCGCGCCGAGCTCCTCCCTATAAAGAAAGTGCGGCGACTCGAGCAGCCCCGCCAGCGCGTACTCAAGCCCGCCCCAGAAGTCCTTCAGCATGCCCGACGCGTTCGTCGCCAGCGTCACGTAGCGCGTGATCTCGTCGGCCGTCAGATCGCGGCGCCACGCGCGGCGGCCGAAGGCCGTCACGAACGTGCGCGCGCACGCGTCGTCGGTCGTGCCGGCGGGCGCGCAGCCCACCAGCGCGCCGCGCGTCGCCGTGTTCGACAGCGCCTGGTGCGCCAGATCGAACGCCGCCGCGTCGAACTGCTCGGTGGCCGTCGCCGACAGCGAGACGCGCGCCGCCCCGATCGAGGCGAAGCCGTCGAGCGCCGTGTCGGGCTCGAGCTCGGTCTTGATCGTCACGCCCGAGCCCAGGAGGTCGGCGATCGTGTTGCGGTACTGCGTGGTCGTCAGCCGGCGCAGCGTGGAGGCCGCGGGCGTGAACACCGACGGCGACGGCGGCTTCGTGCCGAGCAGCCCGTTGGGATCACCCGCGGGCGGCGTGACCGGAAGCGCTGTCTCGCCCCCTGCGCCCGCCCCGCCGCCGTTCGTTCCCGATGCGCCGGCGCTGCCGGAGCCACCGCCGACGATGTGCCCGCGCGCGCAGCCGAGGGCCGCAAACGTCAGGAGTACGAAGAGCTCTCGGTGCTCTCTCACTCGACACCTCGCGAGGTTTGAGGACCGCGGACAGAAGCCAGGCTCGTCGGCCCCACGCGCGCGCGCGACAGACAGATGACGCCGGCCGACAAGGAAGCGACGCAGCGCGGGGGCGGAACGACCATGCTACTAGAGTTCCTTCGGCGTCCGAAATTGATCAGCCCGACCCGAAAATAACCACGCCAAGGTGGTCGTGTGTAGGCGCACGTGCCACCGATCGGCGTTCCGTTCGGGCCTTGGCCGTCTTCCGATGCGAGGCCGCGCGCGTCTGCTCCGCGAGACCGTGCGGCGCTGCTGACGCTC
>DASZUD010000021.1:0-9554 GCA_035548155.1 Polyangia bacterium
CGGGCGAGACGCCGAGGCCGACCAGCAGCGCCTGCGTCGCCGCGGCGCGCTCGACGGCCGCCGTGGCGCGCGCGACTTCGGCCAGCGAGCGGAAGGGCCGGTCCGCGTTCGACGGCGGCTCGTCGAGGATCCCGGCGAACAGGGGCCGGGGCCTTGAGAGCGCGCTCAGCACCAGCGCCTCGTCCGGCTCGACGAGCTCGCGCCCCGTGACGGCGAACGGACCGCCCCGGCGCAGCGTCGTCGCGAGGCGCTTCACCTTGCCGACCAGGCTCACTCCCAGACGGAACAGGCGGACCAGCGGGACGGTGCGCACGGCCGCGACCTCCCGCTCGGCGTCGCCGCGCGACAGGAACTCCACCGCCAGATCCAGGGTGGCGAGCTGCCGCTCGAGCGTGGCCGCCACCGCGGCGTCGTCGCCGGGCGTCACGCGGTCGGCGGCCAGCACGCGGTTCGTCAGCGCCACCAGCGCGAAGTGCAGCTCGGCGACCTCCTCGGCCGAGCGCACGCCCTGGACGCCGCGCGAGAACGGCGAGCCGCCGTGCGTGAGCCGCTCGACCAGCGCCGAGGGCACGCGCACGGAGGCCGCGATGCCTTCCTTCTCCTCGTTGTGATCCAGCGGGCGGACGCGCGCCTTGCCGGGCTCCGTCTCGCCGATGCGCACGCTCGCGGGCTCGAGCTCTCGGTACACCTCGAGCGCGTCGTAGTAGTCCTCGAAGCCGAGGTCCGCCATGCGGCCCTGGCGCCAGCGATAGGCCAGCTCCTCGAGCTCGGAGTCGAGCTCCATCTTCGCGCCCACGAGCAGCCGCCGCGCGAGATCGCGATCGGCCCGGTAGAGCGCGTCGATGATGCGGATCATGGCGCGCGCGGAGGTGGTCGCCGGACCCGCCTCCGCGGCCCCGTCGTCGTCACCGGCTTCTTCGGTGTCGACGCCGGTGACGTCCAGCACGAAGAACCCGTCGGGCGTCGGATACAGCGTGCCCGCCGGCTCGTCCGGCGCTTCCTCCTGCGAGAGGTCGTAGATGCGGCTCGTTTGGCGGAGCAGGAGCGCGAAGAGCTCGACGTCGAGCCCCGCGACCCACTCGCCGATCTTCTCGTAGGGCGCCTCGGCGATCACCTCGAGCCACTCGCCCGCGCGCTCGGGGACCACGTGGTCGCGCTCCCACAGGCCGAAGTCGAGGACGGCCTGCACTTGCTCGGGGCGCGCCATCGCGAGGATCTCGCCCGCGTCGCGCAGCCCGATCTCGTGGATGACGTAGTAGAGCTCGTCGCCGGGCAGGGCGCGGACGGCGCGCTCGGGCTCGGGGCCCTCGAGCAGCGCGTCGGCGCGGCGCAGCTTGCGCCCCCGGCCGAGCTGCGCCCTGTAGCGCGACAGCGCGACGACGTTGTTGGGCTGGTCGGGCTGGGGCTTGTCGGAACGGGATGCCATGGCCTCCTCTATATACGCGTTAGACTGGGCGCGCTCGATGCTGTCGACGATTCTCCGAACCATTCGCGCGCACGGCCTCGTCCGCGCGGGCGATCGCGTCGTCGTGGGCGTCTCGGGCGGCCCCGATTCGATGGCGCTCGTGCACGCGCTCGCGCGCCTGGCGCCGCGCCTCGGCGTCGAGGTCGAGGCGGCGACGGTGGACCACGGGCTCCGGCCCGAGGCGCGCGACGAGACCGAGCGGGTGCGCGCCTGGATCGAGGCGCTGGGCCTGCCGTGGCACGGCCTGCGCGTCGACGTCGCGGCGGCCCGCCAGGGGCGCGCCTCGCTGCAGGATGCCGCCCGGCGCGCGCGGCTCGGCGCGCTCGAGGAGCTCGGCGCGAGCCGGGGCGCCCGCATCGCGCTCGGGCATCAGGCGGACGACCAAGCCGAGACCGTCCTTTTCCGCGTCGTGCGCGGCACGGGCCTGCGCGGCCTCGCCGGCATCCCCTACCGCCGCGATCCGTTCATTCGCCCGCTGCTCGACGCGACGCGAGACGACGTCCGGCGCTACCTCGCGCGCCACCGCGTGCCGTCGATCGAGGACCCCTCGAACGCCGACGCGCGCTTCGCTCGCGCGCGCATCCGCCATCAGATCCTGCCGGCGCTCGCCGTCGAGAACCCGCGCGTGCGCGAGGCGCTCGTCGGTTTGGCCGCGGCTGCGCGGGCGGCCGGTGTTCCCGAGCGCGCGGCGCTGCCCGCCGATCTCAACCGGCGCGCCTTCGACGTCATCGACGGCCTGCGCGCCTGCGCCGCGGGCACACGGCGCGTGGACGTCTCGGGAGGGCGGGTGGTCGAAGTGGCATATGGGCAGGTGCGCATCGCGCCGCGGGCCGCCGCGAAGCCCGCGGCGAAGCCGGCTCCGGTCACGGTCGCCGGGGCGGGCGTCTATGCGCTCCTGCCCGGCGCGCTGGCGGTGCGCGTCTCGACCGGGCCGGGGGCCGAGAGCGCGGCGCAGTTCGACGCCGACGCGCTCGCCTGGCCGCTCGTGCTGCGCGCCCGTCGCCCCGGAGATCGCATGCGCCCTCGCGGCGGGCGCGGCAGCCGGAAGCTCTCGGACTTGCTCATCGACGCCAAGATCCCGCGCGGCGTCCGCGACCAGCTGCCGGTGCTGACGACGTCCGACGACGTCGTGCTCTACGTCCCCGGCGTGCGGCCGGCAGAGCAAGGGCGCCCGTCGCCGGCGACGAAGCGCCTGGTCGGCGTCTCGGCGGTTCCGGGGCGCCCCGATTGACCCAGGCGAAACATGCGGTGCGGCCCGACCCCTTCGGGGCCTACGACATCGACAGATGTGTTTGACCGTCACCCGAATGGGGGCAATACTTTTTAAGTTCGCCCCAGAGCCGGCCGTTGTGTGTGGGGCCGAACCCGAAAGGACCACGAGTGCGCCAAAGTCATAAGACGTTCCTGCTCTGGATCATGCTGATCCTTCTCTTCTTGGTGGTTTGGCAGTTCCTCAGCAAGCAGGGCGCCGAGGACCGTCACTTGCTCTTCTCGACGTTCGTTTCGGACGTGGACCAGCACCCCGAGAAGTTCAAGTCGACGTCGGCAATCCAGATCCGGAAGTACCAGGACAGCGCCGAGCTCAAGGGGCAGTACGCCACGGGCGAGACCTTCGTCACCACGGGCATCGTGGGCGACAAGCTCCTCGAGAAGCTCGACAAGGCGCACCTCAACTACGAGGTGGTCAAGGACTCGGAGAACAGCTTCTGGCAACAGGTCTTCGTGACGTGGCTGCCGATGTTGGTGCTCGTCGTGTTGTTCCTCGTCTTCATGAGACAGCTGCAAGTCGGCGGCGGCAAGGCGATGAGCTTCGGCAAATCGAAGGCAAAGCTCCTGTCCGAGAACCAGCGGAAGATCACCTTCGCCGACGTCGCCGGCATCGAGGAGGCGAAGGACGAGGTCGAGGAGATCATCGCCTTCCTCAAGGACCCGAAGAAGTTCACGCGCCTCGGCGGCCGCATCCCCAAGGGCGTGCTCATGATGGGCCCTCCCGGCACGGGCAAGACGCTGCTGGCGCGCGCCATCGCCGGCGAGGCGGGCGTTCCCTTCTTCTCGATCTCGGGCTCTGACTTCGTCGAGATGTTCGTGGGCGTCGGCGCGAGCCGCGTGCGCGACCTCTTCGAGCAGGGCAAGAAGAACGCGCCCTGCATCATCTTCATCGACGAGATCGACGCCGTCGGTCGTCACCGTGGCGCGGGCCTCGGCGGCGGTCACGACGAGCGCGAGCAGACGCTGAACCAGCTCCTCGTCGAGATGGACGGCTTCGAGTCGAACGACGGCGTCATCCTGATCGCCGCGACGAACCGTCCGGACGTCCTCGACCCGGCGCTCCTGCGCCCGGGCCGCTTCGATCGCCGCATCGTCGTGCCGCGGCCGGACGTGAAGGGCCGCCTCGGCATCCTCAAGGTCCACACGAAGAAGACGCCGCTCACCCAGGGCGTCGAGCTCGAGACGATCGCGCGCGGCACGCCGGGCTTCTCGGGCGCGGACCTCGAGAACCTCGTCAACGAGGCGGCGCTGCTGGCCGCGCGCGCCGACAAGTCGCAGCTCGACATGTACGACTTCGAGCAGGCGAAGGACAAGGTCCTCATGGGCCCCGAGCGCCGCTCGATGATCATCAGCGAGAACGACAAGCGCGTCACCGCCTACCACGAGGCGGGGCACGCGCTGGTCGGCAAGCTCGTCAAGCACGCCGATCCCGTTCACAAGGTGACGATCATTCCGCGCGGGCGCGCCTTGGGTCTGACGCAGCAGCTGCCGGTGGAAGATCGCCTCAACCTGACGAAGGACGGCGTGAACGATCAGATCGCGGTCGCCATGGGCGGGCGCATCGCCGAGGAGCTGATCTTCGACCAGCTCACGACGGGCGCGTCGAACGACATCCAGGTCGCGACCGACATGGCGCGCAAGATGGTCTGCGACTGGGGCATGTCCGACAAGCTGGGGCCGCTGCACTTCGGTAAGCCGCAGGGCGAGGTGTTCCTCGGCCGGGACTTCACGGACAGCAGCAAGGATTACAGCGAGCAGACGGCCATCGAGATCGACGGCGAGGTGCGCCGCATCGTCAGCGAGAACTACGCTCGCGCGCGCCAGATCGTCGTCGAGAACCTCGGCAAGCTCAAGGCGCTGGCCGAGACGCTGCTCGAGTACGAGACCGTCGACGGCGCGGACATCGACGCGATCTTCGAGGGCCGGCGGCTCGATCGCAAGCCGCCGCTGACGTCGACGGCCCGCGCGGCCGCAGCGGCCAAGGCGGCCGCCGAGAAGCCTTCGCGGCCGAGCATCTTCGCGCCGCCGCGCCCGCTGCCGGACCCCGAAAAGGCATAAAAGGCGGGTGGGGGGCTTCGTGCCCCCTACCTGACCCCCGCTGATGCTGAGGCGAGGGAGGCGCAGCAAAGCCGCGCCTCCCGGCTTAGAATCGGCCCCGCAGCCAAAATGATACGGGAACCTGCGCGGGGGCTTGGGCGATGAGCCGGTGCATGATCGTCGGCGTGCTGAATTGCACGCCGGATTCGTTTTCGGATGGGGGCAAGATCTCGACGGCTCAGGAAGCGATCGAGATCGGGGTTCGGATGGCGGGCGAGGGCGCGGACTGGATCGACGTCGGCGGGGAGTCGACGCGGCCGGGCGCGAGCACGGTCAGCGGTGACGAAGAGCGGGCGCGCGTGATCCCGGTCGTCAAGGGATTGAAGGCGCGGCTTCGTGGCGACGTGCTGATCTCGATCGACACGTACAAGGCGGAGACGGCGCGGGCGGCGCTCGCGGCGGGCGCGCGGGTCGTCAACGACATCTCGGGCGGCCTCATCGATCCGGCGATCCTCGAGGTCGCGGCGGCGGCGGGCGCGAAGATCGTGCTCGGCCATCTGCGAGGGCGGCCGTCCACGATGATGGACGACGTTTCCTTCGACGACGTCGTCCGGGAGGTCGGCGACGAGCTGGGCGGCCAGATCGCGGCGGCACGCGAAGCTGGCTGCGGCGAGGTCTGGGCCGATCCAGGCATCGGCTTCGGCAAGGTCCTCGAGCACAACCTGGCGCTCCTGCGCGGCTTGCCGGCGCTGCGCGCGCGGCTCGCGGTGCCGCTCATGGTCGGCGTCTCCCGGAAGTCGTTCATCGGGCAGCTCACGGGGAAGCCCGCGGGTGAGCGCGTGTTCGGCACGGCCGCCGCCGTGACGGCCGCGGTGTTCCTGGGCGCGTCCGCCGTACGCGTGCACGACGTGGGCGCGATGCGCGACGTCGTCCGCGTCGCCGAGGCGCTCGCGGGCGCCGAGCCGTAGGTAGGGCGATTCCGTCCCGCGGCGCGCCGCAAGGCCGCGCGTTTCGCGGCGATCGTGATTAAACTGCCAGGAGCTCATGGCAGAGAACGAAAGAAAGCTGTTCGGCACCGACGGGATCCGCGGTGTCGCCAACGAAGAGCCGATGACCGCCGAGGTCGCCCTGCGGCTGGGGCAGGCAGTCGCGCAGCGCTTCCGTCACCCGGCGCGGCCGGGCCGGGTCGTCATCGGCAAGGACACGCGCCTCTCGGGGTACATGCTCGAGAGCGCGCTGCAGGCGGGCATCGTCGCGGCCGGCGCCGACGTCATGCTGGTGGGACCGCTGCCGACGCCCGGGATCGCCTTCATCACGTCGTCGATGCGCGCCGATGCGGGCGTCGTCATCAGCGCCTCCCACAACCCCTTCCAGGACAACGGCATCAAGATCTTCGCCGCCGACGGCTTCAAGCTGCCCGACGAGGTGGAGGCCGAGCTCGAGCGCCGCATGAGCGAGATCGCCGCGGGCGACACCAGCGCGCGCGCCGGCGCCGCCGGCATCGGCAAGGCCGTGCGCATCGAGGACGCGCGCGGGCGTTACGTGCAATTCCTCAAGCACGCCTTCCCGAAGGACCGCACGCTGGACGGCATCAAGATCGTCGTCGACTGCGCGAACGGCGCGGCCTATCAGGTGGCGCCGCGCGTGTTCGAGGAGCTGGGAGCCGAGGTGGTGACGCTGGGCTGCCACCCCGACGGCCGCAACATCAACGAGGGCTGCGGCGCGCTGCACCCCGAGCTCATGGCCGCGGAGGTCAAGCGCGTGGGCGCGCGGATCGGCGTCGCGCTGGACGGCGACGCGGATCGCGTCATCCTCGCGGACGAGCACGGCACCGTCGTCGACGGTGATCAGATCATGGCGATCCTCGGCACGCGCATGCTCGATCGCGACGCTCTCCCCGGCCGCACGCTGGTGGCGACCGTCATGTCGAACCTGGGCCTCGAGCGCTCGCTCTCGGCGAAGGGCGGCTCTCTCATGCGCACGGCGGTGGGCGATCGTTACGTCGTCGAGGCGATGCGCGCGGGCGGCTACCTCCTCGGCGGCGAGCAGTCGGGGCACATCATCTTCCTCGATCACGCGACGACGGGCGACGGCATGGTCGCGGCGCTGCGCGTGCTCGCCGTGATGGTCGAGGAAGCGCGCCCGCTGTCGGAGCTCGCGCGCGTGATGGTGCGCTACCCGCAGGTGCTGCTGAACTTCCCGGTGGCTCGCAAGCGCCCGCTGGAGGACATGCCGGTCGTCCAGCAGTGCATCGCGCGCGTCGAGGGCGACCTCGGCGCCGACGGCCGCGTCGTCGTGCGCTACTCGGGAACCGAGTCGAAGGCGCGCGTCATGATAGAAGGGACCGACCTCGGCCGCATTCGTGCGCAGGCCGACGAGATTGCCCTCACGATCAAGCGAGAGCTCGACGCCGCATCATGATCCGCCTCTATGTCAACGTCGACCACGTCGCGACCCTCCGGCAGCAGCGAGGGACGCGGTATCCGGACCCCGTCGTCGCCGCGACGCTCTGCGAGCTCGCGGGCGCCGAGGGCATCACCGTCCACCTGCGCGAGGACCGTCGCCACATCCAGGATCGTGACGTGCGCGTCCTGCGCGAGACCGTCTCGGGCGTGCTCAACCTCGAGATGGCCGCCACGGAGGAGATGCTGGCCATCGCGCTCGCGACGAAGCCCGACTTCTGCACGCTGGTGCCCGAGAAGCGCGCCGAGCGGACCACCGAGGGGGGGCTCGAGGTCAAGGCGGGTGGGCTGCTCGAGAAGGTCGTGAAGAGCCTTTCGGGCGCAGGCATCGGCGTGAGCCTGTTCATCGATCCCGAGCCCGCCGTCATCGAGGCGTCCCGCGCGCTCGGCGCGGGCACGGTCGAGCTGCACACGGGCGACTACTGCTTGGCGCCCGCGCGGAGCACCGCCGCCGCCAAGCAGCTCCAGCGCCTCGAGCGCGCCGCGCGCGCCGCGGGCGACGCGGGCCTGCGGCTCGGCGCCGGGCACGGGCTCGACCACGCGAACGTCGGGCCGGTGGCCGCGCTGCCGAACCTCGAGGAGCTCAACATCGGCCACGGCTTGGTCGCGCGCGCCGTCATGATCGGCCTGCAGCCCGCCGTGGCGGAGCTGCGCGCGGCGATCGCGGCGGGCGCGCAGTCGTGAGCGCGCCGGCCGGCAACACGACGGGGGCCACGGCGCGGAAGAAGTCGCACGGCCTGGTCCTTTCGGCCGAGCAGATGCGGGCGGCCGACCGCGCGGCCAGTGAGCGCCTGGGCGTGCCCAGCCTCGTGCTCATGGAGAACGCCGGACGCGGCGTCGCCGAGCTGATCGCGGCGCGCGCCGCCGTCGACGCGACGGCGCGCGGGCTCGTCGTGGTCGTCTCGGGCGCCGGCGCCAACGGCGGCGACGGCTTCGTCGTCGCGCGCCACCTCGCGCGGCGTGGCTTCGACGTGCGTGTTCTCCTCGCGGCGCCCCGCGCGCGCGTCGGGGGCGACGCGGCGATCATGTTGCGCGCGCTCGAGCAGACGGGCGGCGTTTCGCTCGAAGACGGCGAGACGTGGGCCGACGAGGCGGCCTGGCGCGCCGCGCTCGCGGGCGCGAGCGTCGTCGTCGACGCGATCTTCGGCATCGGCCTGCGCGACGACGTCACGGGTGTTCCTGCGGCGGCGCTCGCCGCGATGAACGCGACGGCTGCGTGGAAGGTGGCCTGCGACATTCCCTCGGGCCTCGACGCCGACACGGGGCGCGTGCACGGGCTCTCTTTCCGCGCCGATCTGACGGCGACGATGGGCGCGCGGAAGCTCGGCCTCGTGCTCGACGCCGCGGCTCCCGTGGGCGCCATCGAGGTCATCGATCTGGGCGTCCCGATCGAGCCGCCCGCCGGGATGGGGCCGCTCACCTACTGGATCGAAGCGGCGCCCATCTGGCGCGAGCTGCCGCGGCGAGGCGCGACGGCGCACAAGGGCACGGCGGGGCACCTCCTCGTGATCGCAGGCTCGGAGGGGAAGACGGGCGCGGCGCTGCTGGCGGGCCGCTCGGCGCTGCGCTCCGGCGTCGGGCTGGTCACGCTCGCGTCGACGGCGCGGGGCCAGGCGGCGCTCGACGCGAAGGTCGTCGAGATCATGACCGCGAAGTACTCCGAGACCGACGACGCCGACCCGCGCGAGAGCGCAACGTTGCTCGCGAAGCTCGCGGGGCGCATGGGCGCCGTCGCGCTCGGCCCCGGCATCCCCACGGGCCCGAACATGCGCGCCGTCGTGCGCGATCTCGCGTCGCGGCTCGCGGCGCCGATGGTGCTGGACGCCGACGCGCTGAACCTCTTGGGGACCGAGATCGTTCGGGTGCTCAACATCACGCCCGCGCCGCGCATCCTGACGCCGCACCCGGGGGAGATGGCGCGCCTTTGCGGCAAGCGCATCGACGAGATCGAGGCGGACCGCCTGGGCGCGGTCCGCGATCTCGCGAGCCGCACGAAGGCGGTCGTCGTGCTGAAGGGCGCGCGCTCGCTGGTCGCCGCGCCCGACGGGACCGTCTACGTCAATCCGGCGGCGACGGGCGCGCTCGCGACGGCGGGCAGCGGCGACGTGCTCACGGGCCTCATCGCGTCGCTGCTCGCGCAAGGGATGGAGCCGCTCGCCGCGGCGCGCGCCGGGGTGTTCATCCACGGCGCGGCCGGCCAGGCGCTGGGCGCGCGTCTCGGCTCGGGGGCCATCGCGGGCGATCTGCCGGACGCGATCGCCGCCGTCATTCAGGCGCAGACGCGAGCCTGACGACCATCGGCGCCGCCCGCAGGCCGGCGA